>JAUQZC010000093.1 GCA_030587435.1 Candidatus Baldrarchaeota archaeon | reverse complement strand
GCTCCAAAAATCTGGGAGGAAATTAAGGCTTTAAGAGAGGAAGCGACAAAGATTTGGCAAAGACTTGAAAAACTAGATGAAGAACAAGTCTTACTACGCAAGGAGCAGAAGCTGCTTCGCGAAGAGACAATTAAGATTTGGCGTGAAATCGAGGCTTTGAGAGAAAGATAAAAACAGACTTTGGGAGGAGGTTAAAGGCCTTCGTGAGGAGCAGATTTTGTTGGCGTGAGCTTTTTAACAGATTAATGGAAGTTTAGGCTCGTATGGATCGTAAGTTGAATAGGATTGAAAAGATTCTTAAAAAGCTTACTGTTGACATTGAGGAAGAGGCGAGATCTATTATAAAATATAGGCTTCGCGAAATGGGTGTTGATGTAGATATAGATGTTCTTAAGTTGCCTGATTTCGAGTTAAATATTTACGGAGTTTCTGACAATATTTGTGTTGTCAGTGAAGCTTCGCTTAGAGCTGGAGCCTCAATTATAGACGAACTTAAAAGAAAATTAAATACACTTAAAACAAATTACCCTGGTTACCTCAGAGAGAAAATTATACTCGTTCTTTATGTAACGTTACCCTTACCTGAACTTGTGGAAAGAGCGAAAAGAGAACGTATTTGGCTTTTAAAAGCAACAAAAGAATATGTAAAACCAAAATATCAAACTAGCCTCTTTTAAATCAACAATTATTAAACATTCCATGAAATATTTTATGAATAGATGTCTAACTTAAAGAAATGTAACATTAACCTTAAATTAAGGCTAAAACTTTATTTCCAATAAATGAACATACTAACTCGCTCTGATAGAAACAATGTTCACAGGGCAACATTTAGCATTATCTTATTACTTAAGTAACAAGACAATATAACAATATTAATGCGTTTTTTTCGGTGGCGTGTTTAACTAATTCGTCCAAAAAGGACTTAAGAATTACTTTAATTCATCAAATAACTAGCCTGGTAACTTAAACTTTTCTTAAACTCTTTCTTCCGGGCAAAAAGTTTTAAAAACCCGTTTAAAACAGTTAAAGGATGGAATTTAAGAGGAACTTGAAAATTCTGTCTTCTAAATCTTTTCACTTTAAATCTAACCTCCCAATCATCCAAACTCATTGAAGCTAATCTTTTCCCGTAAATCTCCCTGTAAATTGCGTTTACCAAACTAAAAATGATATTTAAAGGAAAAATTGAACAAAGTTCAAAAGCGGTTCTCAACAGCAAATCAAAGTCGCATCTGCCTAGAGATTTAACAAAATCCTCCAACACGTAATAGCTTTCCAGAGAAAGCCCTAAAGCAGCAAAAATCGATTTCCTCAACACATATTTTGTGTGTTCCGTTATTTTAGGTGTAAGTTTCAATATGATCCTAGGACAGCCATTATGTAAAACAATATGGTACTTTAACATAAAAGTTAAGGGGTCGCCGCATTCAGCAAGCTTCCTAAGCTCATCAACAGTAAAAAACGCAATGTTAACCTCACAGTTACATGTTACGAAACTGTAATGTCTTCTTAATGGCTCTTCTCTCGTTAAAACTAAAACATCAACATCACTAACTCCGATAATAAAATCTTCAGGTCTAGCTGCCGACCCAAAAACAATAATAGAACACGCCTTAAACTCTCGTCGCCTAAGAGAACCTCCTTAATAACTTCAAATACACCCTCTAAATATTTTATAACATTCATATTTTAACTTAAAATGTTTAAAGGCTTGTTACGAATTCTTAAGTTATTTTCTCATTTTTACTAGAGATTTTATTTTTTCTTTTTCGCGGTTAGTTAGGGTATTAAAGTATCCCTTTCCTATAATGTTTTCTGTTAGGTTTTTGAAGCTTCTTAGGTTGAAAGTGGCTAGATTATTTATGTTCCAGTCTTCTATGATGGTTAATGTGGCTGCATCACATATGCTTAGGTTTTCGGGCCGTTTCTTTACTAATTTTAGAGTTTTTTCAAATACATCCTTATCAACTATAATGGTAGTTATTCCGCTTTCTTCGAGGAAGTCTAAAAAACTTTTAACAACTTCAGGTCCAATTCTTGCTTTAAGAAGTAGTGTTGTTTCTAAAATCACATAGTCTGTTGTAACTGCTTTACCAAACCTCCCTTCAAGAATATGGGTCATAATAGCTAAGGCATCCATATGATTAATATCTTCTTCATCGAGCAAGGCATAAAAAATACCCGTATCTATAAATATACTCATTCCTTTCTACTCTCCCTATATACGATATCAGCCAATTCTTCATCTACCCTTTCAGATACTCTGCCTCCAACGCGGCCCACGTTTTTTAAAAGTTTTTTTAAAGCTTCCATGTTTCCTTTAAACTCATCGAGTTTTTCTTCAGCCATTGAGAGAGCTAATCTAAGAGCTTCAACTAAGCTTTGAGCATTTACTTTCTTTGCAAATCTAGCTAAACGTTTTTTATCCTCCAATGAAATCCTAACGGTAGTACTCATACATATCACCTTGTAGATATGTAATCTAATCTACTTATAAACGTTCCCTCGTTACGCAACTACCGTTGCAATATCATAAACCATCATTTCAACTGTAATGAAGAGAAGCTGAAGTATTGGAGATAACGGGAAAATGCCTAATATGCAAAGTAAGCAATAATTTTCTAATCGAAATATCGAACCTGTAATAAAAACAAGAGATACTAAACTGTTTTCTTTAAATTGGTAGTAGTTTAAGTGCTTTAAAAAGTTTATGATATAGCGTTTAGTTAGTTTTGTTTGTTAGGTTTTTCTTTATGCTTTTTATAATATTGGAGATAGATGTTTTTTCGTTGAGAATTTCATGAGCATTTGTGTCATTGGTTAAGATTCTATACAAGGCTGTTAAAAGTTTGAATTCTTTTAAATCATATTCGATGTCTAGCCTCCGCTGCAAGGCTGTTTTTAAAGTAACCTTTAGGTGGAAGGTCAAAAACTTTCTTTGCAGTGCTTTAAGGGATTTCCCCCATATACTTTTCCAGGGCCAAAACGGGTTGTTAACTCTAAGGGAAACAGTAGCTAGAAAATCCATTATGAAACGGTCGCAAATTACAGTAAAGCCTAGAAATCGATAAAGAAGCGTTATAAGGATCCATGGGAGAACCGATAAGAATTCGATGAAACCCCATAATGAACCTAGTTTTTTCATCCATTTTGTAGTGTAGTGTTCAGTTATTTTGCCCTTGGGATTTACGATGTATTCGATGCCCCACATTTTACGGAAAAGGACATAAATTAGGTAAGCCAAGGTATGTAGGCTTTTAACCCAAACGATCCTAGTTTTAAGATTAAAATTTTTTATCAGGCTTTTGCTTAGCTTTCTGCTAATGGTACTTTTACCCGAACCATCGATGCCGCTCAAAACAATAATTATGCCTTTATTCAAGCAAACCAACTCGTTTCAAATTTCACAAGGCTACCGCTACTTTCAAAGTAATTTGACTTCGAGGTAATTTAACTTAATGTAGATTTTATTTAGATATTTTGTCTTTGATAAGGCTTGAGATATGCTTATAGTGGATGTGAGAAAGAATTTAATTGCAGAGCAGAGAATGTCTATCATTAAATATGTCTGCATTTATCTCTCTCCTTGATATTTAGTCTTGTCTATTGCGAATAAATTGTCTAATATGTTATTGTTATTTAGGTAACAAGAAATAAAAAGATAATAATGTTAAAGCGTGTTTAATATATTTGACACTTTAGGCGATGTGTAGCGTGTAGATTGCGGATAGAGATTGTAGGGTAAAGAAGTTTTGTTTTTCGTTTTGTTCATTAGAGCGTTTTTGTCCGGTAGGTGCGGTGTCGGGTTGTGTTTTATTTTGATATTTTTCTTTTTAGGGTGAATCCTAGGCCTTTTATCTTGTCGATGTAGGCTTTGTAGTTGGTTAATGTTGGTTGGGTTGTTTGTGTTATTTTTTCTAGTTCTTTTTTCTTGAATAGTAGTAGGTTTTTTCCTGTTGTGCATGCTACGTAGGTTTTTTCTTCGCTTATTGTTGTATGGAAGTTGAATTGTTTGCTGTATCCTTCTATGTGTGCTGGATGCCATTTTTTTAGGTTTTTTGAGACTAGTATGGCTTGTGGTGTGCCGAGTGCGGTGATCCAGAGGTTGTTGTCGAGTTTTTTTAGGTTGCTCATTGGTGTGAATTTGACTTTTTTGTTGCGCCATCTTAGGAAGGTGAATTTCCATTTGTTTGAGGGTTGGTAGATTCCTATGCCTCCTTTTGCGATGGCGCTGTCCATTCCGAACACTATGCTATTTTTGCTGGTCGTTATTGGTACAAACTGCCAAGGTCCTATGTATATGGGTTTCCATGTGTTTTTTTGGATTTCAATGACTCTGATAAGGTTTCCGTCTCCTAGTGTTGCATATAATACGTTGTATTGAGGGCTGTATGCGATGTAGTGGAAGTGTAATGATTTAGGGTCCACTTCTATGTTTGTTAACGTTTTCTCCCAATTGTAGCCGTTTTCTGATGTGAAAAGAGTTGTGGGTTTCTCTCCGTATTCTTGGGCAACTATATTCTGAGGTGTTGTAGCTGTGTGCCATATGATGTTTCTTTTTCTTACTTTGAGGACTTCTTTCCATTCGTTGAGGTCGTTCGATGCTAAGAGTTTGTTGTCTACTGAGAGTAGGTAGGTATCAAAGGTTTTTGTTAGGAGAAAGCTTTTTGAACCTTCGAATGTGTTTAGTTTTTCAATTTTTGAAAGTGAGTAGTTTGTTCGAATAAGTGTTAGTTTTTGATGCCTAGTCGAGGTTATGGCTAGTATATGTTTTTTTGTGTAGACACTTTGGACAGAATTTAGGATTTTCATTTCAATTACTTTCTTTGATATTTATTGGTTTGTACCAGTTTTGTGGTGTGATGTTAGTATGTTTTTCGTTTTATGTGATCGAGTAGGTCTTTTAGGAAAGGTTTTGTGTTTTTTAATTGTAGTATGTAGTTTATTTGGTATGCTAGGCTTTTTCTAGAGTTTTCTTCCCTTTTTAAGAGCTTTAGAATGCCGTTTAAAATTGTTAGTGGATGATATTTGAATGGAACTTTAAAGTTTTTTTGTTTGAATCTTTTTTCTTCAAATCTGGCTTCCAAAGTGTCCAGTTTAATTTGGTAAAGTCTTTTGCCGTAAACTTTTTTGTGAATGACATTTACAAGCCTTAAAATTATGGTTAAGGGAATTTCTGAGCATGTTCCAACTGCGATGTTCAGAAGTAGATTTAGGTTGCATTTGTTTAGATATTTAGTGAAGTAGAAGTAGTCTGCGAGGGTAAACATTTGTTCTTTTATGAAGGAGTGAGCGGCGACACAAATTAAGTCGCATTCAAGTTTTAAGTTTTTAACGTTGCCAAATTTAGTGTTAACCCATTCGACATATTTGTGGAGTTTGTTTTTGGAGAAATATCTTAGTCTAGAAACGGAAACTTCTCTGTATAGGTCGATGCCGACGACGCTGTGGGGGTCTTGTAGGGTAACGCTTTCAGGACCCCAACCAAGAATTTTATAGTTTTGGGAGATTAGACCTGCGACTGCTTTCCAATAATTGTTGAAGATTATGATGTCGATGTCGACTGTGGTTGATGGAAAAGGTTTTAGGGATTTAAAAATAGCGAAGTTAATGCCTAGTTTATTTAAAGTTTGAGATACTTGTGTGAATTCTTTTAGGATTTTTTTGTAACGTATGTTTTCTTTTCGAAATATTTTGTAAAGATGAATAGGTAGGTTTAATCCTTGATCTATGGCTTTGTGAAGCAAAAAGTAGCCGATGCGATTAAGCTTGGCGATTTGGTAAAATTTTTCTATTTCTTCGCTTTTTAATTTTTCTAGTTCAACCTTTCTAACAAAGTTAACTGCAGAGATCATATGTGTCACCTAAAAAATGGAAAACTCTGTAAGTTGGCCGAGTGGGGTGAATTTTCTTAAGAATGTGAGGTTATGCTAATTAGTTTTATATAGGTGCTGGCAGCGGTCATAAGTATTTTCGGTGGGATTATTTTCAACAATGTTTGTCTTAACGTAGTTGATGTAAATGCTAGGTGTGGTATTAATGCAAATATGTTTGCTATGTTTTGCTGCCGTATTGTTTTGGCTGCTCCTTCTTTAATTAACATTCTTAATGTTTTATTAAAACTTTTAAGTTCTTCATTGCTCTGGTAATATCTTTTTTCTCTGTTTAAGATATTTACTGCGATTCTTCCCGTGGATTCAGCTTTTCTAATTAGTTCAGTTCCTCTTTTTGTTCTTGTAATAATGAGTGATGACCCTATTTTATCTTTTTTAACTATTTTCGGGATCCAAGCATCGCCAAATGTAATATCTGCATTAATGTTTTCATGATTTGTGCAGAGGAAACAGCCTAGCTGAGCAGTGAGATGTAGTAATGCTAATGGGTTCCACAATCCGGTTCCGGTTCTTTTATTATAAAAATGGGGAACAATATGATTTTCTTTGCGGGTTTTTACTAGAACTTTGCCTGGCCACCCATATCTCCTAGCTGTGACTTGATGTACGTCGTCTACAGGTAATTTTAACATTTTATTAATCATGTAGGTTAAATACCATGGTGCATTTACATGGTAGCACCTTAGCCCTAAAAAATATTTTATTCTATTTTCAGGTAGAAATTTTACTTCTATAAGTTTTTTTAGGACATCTATTTGACATGGAAGGCCTACTACAGCGTAGCTGCCTTCAATACCCCTTAACTGTCTAATGAGCTTTAAGCTAAAAGTGGGAAAGTAAATGGAGCCTTGAGTATCCTTCAAATCCTTAACATTTGTTACCAACTGTGGGATTGCCTTTTTTCCATGAGTTTTTACGACTAGCACTCCATCTACTTCGCCTTCTTCTAAGAGATATGTTAGTAATGCAGTTACAGTGCCGCCTGATGCACCATGATACCTAGTTTCGGTCTTAGTGGCATGTCCTGTGAATATTTTGATGTTTGAATTTGGTTTTTTCGGGAGTTCAGAAGTGTTTAGGTAAGAAATTATGGGGCAAAATTTAACACAGAGTCCGCATTGAATACATTTCGAGGTGTTTATGTTAATGGATGCGTAGCCTTTAATCTCTGTTGGAGATATTGCTTCTTTAGGGCAAATTCCAATGCATGCGCCACATCCCACGCAAAGCTTCTTCATCAATTTCCAGTAATGAGTTAGGTTTATGTTAATCACCGGTGACAAGCTTTTTTAAAGCAAAACATGTGTTTTCGGCTTTTGCAACTGCTAATGGTAATTTCTGTTTAATTAGTTGGACTATGTCTGATCTGTTGTCGGTAATGGCTTTTGCTGTGCTTATTATTTTGTTTAATGTGTTTATGGGCGCTATTTTTGGATTAAAGATATATTCGTCTAGTTTGAATGTCCCTAGGACGTCGTAGAATTTTACGTCGTCTTCGCGGAGAATGCCAATTGTTGGAATGTGTTCACTTAGGGCGAATATAGCTGCGTGTACTCGGGAGGTTATTAGCATTTCAACGTGGCTTAAGAAGCCTTTTAATTCCTGTGGACTCATGTTACTAGTGTCTATTACATTGCAGGAATCTTTGTTTTTAACGAGATTAAACAGTTTATGAGCGATTGGTATATCGTCGAGGGAAAAGGGAATTATATATATGTGTTTTTCTAGTTCTTCTATTAGTTTTCTTATGAGTTTTGCGAGAAATAAGGGGTTTACGGACAAACCTGCAGGTACTACTGCTATGCCTTTGAGCGGTTTTTCTTTTGGCTCCGTTTTTGATAAGGTGATTGCCGGGTCAAATGAAGCAACGACGTTTTTTAATTTTAGGTGTTTTTTTAGGAGTTTGGCTGTGTGGTTCCCACGGGTGTAAACAATGTTTGCTTTGTTTAGTGCATTTTTTGCGCGAGACTTGGATATGAAATTGTTTAGTATTTTTGTTGATAGTGATAGTGGGAATGCGATAATTTTGCTTTGGGGGTTTAGGAACCTAGGGATGACAAAAGAGGATACATATGTTGAGAAACCTGCTGCTTCAAGTGGATGGGAAGCTATTACGAATGTGTCTATGTTTTTGAGGATTTTATTGAATTTGGATGGGATTCTTTTGGATAATAGGGCTGATATAAGGGGAGGAGTGTGGTAGTAGATGTATTTTGCAAGACTTTTTTGAAAGGAGTTTGGAGTGTTTCTTTTTGTCAGGAGTTCGCTAAGTGCGCCCATGGGGTGACGAGTTATGATGTCGGCTCCGTATTTTCTTAGTTTTCTATATGATGGGTTAAATTCAGGTGATGCTAAGAGTATTTTAATTTTCTTTAAGTGTTTTCGGATTAGTTGAATTGAGGTTATGTAGATTGCTTCATCTCCTTTGTTTTCGAAAGGTTTTACCGTGCCTATTAGAGCTATGAGATTCAAATATATTTCACCGGCTTTTCGAGTAATGTAATGGTTTAGATGGTTTATTTAGAGGGTTATGTTGTTTTGTTGGCGTGGTTTAAAAGCCAAGATTCGAAGTTAAGTAAGATATTTGTGAAGGGGGCTATTAGCTTGAATTTGCTGAAAATAGACCTGAAAACCTCTATGTCCCTTTTATTTATTGCGCCCAGCAGAGGAACTAGAACTAGGTAGCTTATAGTGAAAATAACTGAAATCAAGATTAATTCGGTTAGGTAGCTTAAAGAAATGAAATGATGGAAAAGGAAAGCTATGGAACCGGATAGAAATGTTGTTAAATAGATTTTTGAAACGTCTGTGTAGTTAAATTTTATGTTAAATTTTTTGGTTATGATTGTTGAGGCGTAGATTAAAGCGGCGAGGCTTGATATAATGATGGAGGTAATGAGGCCTAGAACTCCGTGAAGCATTGTTAAAATGTAAATTAATGGGAGAGAGATTAGGAAGTTGACTACGTTAACTTTTAAGGTGATGTTGGTTCTGCCTATGCCGTTCAAAAAATTGTTAATGACCATTGAAATGCCGCCGTAAAAATATGTAATGGTTAAGAGAGTTATGTAAGATGAGGCTGAGATGAAGTCTGTTCCGTAAACTAGGAAAACTAAGTTTCGTGAAGTTATTCCAACGAGTAAAGCTACGGGAGTTAATAGTAATAGGACGTATTTTAAGGAGTAATGGAAGAATCTTTCGATTTCTTCTTTTTCTTTCTCGAAGTTGAATTTAGAGAAGGCGGGAAATAGTGCTGTAGAAACGGGAATAACGACTATGGTGATTAAAGATAGGAAGTTGGAAGCGGCGCGAAAATTTCCGATGTCAAAGTCTGAAACAAACCAAGCTAAATTTAACATTTGAAATTGACTTAGAAAAGCCATCAAAAGACCTGAAAAATATAGGGGAAAACCGTATTTAATCATAAATTTCAAATCAGCCGAGAAACGGGTGTCTGCATTTTTGCTTCTAAAATTTCTATATAAATTGTAAACTAACAGTAAACTAATGAGTCCGGCTACTAAATATCCTGCGATATGACCAATAATTGCACCTAAGACTCCAAAACCTAGAAAAATCAAAGCTAAAGCTATAACGAGCTTAACAATGGCCTGTAAAACCGATGCAGTAGCGCTGTATTCCATTTTGTCTAATCCAACAAAAATGTTCCTTGCGGTATTGAACACTACTTGTAAAATAATTAAAACAGAGACGATACGAACTAAAAAGGCAATATCGGGTCTTCTTAAAGCATAGGTTGCAAACCAGTCTGAAAAGCAAAATAAAATGAGAAAGAATACAAAAGATAAAGTTGTTTTATAGAGGAAACCGCTTTTAATTATGCTGGCTATGTGTTTGTTACGTTTTTTAGTCTTAAATTCTGCGCAATATTTGATTAAAGCAGAGTTAACTCCAAGATCGATGAATATAAATAAAAGGCTTGGAGCAACTAGGGCGATGCTATATAAACCGTAGCCAATAGCACCTAGGAAGCGGGCAATTAAAATAGATGTAAAAGCCGTGATGACGGTGGAAAAAATGTTACCTACGAAGAGGAATAGCCCCCCACGAACAGAGTTTTCAGCAATATCAAAAACTTTATCGTTTATATATTTCTTATCGCTCATAAAATCACCGGTAAGTGCATTAATCATGAAGCTCTGCTATTTTCAAATTAGATAGCTAAAATGTTGTTTTTTCACTTAGCTTAATTGGTTTAATCTATTTTCATGGTAATTGAAAATAAAATTGTATATTGTTTTCTGATGGTTTTAGGGATGCGTTTATTGGAGTTTTGTGAAATAGTTTAGTAAAATTTGTTTGAAGTTGGATAAATCGTATTGTTTTGATTTTTCATATGCGTTCCTGGAGAGCTTTTCCCGTTTTTCTTCGTTGCCTATGAGACCGTTTAAGTGGTTTACGAGTTCTTCGACATTTTTGTACGGGTAACCGTACAGTCCCGTTTTTCCATCGAGGATATCTGTCCAAGGGCCTCCTGATCTATGTACAAAAGGTACTAGGCCGGATGCCATGGCTTCAAGAATTGCAATTCCAAAGTTTTCTCTGATTGTAGGATGAAGGTAAAATTTAGCTTTGCTAAAAAACTTTAATCTATCGTTAAAAGATAAGTTTGGTAGTAGGTGGACATTGTTTAAATTTAGGTTCTTAGCTAGTTTCTTCAGTTTTTTGAAGTAGTTGTAGTCGTCTAGAAAGCCGATAATTAAAAATTTGATGTTTTTAACATGTTTGGCTGCTTTTATAATTAATTCTAGGTTTTTGTCTTTGTCAAACCGAACTAAAGATATGCTCCAAGGTTTGTTGTGAGGTCCATTTAACGCCTTTTTATAAGCATTAATTCTTATAGGTGGGCTAAGCACGTTTCCTTTTAAGCCCGTATATGTTTTGAGAACGTTAAGACAATATTTACTGTTAACAAAAATAGTACTTTTTTTATAGAGTTGTAAAAGTTTTTTCACGATGTGTTGATATGGACTTCTCCATATTCTCTGTATGTTTACGCCTTGTAGGTTTGGTTTTAAGCGTTCTGGGTCGTGAATGTATACGAAGTGTGAAGGTAAAAATAACCATACGCCTGTTACATTAAATGAAATAACACCGAGTCTGTCCAATTGATCAAATAAGGATCCTGTATATTTTAGATCTAAAATTTTTGTTATTAGATTTCCATAGGAGGATTTACCGCTGAAGAAAGATCTAATGGGTAGCGAAATGGAATGTTTATGTATGTTTTGTAGAGGGGTTGCGAAGAGCTTGCTGTATAAGTTCTCATCTATGTCGTTATAGGAGATCATGAAAATTTTGTAATTTGAGTTTTTGAGCACTTTGATTAAATGGGCTGTGAAACTGCCGATACCGCCTCTATAGTTAAAAGAAGGTGCAAAAAGTGTAACGCATTTTTTTAACATTAAATTCCCAGCTTAATTGACTCTTAAAGGCGTGTTATGTGAAAACCTTGGAATCATTTTTAATCTTGTGGTAGGTTTATTGAAGATGTGGTTTTAATTCGTCGATAGGTAATATAGGTTTATGTATCATCATTTTTGCGAAGGATTTTACGCTGAACATAAGCATTCTGATGAAGTCCTCTTCTATGATTCTATAGGCTTCGTGTTCAACCCAGCAACTGCATTTATGCTTAGCTATTTCGTTTCTTGCCTCACGTGCTTCTTTGGATATCCATATGTCTCTTAATGATGTTTGCCGTAAATTGCCTAGTTTTTTGTTTAGAAAGGTGCATGGGTATACGTCTCCGTCGGCTTCGAGGTAAAAAGCAGAGGTTCCTGCAAAACATTCCCAGTTTCGGTGCATATCTCCTGACATAAATTTTATGGCATTTTCTAAGTAATAGAGATGTGGGAAAGCTGCTAACTTATCGTTTGCGATGATTTCTTGAACCAGAGTTTTGAAAACCTTCTTTAATCTGTTAAATGTTGCTTCGTCAAAATTCTTTTCGTTTGCTATATTGCGGATTTCAATATTTTTGTAGAATATGGGGCTTAGATGCATGGGTCTAATGGTGAATCTAACTCCTAAATGTTTGCAAAGTTTGTATACTATTGGAGGTTCGCTTGCGTTTAGGGGTGTTAAGGTGAAGCTTACCATGACGTCGAGCCATGGGTGTTTTTTACGTAGTTTTACCATTGCTTTGATTGTTTGTACTGCTTTCTTGTATGTTCCTTTGACTCCTCTAAGTTTGTCGTGGACTTCTTCTCCACCGTCCAAAGAAATGCCTATACCTATGTTTTTGTGGATTTTAACTATTTTTGACATGTCTTTTTCTATTTTAGAGGGTAGAGTTCCGTTGGTTGGGATCCATATGTAACATTTTGGCAGAAAGTTGTGGAATAGTTTTATCATTTCAACTAGGTCGCTGCGCATAAAGGGTTCTCCGCCTGTAAGTTCCAAGAAAGAAATATTCTTCAACATATTGTAATCTCTTTTGAAAATGTTTTTTAGTTCTTCAATGGTTAGATCGTTGCTTGCTATTTGAGGGTTTTTTAGAAATTCTCTGCCAACATTGCACATTAAGCAAAGCAAATTGCATTTGTTGGTGGTTTGGAAGATGACCCAGCGAGGTTTATACACTTTTCCAAAGAGTTTTTTCAATCTTATGGTCATTGCTAATTCTATCATTTTTGCATACCATGCAAATGGTTTTAAAACTTCTTTTAAAGTGTTCATTTAGACAACGTCCTTTTCTTGTTAATACTTTTTATTTCACGTTAAAACACAAAATTAGTCGGATTTGACCTTTATGTGCTGCATTATCCAATCTTGAATAGTTTTTTGCGTATCTTCTATAGTAGATTTTGATGTATTTATTACTAAACAATTGTTGAAGTGGCGTGCAAACCACCTATACGCAGTTTCTTGGGCTTCTATGTAATCTTTAGGTTCAGACATAAGTCTTCTTCTCCCGACAATTGTTTTGTAATCTGCTGTAAGATAAATAAAGATAGTTCTGTTATTGTTAACAGTTTTAAGTAGGAATCTTGAGATAATAGAGTTTAAAATAGGTTCTCCATGAATATACACTAGATCTGCTAACGTTCCTGCAATATATCTCTCAACAACTATTATGTAACCAGCAATTTTTTTCAAAAAAACTCTTGTGAAGAGCATTAAAAGTAAGCTTACAAGTTCGATAAACATCCAAATATGTTTCCCTAATTTACCTCTATATACTTCGATCGGTGGATATTTATTAATGGGACACTTTTCGCTTGGCTTCCAAACATAGCAGCCAAGATGAACAAAAATTCTGCATAACATCCATGCAAAAAGATGATTCCAGCAAATCCAAGTTTTATAAACTTTAAATCCTTGACTTTCAAGATAAGAGGTTAAAAGGTTGATTTGTGTAGATTTACCGCTGCCATCGGGGCCGAAAACCCCTATAGTTAAATTTTGTGCCATCTTTTTCACTTAATACACTTTCCTAAAGCTCAAAGCAGCGAGTTTTAAGAATACAAATTTGTTGAAGAGCTTTAATCTTTAATTTCAATTAAATTATGTAGGAAATTTTTAACTACTGTGTTTATGCTATGAAATCTTTTTACGTATTCAAATCCTTTTTCTCCCTTTCTAACCCATAAATCATCCTTTAATAACCGTTTAAGTCCTCGTTCAAAATCTCCTTTCCTCGTCCAGTATCCAAATTTGCTGGCAAGCTTATCAGGATTAACGTAACTTAGAATTGCTGTTTTATGCGCCATAGCTTCGAGAAAACTTATAGGTAGACCTTCACGTATACTTGTATTTATTAAAATCCATGATTTTGCGAGAATTTGATGTTTTTCATCCTCAGTTACAAAGCCTGGCATTTGTAGATTTTTGATTTTACGATATTTTTTACGTAGTTTTACGTCTGCTTTTGGGTTGTGCCCTTTTCCAAGTGCTATGAAAGTAATATGTGGGAATTTTTTGGCTAGCTTTAAGAAAAGTTCAACTCGTTTCTGAGGATCCCATCTACCTAAAAAGCAAACTGTAGGTTCAGGTGATTTTCTGATGTTTTCATTGTAGATTTTTACGGGGTTAGGCATAAAAGAGATTTCTTTATGAATTTTATATAATCTTTTAACCGTTGGGGTGTATGTTTTAGCTTGGGTGAGGAATAGATCTACTTTTTGACAAACATGTCTAAGTATACCTATTGTGGTGTAAAATTGCATTTTTCTTTTAAAGTTCCACTCATAGTTCTTATCAACTGTCCCCATATCTTTGTAGGCCTGTTCATCATATGGATCTTGAAACCACACTACATGTTTTTTCTTTTTCTCCGCCTTTTGGGCTATGTAAGTTGATATTTGAAGTTCGATGCTAACATATATGTCAGCATCTATTGCCTTGTAGATTGGTAGAGATTCCATGTATGAAGATAAATGTGAAGTAATAGAGTCTAAAGGGTTGTAAGGGAAGCTGTAAACAGTAATTCCATCTACTTTCTCTACTTTTCGCTGTTTTTTGCCACGCCAGGTTACTGCGTAAACATCTACACCTTTCTTTAACAGTTCTGTTCCCACGTCTCTAACTAACTTCCCAAAACCTCCATACCTTCCAAAGGAGAAAATTTCACTAACAATAAAACAAATTTTCATATTATCCCACCAATTTTAAAAGCTAATTGCCAAAATACGAAATTTAACAAATAATAAAACTTGATAATTCTATGCTACTGTTCTAAAAATATCTGCAAATTTTTGTTTTACAATGTTGCTGCTAATTTTCTTTAGAATGCTTTCTCTGAGTTTTATTCCGTCGTTTACGAGTTGTTCTTTTGAAAGCGATAAGACCATCTCTATCTTGTTGGTTAAATCTTCTATGTTATTTGGTTCAAACAGGTATTTTTCAGCAACTGTGCCTAAGACTATTTCAGGTATTCCGCCAAGCCTAGGGGCTATAGGCATTGTTCCGGCCAACATAGATTCAAGTATAACATAGGGGAGAGGTTCTTCTGATATTGAGGAAAAGATAAGAGCATAGCTTGTTGAATGAATTTTTAGCAGTTCTTCGTGTGTAAGGCATCCAAGCAAGCGATACGCTGCTCTAAATTTTTTGTTTAACTTGTTGAGAAGTATTAAACTCTTTTTTCTTAGCTCTCTTTTTTGCGCGAGAAGAAACTTTACATTCGGATTTTTCTTTAGAATTTCATAGGAGGCTGCTAAAAAGATGTGGAATCCTTTAACATAGCTGTCTCCACCCAAATATAAAAATGCTGGGTCCTTAAGTCTCTTTTTCACATGTTGCCGTATGAGGGGTAGCGGATTGTAAATAACTTCTGTTTTATTTGCTAGATTGGGCATGGTGGATTGAAATATTTTGCGCTGTTTCTTTGAAACACATATAATTTTATCGGCCTTAGAAATCCATAATCTGCTAAATCCATTTAATCTGAGAAGAACTACGCTTAGTATCGCTCTTGCGGTATTATTATGTTCTAATATTTCAAATTGAACTATGTCTGCAGGTTTTTCGACGATTTTTTCTCTGTTTTTCTCATGTAAAATAACGGCATTATGTGATATGGGTTGATAATCATGTAAATGAACTACTACCTTCTTTTTAAGTTTCTTAATAAAAGGTATTAGTGGATAGCAATATCTAGGTATATAAGCTATGTCTATTGATTTTACGAGTTTTACAAACCATTCTTGTCTTGTTAAAAGAAGATTTGAAATCCATAGTTTAACTTTATTTGAATATTGTAGCAGGGGAGTAAATATGTATTCAACTCCGTGCACTTTGACAGGATGCTTTGTGCCGCTTACTACCACTATTTTCATGTCGCGGAGTTGTGAAATTAGTTTTATTGTTAGGTGGGTGGCTAAGGTACCTCCTCCGCCTTCAGGCCACAATTGTTCAGAGATTATAAGCATCTTAGGCATGGTAGATCATTTTTATCATTAAATGAGTGAAATGCTCTGTGTGTTTTAAGTATTCGTCTAGGTTCTTTAATTATAGAGAGTATTCAAGAATCTTTACGTTTTTTGTTTGAGTTTTAAGAAATTTTTTTATCGTGTTCCATGAAATATTTGTTAATATGAAAAACGACGTGTCGTATGGAATTGTGTGTCCTCTTTTTTTCCAAAACTGTTTCGTTGTGCTTAAATCGCGGTTAATGTAGTAGTAGAAGCATTTTCCAAAGCAACTTAAAACTTTTAATATAGAGAAATCAATTTGCATGAGAATACTCACATGCCGCTTCTTTAAGCCGCCTACCTTATAAAAATTAAAGTAGTTGGCGAATCTTAGTGCCAAAAATTCATCTACTATAATAATTCTGTATATAAGTAGGCAAAGTAGCATTATTGCAACTTGCAAGGCTTTGTAAAAGAGTTCAAAAAGGAAGAACACATTTGAAAGCCGTTGTGACAAGGTTTTATTAAGGAAAAGCAACGGATCTTGTCGTGTAGGGTCATGATTGCTTGGTAGGTTAATGTTTTTTGAAGAAAGTAGCATAAGAATCTGTGCAATAATATTTGTGGGTCCTAGAGCCTTATAATTTAGTATAATCGTGTTAAAATGAACCGAAAAACTGGCAGCAAGCTTTGTTTTTCCGCCTGCAGGTGGTCCATCAAGAATTATTATACTTTTAGTTTTTAACATTATTTCACCAAGTGGTTTAAAATATAGTATGAGTGTTGTTATTTTCAATACTTGGGTGAGCAGCTTCTTCTAGGGTAGTAACATGGAAAGAAGCATGAGTTATTTTTGCTTTTTTATTCCTTTGAGCAGATAATATAATCCTCCGCTGTATGGTAACATGTATTTATATACTTCTTTGTAAGCTACTTTTTTAATATTCCTTTGCACGATAATACGTTTGTGAAGTATTTTTCTAATGTTTTCAAGGATGTAAAGCAATGCCTTAAAAGTTTCATATGTGTATTGTTTTTTTCGCTTAAACATGAAATACAAAAATCGTCCAATTATTTCGAAAAAGATAACAGGCAAGGTAAGCAGGATCATCTTAAATGAATGGTTTTTAAGAAGTGTTATCAACTTGTTTCTCTGAATAAAGTAGTAGAATCCAAGTTTTAGTTTTCCGTTTTTCCGACTGGACACACCAGATTTATGATATATTATCGAATTGGGTATAATAACTAATTTATATCCAGCTAAACGAAATCTCCAAGATAAATCGATATCCTCATATCCGAAGAAAAAGTCAGGATCGTATCCTCCAATCTTGAGGAAAGCGTCTCTTCGGAGTAAAACTAGAGCAATAAATACCTGTCTAATTTTATTGTAAGCATGAGATCTGTCTTTTTGGTCTACACCTAATGCCCATGTGTTGCCAAAGTAATCCATGTATCTTCCTGCAGCAGCTACATTGTCTAACATTTCTTTGTTGTAATAGCTTTTAAACTTAGGATCTGCTATTGCTACCTTGTTATTTGACTCCATGAATTTAACTAGGTGGGTTAACCATTTTTTATCGACAACGAAGTCAAAGTCTAACCTAGCAACATACTTACCCTTTGCTTTAAGCACACCGGCCATAAATGCCAGGCTTGGACCAACATTTCTTCTTAAGCTAATTACTTTAATGTTAGGGTAGTTATTTTTAACAAATTTAACGCTACCATCAATGGAGCAATTGTCAACGAGTAGTACTTCGAAATTAGGGTATTCTGTTTTCAATACAGCGTCTAAACAATCTCCTAGATGATATCTTCCATTATAATTTAGCACTATTATGCTAACTAGTGGCCAATCATCTTTTTTACAATCTTCCTTTTTAAAGAACATAGCTTAGCATCACTCTTTTAGTCTTTTGCCGCCGTCTTTTTAATCACGGAAATATGTGTTTTTACGAGCTGTTAAATAAGTCTGCTCTAGGATGTATTTTATTTGTTTGCTTGTTCTTTAACAGTTTTTTGATAGTTAGAATCGGTAAAAATGCAGTAAATGATATGTAAGAAATGTAGGAGATAAGGGATCGAACCAGACTAACAGTGAAAGGTTGACCTTGTTTTACGCCAATCCAAGTTCTATATAATCTATGTATTAGTGATGGTGAAATCGCTAAAATAGCTAGTTTTAGATGGTGCGTTACCATCATTGTTAGGAAAATGAGAAGCAGCGATACATGGAGTAATATGCTGCAGATATCTTTTAAAATAGCAGTTTTATGTTTAATGAAAGCCTTGGCTCTAGATCTGCCATCTCTCCATGCCCTTTGCAAGTCGTATTCCTTTACCAAGTGGTAAACTTTGACCTTAGGGTTATAATAGATTTTGTATCCAGCCTTTGCAAGTCTAATGCAGAAGTCTAGGTCTTCTCCCCCTCTCTTAAATTCTTGGTCAAAATTACCTATAACATCGACTATGTCTTTTTTAAAGGCGAAGTTTAGAGAAGGCGCAAACTTCAAATATGCTATCTTTTCATTTTTTTCTACGTTAATAGGGGTTTCTGATGGAGATTTTATGTCAATTACTTTTCCTGATTGAACGGCGATGTCCTTTTCAGAAAAACCTTCATCCAGATTTTTTATCCAGTTTTCATCAGCTATGCAGTCAGCATCAATAAACGCTACTATTTCGCCTCGTGTTTTTTCTACACCGGTTTTTCTAGCTCCTCCTACACCATGTAAATGGTTTATTATAATTTCTACATTTACATTTTGATTTATGGGATGTTTTTTTGTTATATTGACTACGGGGTCTTCAGGGCTGTCGACGACCACGATTACTTCGTATGGTTTTTTTGTTTGTTTTCTTAGGGAATCTAAAGTATAGTAAATCTTTGGTTCCCTTTTTGCAATGATGATAACGGTTATTTCAAACATTTGCCTATCTTATCCTCTTTTTCTAAATATAGATTTCATAAGATGGAAAATTATTCCATAAGATAGCGCTATGCCTGTTGGCATGTTAAATCGGAAAAATCTTACTAGTCCTCTTTTCAGAGTTGAGCCTTTTACTTCTAGGTACATGCCGGGTGCAAGATAGGTTAAATAGGTTATTAGAACTAGTAGCGAGGATATTGTGGGTGTAAAGGTAAGTTGATATACCATTATTGGGGTTACTATAAATATTTGTGGTAAAAGTAGGTAGTAAATGATTCTTATTTTGAGCAGTCTTGGTAGATTTTTGAATGTGATTGCATAGTCTTCTCCTCTGGTGTAAAAGTTGAACTTCAGCCATTTAAGTAACCCTGTTACTCCTTTTCTAAGATCTTCTTCGCGTTTAAGATGTAAAACGGGGTCTGGGGACCATAAAATTTTGAATTTTGTGTTTTCTTTTACGCGTATGCAAAAGTCTGTATCTTCACCGACAGTTAGATTTTCGTTGAAGCCACCAATTAGATCTAAAATTTTTCTTTTTATTAAAGTGAATCCCATATATATGGCGTGCGTTTCTATATTTACATTTGTCTTATTGCTAGCTTCTTTTGAATAAGAGTTGTAGAAGTAGTCGGCTCCAATAATGCCGATGTCGTCTTGTTTCTCCATAATTTCGATCATCTTTTTTAACAGGCTTTCTGGCGGAATTACGTCACTGTCCCAAAATAATATGTATTTTCCTTCCATATGTTTGATGCACAGGTTTCTTGCTTTTGGTATATTACTTCTTTCTCTAATTACACGTATTCCATGGAATTTATTCTTGTTTTTTTGTGTCCAAGAGATAATTGCTTCGTACGTTCCATCTTTAGAGTAATCGTCCACAAATATTATTTTGATTTTGTTTTTTGGGTAGTCTAAACCTTCTATTGCTTTTAGTACCTTGTCTATGCACCATGCTCTATTTTTAACAGGTATTCCCAATGTTATTAAAGGTAAGGGTTCTAAATCAATACAATAAGTCATTATCTTATCCTCTAACATATACTACAACTATAGCTGAAAGATTCTGGTTATTGTAACCAAAGTCAAGAACTCTATTCCAGTGATCATCTCCGTACGCAACAACCTTTGATATAAATTCACTTTGAGTTTCAGCTTTACCGCTACCAAATAAAATCCCTGTAGGTGCGTAAAATGGTTCACGTGTAACGTGGCGTCCAACTACTAAGACTTCATATCGACCTGTATTCACGTCGCTTATGACTTGGGTGGAGTTTTCTGGTGTTCCAGTTAATACAGTGTCTCCTTCAGCTAAAACGTAAAATATCCATACTGGATATTCAGTAACAGCAACTGGTTCCATAGAATTTTCACGATCGTATTTTAGTTCTACAAACTGCTGTGCATATATTTCTGCGGTTGATGTGTGTAGAAACGGTACTGTTGCATATGTTAGTAGAGGGCCTAGAATGATTGATACGATGCTGGTTGCGATGATGAATTGACGGAAAAAGCGTAAAATATTTTGGCTAAATACTTTTTTCTCCGATATGAGCTGTTTGGCGAGGCTAAAATGGAGAGGACTTATAAATATGCTTGAATAAATTACGAAAAGTAGCGCTCTAATGTTAAATATTCCCCAGTAAATAAAGGGAACTACTTGTGGTATGAATCCGATATGGAATAAGGTAAATATTGTCAATGTGACCGGAACAGGAAGTTTTCGTTTAAGGATTAATAAAAAGTTTACTAATACTATGAGCCAGAAAATTATTAGATAGGTTCCCATTAATATTATTCTTGGGATTAAAACCAGTTGGCGAAATTCTGTGGTAGTACCTACAGCGACTTTTTCTACCGCCAGTAGTTCGCTTCCTCCAATAACATCTCTAATGAATCCTTCAAAAGCCCCTACTACTGGAGGGAGAATAGAATATGTTGTTGCTGAGTGAAAACCGAACCAAGATACGATTAAAGTAATCATCGCATAAAAGAAAACTGTAATGATATTGTTTTCAAACTTGTTTTTCCTAAATAGTCTTTTGAGCGGGAAGAGAAAAGTGAAACTGACTGCCATGGCTATCCATGTGAATAGAGGGGTTCCAGGATGCATGAATACTAGGGCTATTGAAGTTACTATAACCATGAGGTTGTTTTTCCTCACTATGCTGTACATTAAAAGGAAAAATAGGGGTATTGAGAATGTTTGTCTATGGAAGAAATCCATAGTGTAAACATGTGAAAATGATAAGAAAAGAAGTATTGAAACCGTTGGATTAGAATTTAATCGCGAAGATAAGACCATAAGTATTAATGTTATGACTATGGGGTTCATTAATGCGAAAAAGTCGCTTAGAAAACGTATGTTTTCGATTGTTGAGAGTCTTAAGCCCATTGTAAGTAAAAGCTGTGAGAAAAATAAAGCTAATCCTGGGCTTCGATAGGTTTCATGCACGTTTCCTAAATGTCCGTGCAGAAGTACGTAGAGAGGTTCAGCCATGAAGGGATATTGATCATTTATGCGAGGATTTATTAGTAACATTGCTGGAAAACCGTAAAAAAGTCCAACGAGAAGTGTTAATGAAAAAAGTCGAAGAATTTTACTTGATGAACTTAATGTACATACTATTACCATTATTACAGTTATATACCAAAGAGGTGATAAATGGTCTGTGTAGAAAAACATGTCTCCTTTTGATAAATCAATAGGTTTGGAAGTAAATGCAGCAAGTATAAAAAGTAAGGTTATAAAGAAGATAAGAATGATATTTTTTCTATATTTTAGGGACGTTTTCGCATACTCCTATACTATGCTTTTAAATTTGCATAATAATTTCCACTAAACTTGCTTACAAAAGATTTTGAGTTATCGATTAATAACGGCGTTTTCATATATTGTTGAAATTTGTTCCACTATTTTATGGATACCGTACTTTTCAGCGACAGTTTTTCGGGCTTTTAGCGCCTTTAATCGAATTATTTCCCTCTGATTTGATAGCAAGTTTAGAGTCTTTGCAATTTCATCTACATTTACAGGATATCTTACTAAAAACCCAGAACTGCTATCGATGATATGCTTGTTTCCTCCTACATCGGTTACAATGGGAACCACACCGTACGACATGGCTTCTGTTAATGCAACGCTATGGCTTTCATATTCCGATAATGATATGAACAATTCTGAGTTAAAAAGCAATTTTTGCAATTCTTTGTCTGAAATTTTGCCTTTATACGAAAGATTGTCTAATTTGTTTTCTCTTATTTTTTGGATAAGCTTGTTTCTATATGGTCCGCTACCCACAATAATTAGCTGGAATTTGCCGGGATCTAGTTTTTTCATAAGTTCAACTAATAGGCCTATGCCTTTTCTTTTTTCTATTCGTCCAACATAAATTAAAGTTAATTTGTTTTTCTTAATCAACTTCTGTTTCATGTCTATTTGAGGTATTTTAATTCCTATTGGGATAATTGCGAGTTTTTCTTTAAAAGATTTTAAGATTGGTAGTTCCTCGAGTTCTACTGGTGATACTATAATTATTTTCTCTGCTTTCGTGAGTATTAGCTTGCCAAAAATTGGATTATAGATTTTATATAACCATTTACCCATTTTTGAAAATCCTAGGTGTGTTGTTACAATAAATTTAGCTTTATTGGTGTCTTTAGCTAAAGCTGCTTCAAGCATGGGTAAAGCTCTGTAGCCATGTGCATGCACAATATCTGCTCTAGTTTTCTTTAACGCTCGTAATAATGGGTAAGAGAAGTATATTGTATCTTGAAAAGCATAAGATTTAAATTTTTTAACTAAAATGCCATCAATATTTTCTTCTGTGTATTTAGATTTTATGTAGGGGTCTGTTGCAAATATTTTAATTCTAAAACCTTTTTCAACAAGCTTTGAACTTATTTCTCTTACGTGTTTTTCTACTCCCCCCATGTATGGATAATACCTAGGGCACACTTGCACTATTTCCATTTACAAGAACATCTCCAACGTCTCGAAAATCGATATTGTGGGCTTTAATATTTCATTCAAATGAAAGCTTAATCAACTTTTTTCGCATATTTAATATCCTTTCTCCAAACTATTTCCTTTGTCTTCAAATTTCTTACAGATGCTGTGATGAGGTGCATTTGCTGCGTTATCCAAGTTCTATAAGACTTTACCATTAGTAAAGCTACTCCGGACACTAAAAAGATTTTAGACAGGGTAGATCCTTTAATGGCGCATACTGGGAGTAAGACTGCTATGAAAAGTAGAAGCCATGGGTTCACTACATGTAGAAAGGTTTCCATGTGTAGTATTGTTTTAAATTTTTTTGGTATTTTATTATTTGTTCTTGTTTTCAAGAAATGCTGTATTAGGTGTTGTGCTCTTCTTATTCTCCACAAATGGTAACCTTTTCTAGGTACCGCTTCCGTACACCATAATGTCTCTGGTGTTATTGTTCTATAGCCCAGCAACGCTATTTTAACTGCTGAGTGAGAATCATCTGCTCCTATATGCTCAGGAAATCCTCCTATTTCATCTAGTAATTCTTTTCTATACGCTGCTAACTCCCCATGAAATATAGGGGTGCTCCAAGCTTTGCTCTCCGATATTCTCAACGTGTTATAGTATTTTCTATATCCTTGCTCTATTTCAGCTGGGCCTTTCTGCTCTGGTTTTTTAAGACAGCTTACCGCTCCTATAGTTGGGTCTGCTAACCATTTTACTGCTTCCGTTATTGCGTTATTTGGCCACATGGCATCCGCATCTGCAATAATTACTATTTCTCCTGCTGCATGTTTTAACGCGTTGTTTAACGCATGAGCTTTTCCTTTTCTTTCTTTTTCTCGTATCAATATTATTTTTAGATCTTTATGTTTTTTAACCCATTTTTCTATGTTTTCTGGTGTTCCGTTGGTACTTGCGGAGTCTATTACTATTGTTTCTATTAAATCGTGAGGATAGTCTTGACTCTGGAAGTTCTTTAACTTTTTTTCAATTATTTCCTTTTCGTTATAGGTCGGTAATATTACTGTTACTTTCGGTTTATAGTTTGAGTCAAGTTTTACGTTCCACGGTTTCTTTAGAAAGGTTTTCATGTAAACATAGTATGTTAAGGGTGCAGCGAAGTGAATTGTGCATAAAATAATTATTATTACTTCTAAAATTGAAAGCATTTGCATCTGCTTCCTAACAGATTTTAAGGTTAAAAGGAGGCAACTTAAAGCTAGTTGAATGATTTTGATCGCGATTTAAGTAGTTTGAGTTTCAAAAGTAAAACTAATTTTGTTAATGATAAATAAATCTTAAAATTAATAGAAGTAGGTGTTAGCCCTTGTTCTGAGCTACGGATAGCATTTTACTCTATCCGCAAATCCGCCTTTTGCCTTACGGAAGCGCTAACAGACACTTATGTCTTTATAATTTCACAGATGACATAGCTGTTTTAGTAATCGTAGTTTTGCGGTTTTGTAAAATAGTTTTTACAACATATAAGTCTTTAGGTTTATCTTTCGAATTTTAACACCCTTCGTAGAACCCTTTAAGTGCCACCATATTTTATTGTTTTGAATGACCTTGAATTGACGTGCTTTGGCATTATGATAGATAATTTGCTGTTTAAGAAAGTTTTTGGAAATTTCGTAGAAAACGGATTAGCTATGGATTTATGTTGTGAAAACATGGTTGTAGTAGCTCTTATTGATATTAATTTTTATCAGAGAAGATAAAAATAACAAATACTTATAACTGCTATCGCATTATTAAAAGTATATAAAAATGTCTTTCTTCAACCTTGGCTAGGAATTTTTAAACATATAGCTAATGTTGTAGAGTTTTTCGAGGAAAGTAAGAGGCTATATTAAGAATATTAGTGTAGGGGGTATAAAAATAAGGGTATTTTCTGAAAGAAGTTTTATACGGACAGTAACTGTTCTTCTACTTATTGTATTTTTTATTTTGATATTTCAAATGGCGGCTGAAACTTCCATAATGGAGCGTAACAGGAAACAGTGGCCCCTTTCCAACTACTTGCTAAAAGAATACGGTGTGAACAGTTTAGAAGAGTTAAAAATGAAATATTTTGAGGTGGCCTATGAAAATGTTTCCAAGTTTTTTGATCAAAGTGAAATTGAATTAGAACAAACTGCTTATACGTTTCCAACTCGAACAGAGTTCTTTGACGAAAAAATAAATGAACTAAGTGAATTTGAAGAAGAAGTTGAATTAATGTTTTATCAGTACGGTACAGGAACGGAGGTTGAAGCAGAAGTTGAAACAGAACAGACAGATTTGTCGTCATTAAATGTACCGTTGAGCAATTCTTTTGGATGTAATATTGTCCTTATAACTCTTTCAACTCTTGTCTTGATTATTCTTGCAGTAATGGCAATGGAAGAACCGAAATCTAAAAGAGATAAGCAAACGATGAAATATTTTGGCTACATTCTCCTATTGGTCGCTGTTGCCTTATTATCTTATAGTTTGGGGTATGTTCACGGTCAACAGTCTAATTTGGCTATTCAAATTGAGCCTAGGAGCTTCACGGAAGATGTAGCTTACATTGTTTTCACAGAAAATGGCGAAGTTTATGCAAAAAATGGAAAAACCGGTGAAATAGAATTTCAAGGAACAGATGCAAGCACAGTTATCCAAAGCGTGTTGGACTCCTTAACAAACGGTAGAAATTACAAGGAAAGAGTTGTTTTGAAAGGTGTTTTTACTTTAACTAAGCAGATCACGGTTTCAAGCTACACTATTTTTGATCTTAGCCATGCGGTGCTTAAGTTGTCAAGTGAAGTGAACTTAGCGGGAGACGGGATAATTAAAGCATTAAACGCAATTAAAATAGAGATCGTAGGTGGCATTTTAGATGCAAATTACCCCAATAATTCATATAATAACAATGGTATTTTCTTAGAAAACTGTTCTTATTGTCTTGTTGAGGACGTTTACATCAGATATTTTGCTTATTTCGGTATTAAGGGCGCCCCTGTCTATAAGTCATATTTCACGGGCAATGTTCTTGAAAGTTATGATGATGTACGTAGAACATGGGTTGAAATTGCTTACGGAGACGATAATGACGTTGGTTCAAACCTAATCATCAACGGACTAATTAATTTTAGTTGGTTTGATAAAACAGACGGAGATCCCGAACTGCAAAGAAATAAAATACATAGTAATATTTGCATAGGCTTAACGGCACGTGGAGGTATAAGAATTTGTGACTGGTCTCATGAAACCTCAATTAAGAATAATATAGTTATGCCATATACTAGTAGCGGTGGAATTTACGGTTATGTTTCAGAGCGCTGCGAAGTAATAGGTAATATAGTTATTGGTCAAGGTGGAACGGAAAGCAATGGTATTGATTTTGCCTACTCTAAACATATTCTCTGGGAAGACAATATTGTTTACAACATAGGGGGTAATGGGTTTGCCACAGATGGTACAAGCAACATAATTATTAAAGGTAATATTGCAGCTTACTGTGGTAAAAACGGTTTTACGCTTCCATATGCAACAGCTAGAGACAGAAAGGTTGTTTTGATCGGTAACATTGCTTATAACAATGGGCAAAGCGCTACTGGACATGGTTTTAGTATTTCAAATTCTCATTATCTCGTGGTTGCTAATAACATTGCTTTTGACGATCAGGAGACTAAAACACAAAACTATGGAATATCTTTATTTAACGACTGTAGTTACTCAATTGTTAAGGGCAACATTGTTTTCGGAAACACTCATATTGGGATATACCTTTCAGGAAACAACGGGATCGTTGAAGGTAATATTTGTAGAGATAATAGATGGGGTATAACTATATATGGAGATAATATTCAGGTTTTGAATAATCAATTGATTAATAACTTTGATGGTAACTTCATTGATGATGGCGGTACTGACAGAGTTATTAGATATAATGTCGGTTATGTTACTGAGAGCAGTGGGGTTGTCTATAACTTAGCCGATGGGGCCAGTATTTCTCATGGGTTGATACAGGTTCCATCTGTTGTTACCTTGACGTGTTTGAACGCTACTTACGACGGGGTTCCAGTAATTGTTACATGGAATAAGGAGCTAACAGGATCCACTTATATTTCGGTAAATATCTATTGGGCAAATGGAACAGCAATAAGAGATCCTGTTATTGCAATATCGTGGTATGCTGAAGTTTAAAATGGAAATAAAACATGGACAATAGTAATGCCGATGTTGCATTACTTACTTTATTATGGTAATCTATTTTCTTTGTTTTAGGGTTCGGATGAGGTTTTCTCTTCTTTTGTTTCTATCTGTTTTAACTCTTCTTCTAACTCTTTTTCTATTTCTTCTATTGGCTTTGGTGGAGGAGTTGTTGCTAGAGTATAGCCTATCCATGCAGCAATAAACAACACCGCGGTCACGGCTAGCCAAACTATTGTTACTGGAATGTTTATTAAATTGAAATTTGGCTTCGGCACAGGTAAATCTGGAAACAAAATTAGTAAAAACCCATAAAGAGTGTAAAGTATCCATATTATTATTGCTGCTATTAGCATTCCTCCTCCGATAACCCTATCCTTACTCAAAATTTTTCACCTCAACATAGGTCGATTGATATGTTTTGTAATTTGTTTTAGATATATATGTGTTTTTTATGGTGCGCGTGCGAGAGCAGTTTATTAAGATACCGTATGATTTATAAAAGAAGTTGGCATCGAGTCTCTGTGTTTGACTTTATGATTTTTTTAAAGTTACTTTAATTTAATAAGTGTATCTAATTTTTATTTTCAGACTTTAAGCTACGGTTTTTTATGGAAATTCTTATGTTTTTAATTATTTGTAACGCTATTGATAGTCCATGTCTTAATCTTAACTTTTTTGTTCCAAGTCTTCGACGATATCTTATCGGTATTTCTATAATTTTAGCTTGTTTACTTATGTAGTTATTCATTTCCACTTCTATTCCGAAGTGTTTTGCTTGCGGTTTCCAGTTTTTTATTAGGGTCCATTTTAACACTCTTAACCCTGTTAACGGGTCCTTCATCCAAATCTTGTTAAGGCAGATGTGCAAAAATTTTAGTAGTAGATTTCCTAGGTTAAATACATCTTTTTGATTACCGTTTTGTTTATATGTGTGAAATCTGTTTCCCGTAACCATACCTACCTTAGGATATTTCTCTAGGATTTTTATCATTTTTAATACTGGCTTTGCTGGATATGTGTAATCACCATCTGTAAATATTATATAGTTAGGAGTATATCCGTTATTTTTTATGTGTTTTATCGCTGTTTCTATTGCTTTTCCTTTTCCTTTCCCTTCTTGTTGTATTACTTCTGCTCCCAAGCTATGTGCTATTTTCTGCGTTCCATCCGTGCTTCTTCCATCTACCACAAGAGTGTGTGCACGGGGAAAAGTTCCTTGATACTCTTTTATCGTTGGGCCGATGCCTGGGGCTTCATTTAATGTTGGTATTACTATAGTTATTTTATTCAAGTTTATTCCCCCTCCTGAAGAATTAAACATCTGAATCTTACACTATCACTAAAATAGTATTGGCTCTTTGCCATTTTTAATCAGCAACGGACGGCTCTTTGCCTTCCGCAAAAATAGTCTTGTTGTTAGTAATATTTTTTGTCGAGCGATTTATTTTATTGTTTAAATACCGTTTTCAAGTGTTTTGAACGTCTGTACTATTTTAGCAGCTATCATTTTCGTATGTTGGCTACTTTTCGCTTGTTCTGTTAAAAGCTTATGTCTTTTTGATATATAAGTCTTTAGGTTTTTGTATTATTGTCTTTGGCTTTTTTGTTGGTTGTTTATGTCTTCATGCTACTGTCACTTTTTCGCGAAGTTCGCTATATGATGTAATTATTGAAATACTTTATTGCTCATTACTTGTGATAACTTGAAAATATAAGAAAAATAAGACGAAAATCCCAATTCTCCTAAAAATTAACAATTAAAAATTTTAAAATTCAATAAGTTTTGCAAATAATTAATTTCATATTTTAATTCGATAGCTATACTCTTAGGTGGTCTTATTAAATAAATACATGTTTAAAATGTCCAAATACGCTAAATGCTTTTTGGTATTTGATTATTCTAAGTTTAGATTAAGTTTTGTGTCTAGCTTCTTGCTATGCGGTTCAGAGACTAAACTTTTGTTTTCTTCCATTTATGTGCTGAGTAAATATAGTAATACTTATAACTACAAATTATCTTTACATAGAAGACAGAAAACTTGTAACTTTTAACGTGTCTAAGTAGCATCGAAATAGATAATGTTAAGAAAAAACTTAAAGACTCTACAACTTGCTCTCATCAGTTATGCGGGGTGTAGAGGTGAAGAAATGTAAAAAACTTTTGCTGGCAGCATGTTTGTTTTTGATTTGCCTATTAGCTCTTATTCCATTCATCTACATAGTGATTAATGCGGAAGGCTCTTTAACTCCATTAATTCATGATGAAAGCCATACATATCTCGTGTTTAGTAATGATATTGTTTTTAAAATCCCAGCATATGGCACGGTTATTAAATTTGATGAAAACTTTAAATTTACCAAGTTTGAGTGGGACCAGTGGAATGCAACGATGATACTTTTTTACGATCTTCAAATGGATGGTGATTTAGTTTCAAAGTTCGGCGTCAGCGTAAAAAACGCAAATTTAACTATCGTCGATCTGTTTGTTAATAAACGCTTAAATATTACTGCAAAATTATTAAATACGGCCAATTGTACTATTAAGATTCATGCTGATGGCTTTAAACCTTGTAATGTTTCCGTACATGGTGCAGATTTAGTTTCTTGGGGTTACGATAACTCTAGTGACATTTTAACTATTATTGTTTCCCCAAGCTCGTTTGCAAACGTTATTGTTGATTGGAAGGAATTCGTAGTTGTAGCTCCTGAGCCTTCTCCCCCTCCAGATACCTCTCCTCCTTCTGAGCCTTCTCCTGAGCCTCCGTCAGAAACTCCCCCCTCCGAGTCCCCTCCTCAACCCTCTTGTCCCTTTTTAGCGTTGCTTGGTGAGCTGAAATCAATTACTTTCAGTTTTTCGGTTTTGTTACCAGTGCTTATAACGATGCTAGCATTTGTAGTGATTTCTATCCGCTTAAGGAGGGGAGCGATCGAAAAAGGAAGAGCAAGAAGTGTCGTCAAGAGAAAATTGTTGAATACCACTGGTTTCTCCTCAGGAATGAGCAACTCTACAATTGTAGACAATAAAGAGGAATTTGTCGTAGCTTTCAGAAAAACATTTTCGAAACCTACTTCGAAAAAGAGGAAGAAGAGAAACCTTCTATAAGTGATATTATTGTACGTGAGTTTATAAGTTACTTTAATGCTATTGCAAAGAAACGTAGGAAAAACGTGAAATCGGCTGAGAAGGAACAGTAGATCGGACCTAAGAACTACTTCATACATTGTTAACAGTCTGGGTTTATTTTAGTGCACAGTTCTAGCGGTTGTGTTATTTTTGTTCTATTATTGTTACTTTGTGTTTTTTGATGATTTCTATCGTTTTTTTATGTTTTTTATACGTTTGGTATGCTTGTTCTAGTGTTTTTTGGCGTAACCATGATTTTGCTGGGCACACTATTGTTACTTTGTGTTTTTTGATGCGTATTTTTTCTAGGAATTCTAGAAGAGGCACCAGGTCTACATTTAGTGAGGATATTATTGTGTGATTTGTGTTTCCTGGCATTTTGTAAGAGACTTTAATTAAAAATGTATATGGATGTTTTAGGACTGCGTGATGCAGTGCTTGCAGTTCTGCTTCCAGAATTTTTTTGAGTGATTCTGATTCCTTATCTAAGCGCTTTAATAGTGTTTTTATTTTTGTTTGTGTTACTGGTTCCACTAGTTGATGCGTTGTTTCTACTGGTGTTTCGAAGGTTTCTAACACGTATTTTAGAGCTATTTTTAGGATTTGTTGTGGTGATGTTGGTTTTAGGTGTATTTTTATTTGTTTTTGGTCGTGTATTGTTATTGCTGTTGGTATTTCTTGCTTTGTTGCTGCTAGTGCTGTGTTTATTAGTATTGCTGCTAGTTGGTCTTTTTCTATGGGGTCTTGGGCTGTTGCATCATATATTACGTGTATTGCGGATGCTCCTTCCATGTAGTATTCTTTTATCATTAGTTTTGCTAGTCTTGCTGTTGCTTTCCAATCTATTCTTTTCGGTTCATCTCCTGGCTGGTATTCTCTTGTGTCCATGTATTCTAGTCCTGGTCCTCGAAGTTTTATTTGCGCTGTGCCTGTGCCCATTGTGAAGGGTGATGTTATTGCTAGATATTCTAGTGCTGTTATTATTGCTGCTAGGGTTCTTGGATATGCTGTTACTGTTATTTTCAGTGGGGTTTCCACGGTTGTTTGGGTTAGTTTTAGAGGTCCTGTGACTGTTAGGGTTGCTTTTTCTGTTTTGTATATATCTGCTAGTTGTGGTTGGAATGTTAATGTTATTTTTGTTTTTCCTGGCGTTATTGTTTGGGGTGTGATTTGGCTGTTTGGTAGAGGCGGCTTTAGGGATATTTTTGCTGGGAGTTTTATTTTTGGTAGGGTTTCTAATTCTATTTTTATTGGTTTTCCTGCTATTGTTTTTTCTTCTATTTTTGGAGGTATGAAAAGAAGTTTTTCGCTTAGAGTTTTGGAAGTTCGTATTGTTGATGTTAAATCATAAAGTAGAAAGACGAATACGTTAAGTGCGATTATTGTTAGGAGTAGGTCTTTAAATATGAGGGAAAATGATCCTAAGACTATTATTGATGTTAGTATTTGTTTTCCTTTTGTGGTTAGTTTTGGTTTTTGGGTCAGTTTTGTTCTCCTCGCTCATGGGTTGTTATATTTTTGGTACTGGTGTTTGTTCCAGGGTTTCTTGTATTATTTGTTGTGGTGTTATTTCTTCTGTTTCTGCTTCTGTGGTGAGTGATATTCTGTGTGGTATTACTAGGGGTGCTAGTTTTTTTATGTCGTCGGGTATTATGAAGTTTCTTTGGTTTAGTAGGGCGTATGTTCTTGCTGTTTTCATTAGCCATATGGATGCTCTTGGGCTTGGTCCTATTTTTACGTATGGGTTGTTTCTGATGGTGTTTACTAGTTCTATTACGTATTGTTTTATTTTGTCTGCTACGTGTATTTTTCTTGTTTCTACTATTAGGTTTATTATTTCGTAGGGTGTTGCTACAGGTTCTGTTTCTGTTCTTTCTATGTAGTCTATTCTTGATAGTATTTCTGTTTCTTCTTCTGGGTTTGGGTATGTTATATTTATGCTTATGGCGAACCTGTCTATTTGTACTTCGCTTAACGGGTATGTTCCTGCTATTTCGTAGGGTGTTTGTGTTGCTACTACTAGGAATGGTGTTGGTAAGGGTAGTGTTTGGCCTTCTATGGTTACTTGTCTTTCTTGCATTGCTTCTATTAGGGCTGATTGTGTTTTTGGTGATGCTCTGTTTAATTCGTCTATTAGTATTGTGTTTGCAAATATCGGTCCTTTTTTGAGGATGAATTTTGATGTTTGAGGGTCGTATATGTTTGTTCCTATTATGTCTGCTGGTAGTAGGTCTGGTGTCATTTGTATTCTTCTGAATTCTCCTCCTATTAGTTGTGTTAGGGTTTTTGCTATGAGTGTTTTTCCTACTCCTGGCATTCCTTCGAGTAGTACGTGTCCTTCGCTTAACATGGCTACTAGCATTGCTTCTAGTACGTTTCTTTTTCCTACTATTATTTTTGACGCACTATTTAGTATTTTCTCCGGTATTTTGTATAGTTTCTTCGGCAAATTCTTCCCTCCACTTTAATAACAATTCTAAGGTTTTTCTATCCCAGTCTGGGTGTTTTTTCAATATTTTTTCTATCTCTTTTTCCTCCTCCCTCTCTTCTTTTTTCTCAGGTTTTCTGGTTTTTCCTACTCTGTAGATTGCCGCTACTGTTGTTAATGTTACAACGGTGTATTTTATTTCTGGGATGTACACATAGCTTAATGTCACTCTCATTGCTGTTCTTAGTTTTGTGTGTAAGGTTAAGTTGTAATGAGAGATGTCTAGGTACGTTTTTCTTCCTTCTGATATGTTTTTGAGAAGTTGGGTGTTGTTTTCTTTGTTTATCATAACGTTTATGAATATGCTGGGATCTGAGAGAAGTATTAGTGTTCCTTCTCCAACTCTTGCTTGGACTAGTATTGGTTGAGGTCCTGTGGGGTCTTCTGGGTCTTGTTGTTCGTTCATGTTTATGTCTAGGTAGCTGTATTGTGATGCGTTTGCTAGGATTTCTATTTCTGATCCTGTTATGTTAAGTGTTGTTGCGTAGTTTAGCGTGAGTTTTTCTATGTTTTTTGTCCATGTTGTGTTTTTTATGTTGAGTATTATGGGAAGTTTAGAGTCTTTGTAGTAGAATACTGGGTCTATTAGCATTTTTTGCGTGAATTTACATGGTATTTCCATTTGTTCTAGTAGGGTGTTTGCTTGTCCGAAGTCGTCTGCAACTAGTATTGTTGCCCCCTTTTCTAAGATTTCTTTTACTGTTTGTGTTTCTTCTGGTATGTAGGGTTTTTCTGGTCCTAGTATTAGTATTGTTGTTTGTTTGGGGTTTGCTATTTGTTTTAGTTGGTCTATGTTTGTTATTTCTGTGGCATTTGTTTGCTGTTTTAGTGATGTTAGTCCGTTCCATTCTGGGTTTTCTGGGTTGTAGTCTTCTGCTGGTGGTATTGTGTAAACTAGGTATAGTGAGAATAGTATTGAGAAAATTAGGGTTAAGGCTATTATTTCTATTTTGTTCATTGTTTCAACTCCTTTAACAAGCTTTTGTATAGTTTTTCTGCGTATTTTTCTTCTGCTACCGTAAGTTCTTCTAGGTACAGTGCCTTTTCTGTTAGCATTGTGAATCTTTCAAATTTTAAGGCTAGGGTTCCAAGATTTCCTTTTATTTGTGTAAGGTATTCTCTTAGTGTTTGGCTTGGCTTGGGGTATTCTTCTATTTTTTCTTTTAGTTTTTCTACGAGTTTCCAGTATAGGTCGACTATTGGATGTATGATTACAATTTCCTCCTCTTCTTTAACCAGTGTTTCTTTGACTTTGGTTTCTTTTTTGGGCGGTCTTAGGATTTCGCGCGGTCTTGTGATTGTTATGCGTATTTTTTCTATTTTTCTTCTGGGTTTTGAAAGATATACTATGGGTGCTAGTATTGGTATTATTGGTGCGATTACTATTAGTGGGTTTATTACGACTATTTCTTTTTCGATGGCTTTACTGTTTATCCAGGGCTCTTTTGGTGTTAGTATGATTGTTACTGTTATTTTTCTGGTTAGTGTTAGTGGTGATGCGTGGATTTTAACTGTGAAGGTTCCGTTTTCATCTGTGTGTGTTGTTACGGTTTTTCGACCTATTTTGACCGTTATTGTGGCGTTTTTTAATGGGCCTTCTGCGGTTTTTGCTGTTCCGTTGATTTTGAAGTTTATGCCTGCTATTACTGTTTTGGGTGTTTTTGCTTCTAGTTCTGGGTCTATGTATTCTATTGGTATTGTTACTGTTGTTTGTCCTGGTCCTATTTCTTTTTGGGGTTTGGTGGTTATTGTTATGCTTAATGTGTTTGTTAAAGGTGTTTCTGGGGTTTTGAATGTGTATTTGAATTGTCCTTGGCTGTCTGTTTCGGTTTTTATTGTGTCTTGGTTTATTGTTATGTTTATTGGCCAGTTTGCTAGGGATGTGTTGTTTAGTTGTATTTTTCCTTCGATTGTGTATTGTAGTGAGGGTCTAACTTTTTCTGGAACGTTTAGTATTGTTATTGTTGTGGTTTGGAAGGTTAGGTTCATTTCTATTATGTTTGATACGCTAGCTACGTAGTGTTCTGCGTCTTCTTCTACTGGTTTATATGCGGCGAATATTGCTATGCTTTCTATGTAGATTTCTGGGAGTTTTACGTTGGTTTCGAAGGTTCCGGTAATGTTTGTTTTTGCGGTGATGTTAGTTTCGTATGTTTGGTTGAATAGGTAGATTGCTACTGTTTTGTTTGGTAGGAGTGTGTTGTTAACTGTTAGAATGCCGTATATTCTTACTGTTGATCCTGGTGGTGTTTGTGAGGTGTTTGCTGCTATTCGTAGGTTTGTTTGTATTAGGATTCCTTGCTCTATTTTCCAGAGTATTTCTTCAAGTTTTTGTTGGAGCTTTTCGCGTTTTTGGATGTAGTTGTTTAATAGGTTTTTTACTTGGTTTAACTTTTGTTTTAGTTGTGTTGGCTGTAGGTTGAAGACTTGTATTATTTGGTTTATTTTTTCTTCTAGTTCGGTTATTGTTTCGTTTGCATCATCTATTAGGTTTTGTAGGTTTTCTAGTTCTTCTTGTACTTCGTCTAGTACTCCGTATTCTATTAGTAGTTCTACGATTAGTATTGTCATGTTTATTTGTTGGAATGTTGCTGCTAGTTCAAGAAGTAGATCTGATATGTCTGTTAGTAGATATCCGCCTTGTGCTACTGGTATTTGTTCTATGCTGCTTGCTTGCTGAGCGAGTTGGTTCCAGTTTTGGGCTGCGAGTTGATCTAATGCTTGGGTTAAAGCATTTGCTACGGGAGGGGTTGGGGGTTCAGGTAAAGTTTCTGGGTTTATGTGGGGTGGGAAAATGTAGGCATATAGTTTGGGTGTTAACGGTATGAGGATCGTTGAGATAATTATGGCGAGTGTTATGATTGTTTTGGGTTTTTTCAAATTTTTTACCCCGATAGGATTTGAAGCACTCTATTTGCTACTATGTAGAAGAAAACTGTGAGAAGTATGATTGCTATTGGGTCATATTTTATTCGATATTTTGGTCTGAATATTGAGTTTGCTACAAAATATTCTAGGATGAATAGGGATATGTATACGTCTAGTCTGTTTTCGTTTAGTGCTGCTAGGGCTGGTACGGTTATCATCATTAAAAGTGCGTAGGTTATTAGGAATAGTTTTTCTTTTTTCATGTGTTATTCCTCTAGTATTTGGATTTTTGCTGTTATTTTTCTTTTTTCAATGGTTTCTTCCACTATTTTTACTGGTTTTTTGAGTGTTGCTGCTATCGTTGCTGCTGCTATGGATGAGGGTATTGTTCCTAGGGTTTTTAGGTATCTTGGTGCTTCTACTTCTATTTTTGTTCCGGTTATTTCTACGATTATTGTGTTGTCTTTTTGTGCTGTTTTTACGTCGTCTGCTACGTCCGCCAGATCTACCAGCATTGTTTTCAAGATGTCTTCTAGGCTTCTTTCTTCTAAGGGTTCTAAGGTTTTTAGTAGTTCTGATCCTAGGGGTATTAGCTGTAACCCGTAGTGTTCTCCTGTTTTTATTATTAGTCTTTGGGGTGCGTTTTTTACTTGTGCAAGTTTTGTTTCAGGGTTTGGGTTTAGGGGTATGTAGGCGTATATTTTTTCTTTTTTAGGTATGTAGATTGCTTTTTCTATTGTTGTGAATTCTTCTAGTAGTGCTTCGATGTTTTGTATTGCGCTGTTGATTAGTAGTTGTATTGTTTCTTTTGGTATTGGTTGAGGCGACGTTATTGCTATTGTTGTGCCTAGTAGTATTGCCGCTATGCCTATGGCTGTTAGGGGTACTATTTGGAGTACGATGTGGGAGAATAGGGTGAATATTATGCCGAATGTTACTAGTATGATTCCGATGGTTAGTTGTTTATCTAGCACGCCTTCCCTCTCTGTCGTATCGACTATTTAAAAGTTGATTTAAAAGTAATAAGAATATTGTTGTTGATATGACAATAACACAAATGTCGGCATCTTCCTTTAAAGGGCAAGTAGTTGAAGGTGCGGTTTCTGTTGATTGCTTTAATAGTTAATTTAAAATTATGTTGCTAACTGACTCGTTATTTGGTTTATTTCGTCTATATGGTGTTTGTTTACTGTCTGTTGATGAGTTGGTTCTATTTAATGCGTGTAGGAGGGTTTATAAGATTTAACGCTGTTTAAATACTTGAATGTTTATATTTAATTGGTGACACGGCTTTGGTGAGCGATTTGAGTAAAAAGTTGAAGCAAGAAATTTTCAAACTCCTTAAAGAAGACGAAGAATTCAGATACAGCGTAGCAGGTTTAATAGGCTTAGATGAAATACTAAAAAGACTCGATAGAAACGAAAAAGAACTAATCAAGCTTAGAGAAGACATGATGAAAAGCTTCGAGCAGCAAAACGCTATTTTAGCGAAGCATAGTGAAATTTTAGAAAAACACGGTGAAGATATAGTTAAACTTACTGAGGAGCTCGTTAAGCTTCGGGAGGACATGTTGAAGGGCTTCGCACAACATGATTCACTCCTCGCGAAGCACAGCGAAATTTTGGAAAAGCATAGTGAAGATATAGTTAAACTTACTTCGGAAATCGTCAAACTTAGAAAAGACATGCTGGAGGGCTTTGAGCATCATAACGCTATTTTGATGAAGCACAGCGAAGAAAT
>JAUQZC010000024.1 GCA_030587435.1 Candidatus Baldrarchaeota archaeon | reverse complement strand
AGTATGTTTCATCAATAGGTTTAACTTACGCCTAGGAGAGAGGACGATACAGTTGTACCCTTACCGTTCTGACTCTCGCTAACTTTCGGAACATTTAATAACTTTCGTTAGCGAGGTCTTCCTCCCTCTGGTTTCATTGGGAGGCTTTCACGGGGAACGGTCTCATCGTACTCTGCTCCCTTCATCATTCCCTTCGGGAACACTCCACACATCTATCTTGCGTGGGTCCCACACATCGCCCCGAAGGAGGCATTCAGACCCACAAACACTAAATTTGAGATACAAAGCATATAAATGTTCGAAAGTTTCACTCCATGTTACTGCCCTCTAGGTTGAAACTATCTCCCTAGCTAGGGAAATTAGCCACGGGAAAATATAAATTTTTCGTAATTAAATCACCTTCGACCTTGCTTCTAGTGGAGAAGGAAAATTGCAGCGGCTTTACGTGGTTGATCGGTAACCTTTTATGCTTATCTTTTGTGGCTTAATGATAGTAAATTGGTGGTTACCAAGATGGGTGTAGAGAAATTTGGTGAAAAGATTATAAAGGGGATTGAGGAAGCGAGAAAGGAAATTAAAAGGAAAATAGATTGGGCTATATCAACTTTGCAAACCGTGTTTAAATTTCCAGAGCCGGAAGAAAAGTTTCCCCTTATAACTGGTAAACCAAGTTTCTTTGAAAAAATTAGAGGCAAGGGTAAGTTTTACGACAAACTCAGCTATGTAATCCTGAAAGTTTTAAGGGATGAATGTCCCAAGAGAGGCGGAGTAATAACTCTTTCCGATATAGTTTTACTTATAAATAGGGGTAGAGAAGACGACCCATTAACCCCGGAGACAATTTTAACTGCTTTGAAAAATCTTGAGAAGAAAAATGTGATCCCCAGAGTTAAAACTCTTCCAAGCGGAGCTAAAATAGTATCTTTTTCACCCGTTGAACTATCTAACGATCATTGGACAGTTTTAGATCTTGCTTCTTCCAAAGGCTGGGTTACTCTCGAGGAAATTATTTTGAAAACTGGCTGGAGCACTGAGAAAGCTCAAATGGTTTTAGAGGATTTGGAGAGAACGGGTATAGCTGTTAGAGATGTTAAATATGAAAGAGGTCTAAGATGGTACTTCCCTTCCTTTGCCGGTAAAAACAAGTTAAAAGGGGAGTGATATATGTCCACGGAGAAACTGTATTATAGTGACCCGTATTTGAAAAGTTTTGAAGCAAAAATCTTAAAAATAGGAGTAGAGGATGGCGAAAGCTATATAGTCCTTGATCGAACAGCATTTTACCCTGAGGGTGGAGGGCAACCATGGGACACTGGTAAAATTAAAGGCAAAGGTTTTGAAACTGATGTCTATAAAGTTTTAGAGGTCGGTGGAGAAATTAGACACTACGTTAAAAGCGTTGAAGACTTTGTTGAAGGCGCAACAGTTCTAGGCGAAATCGATTGGAATCGTAGAATATTACATATGCAACATCATACAGCATCTCATATTGTTTGGGGTGCCATTAGAAGAGTTGTTGGAGATGTTAAAGTCGCTGGTTCAGGAATTCATGCGGACAGAGCTAGAATAGAGGTTTTTGTAGGAAAAGGTAGAAAGATTTCTCATGAACAACTTGAAGAAATTGAACGGCTTGCTAATAAAGTTATTTGGGAAGACAGAAAAGTCAAAACATACTTCCTGCTCTATGAGGAAGCTTTAAGAAAATTCCCAGAGTTAGAGGTTAAAAAAGCCGTCAAGGAAGTTAGAGTTGTTGAAATCGAGGATTGGGATGTGAACTTTTGCGGTGGAACTCACGTTGCAAGAACAGGAGAAGTCTTAGCAATACGTATATTGAGGAGGGAGAGAGCAGGAGAAGGCATCGACCGCTTAATGATAACAGCTGGTAAAACCGCAATTGACATGTTTTGGAAAGAACGTTTTGACGTGGAGAACATTAGGAAAATGTTGAATGAAAAAGATGTCTTAAAGGCTGTTCAAAAACTCTTAGATTCAAAGAATAAACTTGAAGAAAAAGTTATGAGCTTAGAAGCTGAAATACAAATCGAAAAACTCCTTGGCAAAGCCGAGCAGCATGGAGATTTAAAAATACTTGTCACATGCGTGGATATTCCGAAAAAATCTATGGAAGCCGTAGCAAAAAGGGCTGTTCAAAAATATCCGAACTTAGTTGTTCTAATAGGGAGAGTTAACGGTGGAGCCGCTGTCATCGGTGCTGCAGGTGAAAAAGCTATTGATAAAGGCATAAATATAGGTGATATAGTTAACAAGGTTTCCAAAATTCTGGGCGGTGGAGGCGGAGGACAGCTAAACTTCGCTAAAGGCGGCGGGCCGCGTGGCGACATGTTAGAAGAGGCGTTAGAAAACGGTAAAAAACTAATATTGGAAAAGATTTCCTGAATTTTATGTTGCCCAAAGTAAGTATTTATGTGCATTAAAATTTAAAGTTCCATTCTTTTCTACCATATTTTGTTTCTTTTAGTTTTTTTGCGAGTTTTAGTTCTTCAGAAGTTAATTTTTCTGGTATTAGCTTTATGTTGAGTGCTTTTTCAAACCCTTCCACCAAAGCGTCTCTTATTTCGTCGAAATCTACATTGTGTTTTAGTTCGCTGTAAATCGATGTAACTTTTGCATGCACAGAACGTATCATTCGCTCCTTTGTTTTCCCAGGTGGAATTTTTAGAACAGTGAACATTTTGTCTGCATCAACTTTTAGAAGTAAGGTTCCATGCTGCAAGATGAAGCCTCTTCTTCTAGCTTGAGCATTACCGGAAATCTTTTTCCTTCCAATGAAAATGGAGGGACAGTGGAGAACTCCGTGATGGGCGTTTAATCCTAAGCGGTTTAACGCGTATATAAGGCCTTTAGACAAAGCAACAAATGAATCAGCAACATTGGAAGGTACTGCTTTATGGTTTTCGTTAACTACAATGCTGTAGGTAATTTCTCCTTCAAAATCGTGGTAAACGGCTCCTCCTCCAGTTATTCTTCGTACAACATTTACGCCCAATTGTTTACATGCTTCTAAATTAACCTCTTGATAAATACTTTGATGAACACCTATTGAAACAGCAGAAGGACTCCAACGATAAAACCTAATAGTATTAGGGACAAGACCTTTAATTCTAGCTTCTAAGATCGCTTCATCAATAGCCATATTCATAAAACCATCATAAATGTCAAGATCAATTAACCGCCACTCTTCCATTCATAATCCCAGCACTAACTTAAATTTCCTCTAATTCTCAAAACATCATTACGATATTAGAGTCCTTCGAACTTAGATGTGGAATTCAAATTCTTTTAAGATTTCCTCCGCCGTTTTTATGCTAACATTTTCTAAAGAACTTGTAGTTAAAATAAGCTTGACTAGGACATATAAGTGAATTTAAAGAAAACTGGTTATTAGATGGTTTTACAACTTTGTAGTTGCCTTGATTGCGTCTTTTATGTATTCCATTAGTTCTTTTAGTACGTTTTTCCTAGCTTGCCATATTTCGATTCCAACAATGTTGTTGTTTTCATCATACTCTATAAATAAATCATCACTAATTTCAACAGTATTCCTGATACTTCCTTCTTTAATGAGAATGTAAAGTATATCAGCCTCAGGATCATATCTGATTTTCATCTAATTTTCACCCATCTTCCTTTCTTTTCTCTTCTTTTAATTATATCTCTACTCTTACTTACATCAATAACTGTTACGACTTTAATAATATTTCCTATGATTAAATAAACAATAATCAGGTCATCAACTAATATATGCATTCTATTTCCAACGACTACCAAAATTCCTTGTCTCAACATCTAATGTAAGCCCTCTAGGTTTTGTAGATTTGTTTGAAAATGTTTAAATGTATGTTTAAATGTACATTTTGTGGTGGTTAAATAATGGTGAAAACTATTACTATTAGGGACGATGTTTATAGGAGGTTGTTGGCTATTAAACGGCCAGGTGAGAGTTTTAGTGATTTATTTGAGAGACTTTTAAAAAGTGTGAGCGCCAGCGAGATACTTGTTAAGTTAAGGGCTTCAGTTGAGTTCCGCGATAAGAAGAAACTGCTTTCAGAAATAGCTTCTTTAAGAGAGGAGAGAAGAATATGATAATACTTGATACAGATGTTCTAATTGAAATTATGGATAAGAAATCGAAAAAGGGAGAAGAATTGTTAAAGAAGATTATTGAGAGCAGGGAAGACATTTGTATTACAGCTATAAATCTTCATGAAATACTGTATGGTCTATACAAATATGCTAAGCCTGTAGAGGAAATACTAAGACTACCTGTAGTTAGTTACACAAAGGATGATGCTGTTTTAGCAGCTAAATTAGAAATTGAAATGGAAAGAAAGGGGAAAGCTATACGTAGAACAGATGCTATGATTGCTGCAATTACAATAAATAATGGAGCAAAACTCTACACACTAAATCTAAAACACTTTAAACCACTAACATCTCTTGGTCTCAAACTATTTGTAGGATAGTTCAAAATTAGAATTTGTAAATTTTAAATTGTGGAAGTTGTTACGCTGCTTTTACTGGTACGTAGATTCTTACTCTCCTGTTTTTTACAGCTAGCTTTATTAGACCTTTTTGTTCCAGTTCTTCTAGGAAGTCTTTTGCTGTGCTGATTTTAATGTTATATCTTAACGCTATTTCTGTTGGTGATATGACTTTCATTTTAGGTATTTCTTTTTCCAGTTTCTCTCTTAAATCATCTGAGATAAAAGCATCTCTAATAATAGGTTCGTATTCAAAGACCTTACCGTACTTCTTTTTCTTCCTAACCTTCACCTTTTGAGCCATAGTATACCCCTCAAAATCTTAAGTTGTAAGCTATCGATTAGCCAATTCAACCACACTTAAAAATTTTTCTAACCAAAAGTTTGCACTATATCCACTAAATCCTTGAACACAAATATTTTTACACCATTGTCATTTTTCCTTTTCTTTTGCTATAAATAGTCTTCTCCTAGAGCAGTTCAAGTTATAATCATGAAACTCTTATGTCTTTTATGGTAGTTCCCTAAATTCAACTCAGCCACATTCTCTTCAAGACAAATCAACGCTTAACAAGATTTTTCCTTTCATGTTTCATTTAACTTTATTCTTCTATTGGGATCATGTTCACTAAGTCTTTTGCGTCAAGTATTTTTACACCATTAAATGTTTCTTCTTTTTTCTTTGTTATAAAGAGTTTTTCTCCTGGAATAGTCTCAGTTTTATTTAGAAAATTTCTCAAATCTTTTCTGCTATAAGTTCCCCATTTGACTTCGCCCACCGCTTTAGGTTTATCTCGCACTGTCACTATGAAATCTACTTCTGGTCGCAGCATGTATTCTCTTCGTCCACCCATTATTTCTGCGAAAAAGTCAGCTATGAGCCTTTCAACTTCTAAGTTGATTAGTTTGTTCAATGTAGGTTCTAATTCTTCAAATGATGTTTCTCTTTCGGTTACTTCATATCTGCTTTCCATATAGTAGAAGTTTTCCATTATTGGAGATTTTATTCGATAAAATTTCCGTTTAGAGCCATATATTTTTGTAGCTTCAATCAAATCCATTTCCATAAGATTTTTCAGATATCCCGCTATAGCAGAACTACTAGGTTCCTTTAATATGCCTCTCGTATACAATATATTTGCAATATCCTTTGGCTGCCATTTTCCAGAGCCTATAAGGCTTAATATTGCCTCGTAAGTTCTTGTCAGTGTTCTTTCTTCTTCTGTAAACACTTCTCCGAGCAGCGCTTTAACTACCTGCCAATACCTACACGCATATCTATACACGAACTCGTTAAGTTCTTCTCCCCCATAAAGGGGTATAAGCCAAGGATCACGTAAATATGCGGAAAGCTCCACCGCTCTTACAGGATCATACTTTTTGGATAACGTTGATAAAATATCTCTAGGACTTATTAATGAAATTCTTATGGGTGTGAAAAATCCTAAAAGTGGAGAGGAAGGCTCAAAAATCTTTTTTATAATTCCTAGCGCTGAACCCGAAAGAATTAGCCTTCCACGTGGATGGAACTGCGTTAAGTCCTCAAGTATATGCATAGGCAACCTCTGAAACTCATCAATAACAACAATGTAATCAACCTTAAGCTTTTCCCCGATCTTATTGACTAAATCATTTAGACTTTCTATTTCGATTCCTTCAGATCTTATCGAAAGGTCGCGTCTAACTA
>JAUQZC010000100.1 GCA_030587435.1 Candidatus Baldrarchaeota archaeon | reverse complement strand
ATGGGTCAAGGAATTTTGTAAACTGTTAAACGAGAACAAAGAGTACGAGGAGGCTGCAAAAAACTGGGAAGGTGACTTTTTATTCATAGTTACACCGGATGAGGGATTAGACAAGGAATACGTGTTTTATGTGGATCTTTGGCACGGGAAGTGCAGAGAAGCCAGAATGTTAAAGAGCAGGGAAGAGAAAAAGACAGAATTTATTTATGAAGGACCTTACTCCAATTGGAAAAAACTAATTAAAGGCGAAATAGATCCAATTAAAGGTCTGCTCACGAGGAAATTTAAGTTAAAGGGTAGTATGATGAAAGTTATGAGGGCTACTAAGGCTGCAAAAGAACTTGTCGCAACAGCAAGTAAAGTGCCAACAGAATTTATCTAAGTGAGATGGTGTAGTTATGTGGTTTTTCACTTCTCCCAGAACAATTGTATTTGGTGAGGGCGCTTTAGAATACCTAAAAGAGCTTGAAGGAAAAAAGGTTTTCATCGTAACCGATAAAAATCTAAGAAAACTGGGCATTGTAGATAAGGTTGTTGGGCAGTTAAAGGAAACAGGTATGGAAATACGAATTTTCGATGAAGTTGAACCAGAACCATCAAAGCAAACTATTGAAAGAGGTGCAAAAATTCTCTCCGAATTTGGAGCAGATTGGATTATAGGTCTTGGCGGCGGATCATGCATGGATGCCGCCAAAGCCATGTGGGTTCTATACGAAAGACCCGATCTAACCATAGAAGACATCACTCCTTTTGAGAAACTGAACTTAAGGAAAAAGGCCCGTTTAATAAATATCCCAACAACTTCGGGGACGGGTGCAGATGTAACTTGGGCAGTAGTTATAACCGATGCAGAGAGAAAAGTAAAGCTTGAACTGGCTTCAAAGGAAGTCGTTGCAGATATTTCCATTCTTGACCCAGCTCTAGTACTAGATTTACCTCCAAGGTTAACGGCTGACACGGGTATGGACGCTTTAGTTCATGCCATTGAAGCTTACACCGTTCAATGGAAAAATGATTTCAGTGACGCTCTTGCTCTCCGAGCAGTACAGTTAATCTTCAAATATCTTCCAAGAGCATTCAAAAATGGGAGAAACGACCCTGAAGCGCGAGAAAAAATGCATAATGCTGCTACAATGAGTGGTTTAGCTTTTAGCAATTCTCAGATAGGTATTGTTCATGCGATGGGTCACAGTCTCGGTGCTGTTTTCAAAATCCCCCATGGCAGATCGGTTGCAGTGTTTTTACCCTACGTAATGGAATATAATCTATCTGAAGCTGCTAGTTTATATGCGGAAATCGCTGAGGCCACAGGAATTACTGATGGATCCGATGAAGAGAAAGCTAGAAAACTTATCGAAGCCGTCAGAAATTTAATGAAGGAACTTGAAGAACCGTTAAGCATAAAGGAGATGGGTATTCCACGTGGAGAATTTGAAGCAAAACTAGATGAATTAATTGAGAAAGCAAACGAGTCAACGGGTACTATTGTAAATCCTCGTGTACCGACTGAAGAAGATTATAGAAAACTTTTCCTATACGCATATGAAGGGAAAAGTGTAGACTTCTAGTTGGGAAGTGTTGTAAATGGGTTACATGGGGAAAATTCTAAAAGTGAATTTGTCAACAGGTAAAATTTCCGAAGAACCGTTAAACATGGATTTTGCAAAAATGTTTCTCGGCGGGAGTGGCCTTGCATGTAGAATTCTCTACGACATGATAAATAAGGATACAGATCCTTTAGGACCGGAGAGTCCTCTTATTTTTATGACCGGTCCATTAACTGGAACAATTGCGCCTTCATGTGGGAGATACGTTGTCTGTGCTAAGTCTCCTTTAACAGGTATTTGGGGCGAATCTAACTCTGGTGGGAAATTTGGTCCGATGTTGAAGTTTTCAGGTTTCGATGGAATAATCATAGTTGGGAGATCTGAAAAACCAGTATATCTATCCATAATTGATGGCAGTGCAGAGTTAAGGTCTGCCGAACATTTGGTAGGTAAAACTACCTTTGAGACTCAGAAGATTATAGTTGAGGAGCTTGGTGAGAAGAGGGTTAGTGTTGCTTGTATTGGTCCTGCTGGAGAAAACCTCGTGAAGTATGCAGCAATCATGAACGATGGTGGAAGAGCTGCTGGTAGAACTGGTATGGGGGCTGTTATGGGTTCTAAAAACATTAAGGCTGTTGCAGTGTTTGGTTCCCAAAAGGTTCCGCTAGCAGATGAAGATAAGTTCATAGAGGTTGCTAAAGAAGCACATACTATTGTTAAAGAAGCTTTTAACTCGGAGATGTTTAGGCAACTAGGTACTGGTGGTTATGTTGATTTAGCGCAAGAAATGGGTGATATGCCAAACAAATATTTCACTTTAGGTGTTTTTGAGAATGCTAGTAAAATTAGTGGTTCCACAATGGCTGAAACAATACTTGTAAGAAATCGTGCATGTTACGGATGTCCAATCGGCTGTGGTAGAGTAGTTAAAATAGATGAGGGAAAATATAAGCTACCTGAAACTGACGGCCCAGAATATGAAACTCTTTGCGCCTTTGGGTCCCTTATTCTCAACGACAACTTAGAAGGTTTAGCTTACGCCAACTATCTTTGCAATATTTACGGCATTGATACAATAAGTTGCGGTTCAACAATAGCTTTTGCAACATACCTCTATGAACAGGGGAAGATCTCTAAGGACGAAACAAATGGTATTGAGTTAAAATGGGGCGACATAGATACTGTTATTCAATTAATTGAGATGATAGCTTTTAGAAAGGGTTTCGGAGATGTTTTAGCTGAGGGAGTAAGGAGAATTGGTGAAAAATATGGTGCATTAGACTATGCAGCAGAGGTAAAGGGGCTTGAAATACCTTTTCATGATCCTAGAGCATTCTTTGGCATGGCAATATGCTACGCGACTTCGCCTCGCGGCGCATGTCATCTTAATGGAGACGTTTACTTGGTTGATCTTGGGCAGGAAGTACCTGAGTTAGGCATAGTTTCCGGAGATAGATTTGAAGAAGAAAAGAAAGTAGAGGTTGCCATAAAATCTCAGAACTGGAGAACGGTGTACAACTCTATGATCATGTGTCAGTTTTGTAATCCACCGGCAGAAATCATCGCAAAACTACTAACTTATTCAACTGGACAAGCATACAAAATTGAGGATCTTGATCTCCTAGGTGAGAGGATTTTCAATTTGAAAAGGATTTTAAACAATAAGCTTGGAGTTTCAAGGAAAGACGACTATTTACCAAAAATAGTATTAACTCCCTTGAAAGAAGGAGGAACTGAAGGCAGAGTGCCTAACATAGATAAAATGCTTCAAAAATACTATGAGATAAGAAAATGGGACTATGAATCGGGAAAACCAACAGAAGAAAAACTAAAACAGTTAGGGCTTGACAAATTACAGATCTAGCTATGCAGCCATGAAATTTTATCCAATTAAGGAACACGTTACAAAATTCCATTCATTTTATTTTGTTATTTTCCTCTGTGGCCCAGATAAGCTAGAGTTATGTGTCAGAAATAACGTTTATATGTCTGACAGATAGGAATACCTCCGAGCAATTTTGTGAAAGGAATTAAAAAGGGTGTTGTAACTAGGGCTAGAGTTGGGAAAAGGGAGAAATATACACTACAAAGGACATGAGAGAGATTTCTGGGTTAAAAGCTCCTAGCAAAGTTATACTGATAGCTAAGAAGGGAGAGATACGTGTGAAAACAATTCCTTCAATCGAAGAGCTGCTTAGAGAGAAGCCTGTTCTTAAGATATCTTTTGAAGAGGCGGAGGAAATTATAGAGAAGATGCAGAGGGAGCTTACGATTGACCGGAAAGAAGATTAGAGTGTTTTTAGACACACACTTACATTATGCCTTTATTCGGCATTGAAACCGATAAATTCTCCAGAAAAGATCTAGCTAAACTATTAAATATTAAAAGCATGTGCTTTTTTGGTTTCTCTAGTTTCATTAATTGAAATTAAGTGGATAATTATTAGTAAGGCGAGAAAAACATGAAGTTAAGAAAAACGTTAAGAGAGAAGTACAACAAGGGTCTTGACGTTCTATATTATAGAAGTAAAATAAAAATTCCTTCCTTAATAACTCCCGAAATCGATGAAATTGAAAATAAGCTTTTGGATTTTGGACTATCAGACTACTTTGACAGAATCATATTCTCTATGGCATACCATGAAGTTGACATATTATTAACTGAAGATCAAGAAATTCATAGCATGTGGAAGGATCATCAAGACATCTTTGAGGGACTTGTAGTGATTTCATGGGAACATTTCCTCCAAAAATTTAAATAATTATCTTCATTGAATACATCCAGACATTTACTTAAGCATTTTATAAAACTAAAATAGAAGATATCTGGTGATTTTAGATGACAACGCAGATGAAAGCAGCAAAAGCTGGCCGTGTTACCGAGGAAATGAAACTTATAGCGGAAATAGAAGATGTTCCAGTAGAATGGTTGAGGCAGAGAGTGGCTAAGGGAACCGTTATTATACCTAGAAATATGGTGAGAGAGAACGTTAAGACAGTGGGTATAGGTGAGGGACTTACCACTAAAGTTAATGTGAACATTGGCACTTCTACGCTTTACACTAATTTAGACATGGAAATAGAAAAGGCTAAAATTGCTATTAAATATGGAACTGACACTATAATGGATTTAAGCACTGGTGGAGATCTAGATCGTATTAGAAGAGAGTTAATTAAAGTTGCGCCAGTACCTTTCGGTACGGTGCCAATTTACCAAGCATTTATTGACGTTGCAAAGAAAAAAGGCGCAGGAATCTACATGACCGAAGACGACGTTTTTAAAGTTATTGAGAAACATTTGAAGGACGGCGTTGATTTTATGACTGTTCACGTTGGCATAACTAAAGATATCGTTAAGAAAGTGGTGAATGGAGGTAGAGTTACTGGTATTGTTAGTCGTGGTGGTGCCATTTTAGCTGCTTGGATGCTTCATAACAACGAGGAAAATCCTCTTTACAAAAATTATGACTATCTTTTAGAAATTGCAGCCGAGTACGATGCTGTTTTAAGTCTTGGAGATGCTTTGAGACCTGGGTCTATACTTGATGCTCACGATTATGCTCAAATGGCTGAAATGCTCAATGTATCTCGCCTTGTTGAACGTGCATGGGAGAAAAACGTTCAAGTTATGGTTGAAGGACCCGGCCACGTACCGTTACACCAAGTTGCTGCTAACGTAAGATTAGAAAAAGCTCTATGTAAAGGTGCACCCTACTATGTTTTAGGTCCTTTAGTAACCGACATTGCTGCTGGATATGACCATATTGCAGCCGCTATCGGCGCTGCTATCGCTGCTGCCGAGGGAGTGGACCTTATATGTTATTTAACCCCCGCAGAACATCTTTCGTTACCTGGCCCTGAAGACGTTAAACTCGGTCTTATTGCTGCTAAAATCGCTGGCCATGCTGGTGACATCGTCAAGCTTGGTGAAAAAGCTTTAAAACACGATTTAGAAATGTCTATCGCCAGAGAGAAGCTCGACTGGAGGAAAATGTATAAGCTTTCTTTGGATCCTGAAAAGGCTAGGGCTATGCATGAACGCTACAGTAGAGTGACAGAGGGCCCCTGCACTATGTGTGGGGATTTATGTGTATACTTATTATTAAAAAAGTTTAAGAGGGAATGTTAAATGCACTTATTAAAGACTTGGGTTAAAGCACCTCAACTAAAAAACTCAGATTGGTTAATTATTGGTGAATGTGTCAAGTATATTAATTCTGATGTCTTAAAGAAGTTCTCTGAGGGAAGAGTCGTCCTCAGTGTTTGTCCGGAGGCAGAGGGTTCTTTTACCTATGGTAAATTAGCTTCAATGATTAGATCCTCTAATCCTAGGAGCATCGTAGTTTTAACCATTGATAGTTCCCCCCACTGTTTTACGCTTCATGCAGCTGTTAACGAAGCCTTATACATAGTTAAGGAAAAAGTTCCACGGAAACACTATGTTTTGGTTGATGGAACTCAACTTGTTGAAATTTCGCCTAATGCTATAAGAGTTGCTAGGTATCTTCACCTAGTAGAAAAACTAGTTAAGAAAAATCCTGAAATCCTAAAGGAATTGGAAAAACATAGTCTAGAATACAAGATAGCAAAAGAGGTAGGTGAAGAAGAGTAAATTCCTTGTTTTCATTACACTTCAAGGACATTGAAAACAGAAAATGAATTTAAAATTTTATCGATGAATTTTTGTTCCTGTTTTACCCTCTATAATGTCTTTAGCTTTTTCTAAATGTCCTATGAATGATGCTTTTCCACCATTTTTGACAAATTTTATTGCTGCTAAGACTTTTGGACCCATACTCCCAGGTGGAAAATGTCCCTCGTTGTAAAGTTTCTCTGCTTCATCTACAGTAAGATCTCTCAGCAATTTTTGGTCAGGTTTCTTAAAGTTTATATAGACGCCTTCAACATCTGTTAAGCTAACAAAATAATCGGCATCAAGTAATGTAGCCACCTTTTCACTTGCAAGATCCTTGTCTATGACAGCTTCTACTCCCTTTATTTCTCCGTTTTCACGTATAACTGGTATTCCTCCTCCACCTGATGCAATGACGATAAATCCGTCTTTTAATAGTTTTTTGATGGCTTCTTTCTCTATGTTGTCTATGGGGTTTGGAGATGGTACAACCCTACGCCAACCTCCTCTAGGATCCAACTTTATAACCCAGTTCTTTTCTTTCATAAGTTTCTTTGCGGTCTCCTCATCATAGTATGGTCCAACATATTTTGTAGGGTTTTTAAAGGCTGGATCATCTTTATCTACTAGGACTTGGTTCACTATAGTTACAACGGTTTTATTTATACCCCTCTTTTTTAACTCGTTGTAAAGTGCTTGTTGAATCATATATCCGATCCAGCCTTGGGTCATAGCGTTAGCAATATCCATTGTTAAGGGTGGAAGTTTATCTTTTAAGGCCTCCATCCATTCAAGTATGTTTCCAACTTGGGGCCCGTTGCCATGCGTTAATACAACACGGTAACCCTTTTCAATAATGTCTGCAATTTGTTTCATCGCAACCTTTACATTGTTCCACTGTTCCCAGACATATCCTTTCTGACCTTTTCTTAGAAAAGCGTTACCACCCAAAGCTATTACTATTAGTTCCTTTTTATTTGAAACCAATTGAAAGCACCTTCTCCGTCTGAGTGAAACTGGCAGAAGAGGTAAAAGGTAGGCTTTAATAATTCCCAACCCATATTTAAAGATGTTTATATATTTATGATAGATTCAACAAGAGCATTGTGTAATTTTCGAAGTAGTAGCTCGTAGTTGACTGATATCAGATGGGAGGGAGTTATTTAATCTCTGAATGGTTACGAAATAGAGTTTAATGAACATTTCTTAATGCAAAATTTATATTATAGAAAACATGTAAAAAGGAAATGCAATTAAATGTTTTGTCGATGAAAAATTAGGTAAGTAAAAAAAGATTATCTTACATGTTATGTTACCTGATTACGACTTTTTGAATAAATACTAAATGAATGAAAGAGTTTTTGAAAATAAAAACATAAAAACGCGAATATATCTAATGATCTTTCAATTTTTTAGCAAAAATATTTTTAATACGCCGTAAAAGTATATAGGGGGTTCAAAATGGGAGATAAAGAGAAATTAGTGAAAGTATTGACAGAATATAGTTACGGTACATGGCGTCCACAGAAAGACTGGAAAACCCCCCTATTTATAGCTGATGCAGAGGGCCCTTACTTCTATGATACAGAGGGAAAACGATATCTTGACTTCTCATCTCAGCTAATGTGCACAAACCTTGGTCACAAAAACAAAGCTATAATTGAAGCAATATGTGAACAGGCAAGAAAACTACCGTACGTTGCTCCCAGCTTTGCTTGCGAAATAAAAGGAAAAGCCACAAAAGCTTTACTTGAGGTCATGCCAAAAGGTCTCGAAAAATTCTTCTTCTCCACTTCCGGTACAGAGGCAAACGAAGCAGCAATAAAAATTGTTAGACAATACTTTTCATCGCAAAACAAGTATAAGATCATCTCACGATACCACTCATATCATGGTTCCACCGCTGCAAGTATAGCTTTAACGGGAGATCCAAGGCGATGGTTTGCGGAACCAGTTAGCAAAATACCTGGCGTAATTTTTGCGCCAGACGCTTACTGCTATAGATGCCCATTTAAATTGGAATACCCTGACTGTAATATTCAATGTGCTGAATACGTTGATTACATGATTAAGAATGAGGGCAATGTTGCTGCAATTTTTGTGGAGCCAGTAGTTGGCACCAATGGTATAATTGTCCCGCCAAAGGAGTATTTCCCACGTTTAAGAGAAATTGCTGATGAAAACGATGTTTTTCTTATTGTTGACGAAGTTATGAGTGGATGGTACCGTACTGGTGAGTGGTTTGCAATAAATCACTGGAAAGTTGTGCCCGATATATTAACAACTGCTAAAGGCTGCACTGGAGCATATATGCCTCTAGGCATCACAGTAACAAAACGTGAAATTGCAGAATACTTCGAGGAACGATTTCTCGCACATGGACATACATATGCTGCACATCCCATGTCTCTAGCCCCTGTTCCTACGGTCATAGAGGAATATAAGAAACTTGTAGCCAGCGGTCTTCCCAAGAGGGTAAGCAAATATTTAAAGAAAAGGCTTCATGAGCTTTGGGAAGAACATAAATGTATCGGCGATGTTAGAGGCCTTGGGCATTTCTGGGCTGTAGAAATAGTAAAAAACAGAAGAACAAAGAAGCCTTTCAACACCAGGGCCGATAAAGCCGCTCTAAAACCACTTAAAGTCGTTGAACTCAGCAAAGAAATGCTAAAACGCGGACTATACCTACTGGGATGGATTAGCCACTTCATAGTCGCACCACCGCTTATCATTACGGAAGAACAAGTAGATGAAGCTATGGAGATCTTCAGCGACGTGTTAAAAATTGCAGATAAGGAGGTTGAGGAATAAAGTTATCCAACTCTATTAAACACTCCAAAATTGTTTTTAAATTAATTAATCTAAACAGTTAAGATTTGGAGGGGAAAAAATGGTTGTTTTAGAAGAAGTTAGAAAGCATTATGGGAGATTAAAGCTTTATATTGATGGAGAGTGGGTGGAATCTGAGTCTACGGATGTACATCCCGTGATGAACCCGGCAAAAGATGAAGTAATAGCAGAGGTGCCATTTGCAACGAAAGAAGAAGTTGAAAGAGCAATAGAAGCTGCCAAAGAGGCCTTTGAAAAGTGGAGAGAACTCCCAATGCCCTCAAGAATACAGTACCTCTTTAAGCTTAAAAACGTACTTGAAGAACATGCTGAGGAAATTTCGCGGATAACAACACAAAACCACGGTAAAATCATAGATGAAAGCAGAGGCGAGACAAGAAGACTTATTGAAAACGTAGAAGCTGCATGCGCCGTAGCATACTCTCTATCTAAGGGTGAACATATGGATCAAATAGCAGCCGGCATTGATGAAACACTCATTAGAGAACCATTAGGTGTGTTTGGAATAATTGGGCCATTTAATTTTCCAGCTCTTGTGCCGTTTTGGTTTATGCCATATGCAATTGTCCTAGGATGTACAGTCGTTATAAAACCTAGCGAAATAACACCAGTACCAATGCATTGGACAATGAAAGTCATGGAAAAAGTAGGCTTACCTCCTGGAGTTGTAAATGTTGTGCATGGAAGCAAAGATGTAGCAGAAACGTTAATAACACATCCAGATGTGAAAGGTGTGACATTTGTTGGTTCAACGCGAGTTGGTCGACACGTGTATAAGTTAGCTGCAGAACACGGTAAAAGAGCCATAGTTCAAGCTGGTGCAAAGAACTTTATAGTAGTTATGCCGGATGCGAATCTGGAAAAAGCTATTCCAACTCTCATGAGTTCGTTCTTTGGAAACACTGGGCAGAGATGTCTTTCAGGCGCCAATTTAGTTGCTGTTGGCGATATATATGAACCTTTAAAGAAAAAGTTTGTAGAGGCGGCCTCAAGACTAAAATTAGGATATGGATTAGATGAAAGTGTAAATATGGGTCCTGTAGTTACAAAAAGAGCCAAAGAACGTATAATAGGATATATAGAAAAGGGCATTGAGGAAGGAGCTAAGCTTATACTTGATGGTAGAAATGTAAAAGTGGAAGAATATCCTAACGGATACTTCTTGGGTCCAAGCGTTTTCGACGACGTTACACCTGACATGACGATCGCCAAAGAGGAAATCTTCGGACCTGTTGCATGTATATTAAGGGCTGAAAACCTTGATGAAGCAATAGAAATGATTAACAAGAGCAACTACGGAAATGAGGCGTGTATTTTCACCTCGAGTGGTAAGTGGGCTCGTGAATTTAGACGTAGAGTGCGGGCAGGAAACATAGGAATTAACATTGGTATAGCTGCGCCTATGGCGTTCTTCCCGTTTGCAGGTATGAAAGACTCGTTCTTTGGTGTTCTTCACGGTCAGATAGATTGCGTTGACTTCTTCACGGACAAAAAAGTCGTAGTAACAAGATGGTGGTAGCGGAATGACCAGTGAAGAGGAATATACCTTCAGTGAGTTAATGGGAATTTTAACAAATACGGAGGAAAGAGTTTCAAAATTCTACGAAAAAGCAGCTCAAAAGATAGAAGATGTAAAACTAAAAGATCTTTTTTTATCTTTTAGCAAAAAGGCTTTGCAACAAAAAGACTCGCTCACAGAAACTCGCAGAAGAACCGTTACAGAAATGACTCTGGAAACTATTACAGGATTAAAATTAAGTGAGAAATTAACAAAGATAGACAGCGTAATTGAGAGCGAAGAGGCTGAGCTTAGCAAATTAGTAGAGTTAGAAGATCTTTTAAGTGAGCTTTATAAAACTGTTTCAAAAAAGGTTGCACATATATCAGCGGACGTTAGTTTTTTGCTAGATAATCTTTCCAGAGAACATAGAAAAAGGAAAAGAAACATAGAAAAGGTCAAATAATTTCCAAGTTATTTTTATTTTAGGAGTAAAACAAACTACATTGTTTGCAAGATTATAAAGTAATCTTATGAAGTTAAGAAATAATTGTAGTAAATAAAGTATATAGGTGATTACTCTTTTTCAACTTCCTTTAACGAGTCTCTAAATATTTCAAGCCCCTTTTCCATGAGTTCTTCTGTAATCACTAATGGAGGAAGAAACCTCACTACATTAGCGTAGTGGCCAGTTTTCCAAACTATAAGTCCCTTTTTGAAATATTTCAACCGTATCTTTGCTGTCAATTCTTTTGATGGTTCTTTTGTCTCTTTGTCTTTGACGATTTCAATTCCGATCATTAATCCTTTTCCTCTAACTTCTCCTATGTACTTAGATTCTTCAGCCAGGTCTTTGAGATATTTTAACGTTTTTCTCCTAATTTTTCGACGTGATCTAATGGCTTAGTTTCATTAGCGAAATCTATTGCTACCGCTCCAGCAGCCATTGCCACTACATTTCCTCTAAACGTGTCCATGTGAGACTCTGACTAAACATGATCTTGTTCTTCATGTGAAGTGGGCACTGCTTCTTCCATTTTTCTGTTACGGAAAGCAAATATTACATCATTAACAGTTTTTTCATCTTTTGTTTTCAGAATTTGGATGCCATAGCTTTTAAGTACGCTAAAGGCTGCCCTACCTATATTTCTCACAATAACGATCGAAACTCCCCTTTTAAAGAGGGATTCAGCCAAAGAAACTCCTTTACCCTTTTCTTCTTCAATAAATGGATTTCTTTCAATGAATATTTCCTTTATTTTCTTATCAGCCCCGAGTACCACGATGGTCAGATATTCTGCTCTTCCAAAATGTTCACAAACCTCAGATTTTAATCCCTCGGGGCCCTTAGATGGAATTGCAACTACTATTTCTTCACGTTCAACAGGTTTAATAGCAATAAACACGTGGTCGACCTTTGAAATCTCATGCTTAATTTTTTTGATAACTTCCTTTCTTATCACATCTGCTCTTGTAATATCGAGAGTTGGAGAAAGTTCGATTTCAAGATCAACAAATATATGTCCACCTGCACTTCTTGCCCTAACTTCCGATACCTCCATCACGCCAGGTACTTCTCTTGCTAACTGTTTAATTTTATTTAAAACATCCTGCTCCAAAAGTGTATCCATTAACGTGTAGATGGAATCTTTCCCAATATTGTATCCTTCTCGTATAATTGCAAGGGAAATTAGAAAGCCAATCAATGGATCTGCAATCAAAACACCATATGAGGAAAAAAGGATGCCAAAAAACACCGCGGCGCTTGCAAGCGAGTCAACTCTCGAGTGTACACCCTCAGCAATAAGCGAAGGACTATTTATTCTCTCTCCTATTCTTCTTTTATATTCTGCTAAAATTAATGAGCCTATTGCCGCAATTAGAGGAATTATAAATGTTATATAGGTCACGAAGATTTCTTCTGGTAAGAATATCTTTTTAATAGATTCCCACGCGGTTTCAACACCTGCTCCGATGATAAATAGTGATACAAATAGGCTTGCAATGTTTTCTGCTTTATAATGCCCATATGGATGGGTTTTATCGGGCGGTTTAGCTGAGATTTTTATCCCTACCCATACCATAACTGAAGAAACTACATCAACGAGTGAATGAAAACCGTCAGTTAGAAGTCCAACACTCCCCGATAAGATGCCTATTGTAATTTTCATCATTGAAAGTATGGCGTTTCCCCATGCAGAAATAATTGCTGCTTTTTTTCCAGCCTCGGCGTAGCTTTCAATCATTGCCATCCAACTCTTGTTATGGTTTATACGTTACCATTTAAGAACTTAAGTCTCAATAGTCATTTTGTTCTTATGCACAAAAATATATAAACATAGCGTAAATCGAATAATTAACAATCCCAAGCTTAGCAGGATTAAAAATAAGTTACAATAACAGAAAAAATATATTGTAACACGAAAAGCAAAAAATAGTAGGATTTATGTTTTGTTGCGTTTAGTGTCTTTTCTTAACCGCCATTACTACCGCGATCACTATGACCAAAAAGATTCCACCGACAAGATACATTGTCGGTATTCCCGCAATTGTTTCTGGAAGGGTTATACCTTCTCCAGTAGTTTCTTCTTCAGCAGTTGTTTCTTCAGTGGTTGTAAGTCCAACTATTGGGTCGTGTGTAGCTTCGGTTTCAAAGTGTGGATAACATAGGAACACTTTAATACAATTTTCGCAAGTTATGTAGGACGCAGTTGCCTCTCCTTCACTACCATCTACTATAATTGTTGCTGTGTAGTCGAAGTAACCTACTTGTTTACCACATCTTATTTCAAGCGCTTTCTTTCCTTCCTTACCTTCAATTGGTTCCTCTTCAGTCATACCTCCAGATAGACTTATGTCTCTTCCAGCTACACATGGTTTAACATCTTTTTCTTCTGTGACGTTGCTCCATGAAATATCCCAGCGAAGCGCAAGCATGCTGTCTTCTCTAGTCCAGCTCCAGTTTCTAATAACTATGGTGAATTTAAGATCGGTTAATCCATTCACCAGTACACCGTTCACCTCGGTATCTTCAAAGAACATATAACACACTATGTCTATCTCTAAATTCTGTTGCCTTGGAACACGTACTTCACTACTGTTAAAGCTGAACTTTACACCTATAGTTTCCCCGTTAGCATTTGTAATGTTTTGGAATCCTGAAAACTCCCATGTTAGTGATGGAAATGTTAACATGGATTCACCAACTATTTCGTTAGACTGGTAAATTTTATCGCCGTTTTCGTCTATGAATTCTACTATGCTTACGAATTTTACGTGATAAACAATTTCTGGATCGCTGGTGTTCCAGAACTGGAAGTGTACTACTTCACCCATAGCGGTGACTTGCACCGTGAAAATTGGTGTTTCTAGTACTACTCTACCATTACTGTATTCATAACGTGTTTCTCCATGTCTTCCAGAAAATACTTTGCCAGCTTCCTCATAGCCCTTCTCTGTAACTCCAATTACGGGGTCGTGTTCTATTCTTTCAAAATGTGGGTAGGCAATGTAAAATCTTATGTTGTTTCCGTCGGTTCTATATGAACAAGTTACGCTTACAACTTCTTTCGCTCCTGTTGTCTTATTGATTTTTAATGCGGCTGTTGTCGCGCCGAAGTACGCATGGGTTTCGTTTGTAATCTCGCTTACGAATTCCATTTTTGTTAATTTTTCTTTAGGATCTTTGGGTCCTATCGGTCTTTCCTCTTCCATGGTCTTATTGAAGTCGGCTTCTTCTCCATGCATTCTAACACAGTGGCAGTAATGCATTTGTTTAGGTTCTTCCGCTGTAACGTCCCATCGTAGTGCAAGCATACTTTCATCGGTGTGCCATGGCCAGTTTTCGATAACAACATCTACTTTTAGCTCTGCTAAGCCAGACATGTTATAGTATATTGTGTCTGGTTCAACTTCGATTCCTACGTCCTCAAAGTATATCTTACATTTTAAGAGTACGTATAAGTCGCTATACGCGACACGGTCCGTCTCATCTAGCGTTGTGCTACTTATGTTTAATTGGAAGTCAAAGCCTATGCCAATTATCTCGTTGTTCTCTGTAGTTAGATTATAGAATCCGCTGAAATTCCATAGTGCTCCCCCTTGGGCAAATGGGAATACAGGGCTCCAAAATTCTGGGGTTTCTTGTTGACCTTGTTGCGGTTCTTGTTGCGAAGAAACATCTTCCATAGTTACAGTTTCGTTGTATTGAAATGCGCCATCTTCGTTTTTGTCTATGAATTCTATTAGTGAAACAAATTTAGCTATATATATAGTATCATTGTATCCTGTTACCCACCATTTAAAATGTGGTAAACCTGACTTGGTGTTTACCATTACGGTTAGTATGTCAGTTCTTAATATGACTACTCCTTCTTCTTGTAATTTATATTCAATTGTATGAGTTGTATGAGTTTCTTCATTTTTGCCAAGAACTACTTCCTCTGATTCCTCTGATTTTGCTGCTAATGGTTGTGCTGTTGAAAGTGGTGCTGCTAGTAGCGGTAGCACTAGTGTTAGTATCAGTAGTGCTGCAAATATTATTGTGGTGTTCTTTATTTTCATTGTTATTTTCACTCTCCGAGTTTTGTTTTTTACGATATTTTTAGTTAAAGGTTTTTTTAAATGTTTAGCTCGATATTTATCGAAACTCCACTTCGAGCAATTTCGAGGTCGGAAAAACTTATTTCGAACATGCACAATTAATCTTCTAGGCGAGAGAGAAAATGCCGAAAGAGAAGAAAGAGAAGGATGCAATATACACAGCATTAAGTCACCCATTGAGAAGACGCATTCTCAGGATTATTGGAGAGAAGGGTTATGCTACCTTTACAGACTTCATTCAAACTCTTAACATCGAAGTTGGAACCCTTTACTATCACCTAAATCTTATGAAACCATTGTTAAGGCAAGATGAAGCTAAACGATACCTACTCTCCGACCTAGGTAATTTGGCATATCAAATTATGATTACTAGTGAAGAAAAACTTAAGGTTAGAAAAACATTAACGGAAACAAGTATTGGAAAGTATAGTCTTATTTTCGGGTTTAAACCCATATTTAGCTACATTTCATCCTCTAATCCGAAAAGATTTCTTTTTGAAGCATTTATTATCGCAATGTTTGGCGGTTGGATTGTTGTAGAAGCTGGTTTACAGCCGTTACTCTTATTTTTCATTGAACCACCTACCATGGCACCTTTATTTGTAGGGTTATGCTGGATTTTAAATTGGCTTATCATTTTTCTTTTGCTAGAAGTTTTTAGTAGAGTATTTTATGGTAGACGTGAAGGATGGGATAAATTACTGGTAAATTCTTGCTTTGCCTTGCTTCCCCTCCTGCTTTTTGCTGCTATATGGTGGTTAGATGATTTATTTAATTTAAACCTAATAATTTTCTCTCCAAACTTCTCTTCTCTGGTTATGTTCTTGGTTCAAGCTTGGTGTTTATGGTCTTTGAGTTTAGCTGTTAGTATATCTAAAGA
>JAUQZC010000096.1 GCA_030587435.1 Candidatus Baldrarchaeota archaeon | reverse complement strand
CTGGGCTAGGCCTTATCATCATTACAGGGAAAACAATGTAGGTTAGGTAGGAAGTGGCATAGACTATTAGATTGCTGTGAAATATTGGTTAATTTTCTGCGGTTTTACGAATGCAAAATATCCGAGCGTGAAGATTATGAACGGATAAAAGATAAAGACATATGGGGACGACGAAAGCTGATATGAAGGGTATCGCATGGTCTATTGAGGTAAATAGCGTTCTAGTCGTTTGAATATGTATTTCAGCGACAATATCATAAACTACGAGAGCAATAACAGCATAAGCAACAACAAACAAACTGCTTTTAAACAGCCAACTGAATTCTCTTAACTTTTCCATCTTAACCTCCTCCCATTAAACTTGAAATCCTATAAAGTTTTAAAAATATCAATCATTTAATTAATTTAGCATAAAACTCTCCAGTAGTGGCAGAATTTATCTCTCAAATTCAAGGCGAGTACGTACTAACATTGTTCTGAGCGTTACGATGTTTTACTTATCTTGACCAATTCTTTATGACTTATCAGCCTTTCATGTTCGAAGTTTCCTGCTTGAGAAAGTTTTTGAATGTCTTACCTAATGTTAGGAAGTTCCTATTCGTCTACATCTTTAACTTCTATACCAAGGCGATATACAAGAAGTATCAATAACAACTTTATTTAAGGATTTTAGCTGAGATTTTTTCGCCAACTGCCTCAACCTCCTCAAAACCAACACTACTCCATGCCTTTCTAGCTTTCAAAAACTTTTTCATAGGTCTAACAATTAACTTATCTCCTCTAACATTGAATACGAGGATGTCACCCTCCTTGATACCTAACTTTTCAACGATAGCCTTCGGTAAATAAACAGTATATTTCTTACCAACTCGAACAGTCAGACTCATCTGACATCACCAGAACATAGTTGTAAGATAACTTTAAAAACCTGTTGCTACAACTCTGACGTTAAAATATTCACGTTTTAAAGTTAAAGGACCAAGTGCCTATAAAATTGGGTAATCTATCAACTACTAAAGTATTGAAATATAATATCGATGGAATGTGTCCTTGTTAAATGTTTTGCTCTATGATCTCTGCTTCTGCGGTCAATTTATGTTGTTTTAGTAAATTTTTTAATACTTCTTTGAGCGCTTTATCTTTAACTGCTACAAGAACGCTAGTTCTTTCCAGGAGAAAGCTAAAAGTTAAAGTTATAGTTTCTACATCTGCTCTCTCTACGAGATGTTCATATTTTCCTGATTTTTTAGCTAAATATCTCTTAGCTTCATCGCTTATTTTTGATATTCTTGGATTATCATAATCAACTTCCCTTACCTCAATTAGCTTTTCGTTTAAGAGTCTTTGAAACCGTTCAACAGAGTCAAAATAAATATTTTGTCTAAGTGGCTGGTCTATCAACTCGAATTTAACGACTGGTGAAATTATCACTTTCCGATATTTAACATTTAATTTAAGAATTTTCTTTAATTTGCTTTTCAGATTTTCTTTGTATTTCCTATCTAGGTGAACTAGGTAGCTTGTATCTGCTATCATGTAGTCATATTTCTGCAACCTCTTCTACCTCGCTTATTAGAGCAGCAACTTCCATTGCAGTTACACCTATTATCTTAGCTATCATGGATACCGTAACCTTACCATCAACGTAGTCTTCATAAAGTTCAGCGAATTTTAAGAACTTCTCTAAGCCTCTTCTACTAATAAAATACGAGGTTTCAGGTTTATCGACAGCTAGAAAAACTGTCATATTCTTTGGGGAAATTGTGAAAGTTATATCTTCTCCGTTACTTCTCCATTCAACTTTAAGAGTAAAATCGCCTATCGCAAAAACTTTTTTGCCATTTATGCTTTCACTTTTTATTAGACCAGCATCCTCTAATTCCCTTAAATGCTTGTAGACCGTTGCTATAGGTATTTTAAGCATCTTTGAAATATCCATTGCAGTTAGTTTACCTCGCTTTAACATTAAAAGAATGATCTTAAGCTTTGATCCACCTTTAAAAATTACCTCCAGAAGAGTGGGAACGCGTAGGAAAATCTTAGCCATCAAGGATCATCAACTCATTTTACATAATTCTATATTATCATAAAACATATAAACTTATAAAGAAAACTATCATGCACGGATTATAATGTTATCCGTGTGGCTTGTAAAGGGAAATAAGATAGTATTTTAAATAAATAGCAATTTTTGTTAACGATTTTCTGAATGGTTTTAAGTTCCTCATGAATTTTGCTATGTTTTAGCGTGAAACATAGACATTAATAAGTAATAAAAAGATTATAGCATATGGTTGAGGTTTGCTAGCTTGATAATCATTAAAGTCGGATTGGAGTAGAGGAAAGGGAAGTTGATTGTATGCAATTTGAGGAACTTGGAACGGAAAGACTTGTTGAAGCAATGGCTGTAGCTAAAGAATTCGCGTCAAAATTTAAACGAAAAGGTGTGGTTGGCATTGTATTTTTAGGTGGAGTTGCTAGAGGATATTTCGACAAGTTTTCTGACATTGATATCATTATCTTCAAAAGGAAGAGGGTAAAAATTGGGATGAAGCGTGAAGACGAAATTGAATTTAAAGGGTTCAAGATCGACTATGAAATTATAAGCTATGAAGATTCTGTGAAATCGGAATGGGAGATGGAGAAGAGATGGGCTTTTTCCAGCGCAAAAATTTTCTATGATCCGGAAGGAAAAATTAAGGCTTTGATCAATAAAAAGGTTCGTCTCAAAGATGAAGAGAAGAAATGGATGATAGTAGAAGGTATGACGCAATCTGAATGGTATTGTAATTATAATTCGGAAGCATGGGTTCATAGAAATGATCTTATAAGTGCTCATTACTCTATAGATCTTGCTTTAAAATATTTGATGAAAGCTCTTTTTGGGTTAAATAATCAATTACTACCTGACGAAAAGTGGCAAATGTATCAAGTTCAACGGTTGAAATGGCTACCCAGAGGATTTAAAGAAAAGTTAAAAGAAATAATATTCGTAAAAGATCTCTCCATAAAGGATCTTCAAAGACGTAGAAACGCCCTAAACTATCTTTGGAAACAGATGTTACCGAAGGCTGAGAAAGAAGTTGGTATAAAGTTTGACGAATTTAAAAGACTAGTGTAATCCTCCTGTATGTAGCTTGCCACCAATGCCAATTTATTGGTTAGAACAATCTGAAAAGCTACGGTAAAGTAAAAGTTGTTTAATTTTGTTTAGGTAAAGATATTTCATCTATTACTTCTTTGTGATTCTTCTTTTCAAGTTCCTTTCTTCTCTCTTTTAAAAGTTCTTCGAGAAGCGTTTCAATATTTACTTCTTTAACTGGTTTACAAGCTTCCTCTAATAGCTTAGATTTTTTATCTTTCATGTTTATACACCTATCTTACTCCGATTCTAGGACATAGTTTTTGCACGGGACACGTGTTGCATTGTGGTTTTACCGGTTTACATATGTGTTGTCCGAATGATACTAGTAGTTCGTTTATTTCTTTCCAGTGTTTCTTTGGTAGCTTTTTTCGTAGTTCCATTTCTGTTTCCTCCGGGGTTCTTGTTTTTACGTAGCCCCATCTGTTCGTTATTCGATGCACATGGGTGTCAACGCAGATACCCATTTTATCGTATCCTAATATTAGGACAAGGTTTGCTGTTTTTCTCCCTATACCCTTAAGCTTTAGTAGTTCCTCCATTGTGTCCGGAACTTTGCCACCATATTTTTCTACTAGTTCTTTACAGATTTGAACAATGTTTTTTGCCTTATTTCTGTAAAATCCCACGGGGTAAATTAGTTCGGAGATTTTCTTTTCTCCAAGTTTTATCATATCTTGAGGGTTGTCAGCTACACTAAACAGTTTTCGAGAAGCTTTAATTGTCACCTCGTCTTTCGTTCTTGCACTTAGAATTGTGGCGATAAGAACCTTGAAAGGATCTCTATTTGCAACAACAGATACAGCTGGCCTTTCAAATTTTGAAACAGCTTTTCTAACGATACTTAAAACCTCTGATATGTTGGAGTTATCAATCAAATAAATCACCTAAGCCTTTAACTCTAAATTTTAATGATGTTGATATACGAATTGCTTTTAATCGTTACAAAGCACCTTTAGACTCTTTCGTGCAATTTTGCACGTGTTTACGATGATAGTACACAACAACGTGGTTATGTTACTTTAAGTATTTTTAGCATAACTTATAGAATTGTTCGATAACTTTTGCAGTCTCTTTTGTTATTTTAGCCGTCATTATTTTGATTTTCGCAATTAGATTGTTACGGTCTTTCAATGCGTTTTACAATTTGTTCAGCGGTTTCCGCTGCTTCTTTGAGGTTCCAGACTTTTGCTAGTCTACTTATTCCTCTGAGTTTATGTATTAGCGAGTCCAACCATCTAAAAAGGTCTCCTGGATAAACATATAGTTCATATTCTTTTTGTAGGCGTGAAGATATTTCTCTTAGCTTTAATTTCTCTTCTAGTCTTAGTTTTACTATTTTTTTGCAGAGGTTTACTATTCCGTGCTCGCAGAACGGAGCTTCTTTACATTTGCAGTTAAAGAATTCAAGTGACCATTTTGCAAATAACTCAAGGAGCCATTTAGGTAGTTTAGGCATCTCCTTCTTCGTAGAGACATCCATTACGTCGAGGATAGCATCCGAGAAAAGCTTTGATGAAAAACGCACGTTAAATGCTTTTTCAAGTTCACCTTGCACCTTCGTAGAAACATAGATTTGAGTAAACGGTTCTAAGAGTATTGCTACATCAAGAACATTCATATCGTCCTTGAGGTATTTTTTCGCTATTTTCACTTCAGACAACTTATAAAATGACGTAGCAGTAGCTCTTCCCAAAGGGGTCACTGCTACTTTACCGTTGTTCATCGTTATCATTCCATCTTTTAGCAAAGTTTCAAGGACATGATCCAGGTTTTCAGATGCTCCTAGCAACATACTATAGTATTGTTTTAAATCATCAAGAAATACTTCTCCTTTTGCTGATATGTAAGCGAGAACTTGATCAGCGCATCCTTCAATGTCGTAGGAAAACTCAACGGGCTCTAATTCCTCTTCAAGTAGTTTTATTGCTACTGAGTCTTCTGTTTCCTCAACAGCTCCTCTATATTTCTTTCCAGGTTCAACTAGTATGACTACACGTCCTCTATCATGTTTTCCTAAGCGTCCTGCTCTTCCAGCCATATTTTCAAACATACTCTTAGTAATGAAATTAATGCCTTGAGCAAGAGATTCGAAGACCACCATACTTGCGGGAGCATCGAAACCTGCGCCAAGAGCATAAGTTGTGACGACTGCTTGGTAAAATCCGTTTTCAAAACCTAGTTCTATCATTTTTCTCCTAGGATAGGTGAGACCTGCATGATAGGTGGCTACTTTTAGGCCTCTTTTGTTTAGCCAGTTGCTGATCTGATGAGCTCTTCGCCTAGAGTTTGTAAATATTATTGTTTGTCCTCGGAATCCGTGGCTGCTTATCGTTCTCCATTCTTGTTTTATTACGTTTTCTATTGCTTTGAGCTTGTCTTTTTCGGATAGGCAGATGACTAGGTGTCGTTCAAGTGGTACAGGGCGCTCAGAGTATCTTACAAGTTTTAGGTTGAGATTTCTGGCTAGTTCTTCAGGGTTTCCAACACTTGCTGATAAGGCGATTATTTGACATTTTGGAAATAGGGATCTAATTCTTGCGATAAGTCCATCTAGTTCTGGTCCTCTTTCCTCGTCGCTGAGACTTTGAATTTCATCTATTATAACTACGCCTATGTCTCCTAGGTCGCTGTGTTGACTTGATCTTATTAGGTAGTCTAGTCCCTCGTAGGTTCCAACGATAATGTTTGCGTTTTTAACATCTTCATCAACTATTACTAGTTCTTCTTCGCCTACATCTATTTTACTCATTCCAACTCTTATTGCAACTTTTAATCCAAGTTTTGAATACCTTGCTTTGAATGTTTCGTATTTTTGGTTTGCAAGAGCTACAAGATTACATAGATACAGCATTTTCTTTCCATTTAAAGCAGCGAGAACACCTGGGAGTTCGCCTATGAGCGTTTTACCTGTAGAAGTTGCAGAGACAACAAGAATACTTTCACCTTTCAGTAATCCGCTTTTCAACGCTTTAACCTGTATCGGTAATAGCTCATGTATCCCATTTTCCTTTAGAACATTTTTCAGAGCATCTGGTATTTCAAGGTCTTCAACCGTTAATCGTTCCGTGATTTCGGGTTTAGCTTCTTTTTTGTCGAAAAGTGTGAGTTCAGGATTCACGTAAATATTCATTCCGGTCACTAGATGTCCGAGAAGTTTATCTACACTTCTAACTTTTCTAAGCAATGTGAAAAGTCTTTCAGAAATCATATCTGAAACGCGTATTCCCCTAAATTTAAGTTCTCTCAACAGTTCATCCTTTGCACATTTGAAACAGACATATCTTTCCTGAACTTTAAAAATTTCGGATTTAGTTTCAAGAACTGTAACTTTTCCCTCTATTTCACAAAATGGGCAAAACTTAGCAACTCGTATCTTAGAATCCCGAATACTATATGCCTTAAACATTTCTAAAAGCATGTTCTTTACATTTTCTTGAATTTTTTCAGATATGAGAACCTTATTTGATGATCTTAACATTTTTATGAATTCTTCTGGTGGATAGGCTTCTAATCTTCCCTTAATTTCAAGCAAAAGTCTACGTGGCCTAAGAAACATATCGTTTTTAAAGTATATTTGAAGCCTACCTCTATAATCAGGTCTACTATACTTTGCCTTCTTACCACTAACAAAAACACCCACCATAAATTCCATACTCTTCTCCTTATACCTTAGAAATACTATAGTTGTATTCTCAAACATTTTAATCTGCCTTTAAAAGGAACAATCCAGTACATTATTAAATTTTGTGAATGCCCTATTTTACCTGAGCTTTTCCATTAAGAAATTAGTGCATTAAATTCCCGTATATGCATCAGTGAAATTGAAACTATATTTAAATATGTGGAACGATTGCATTTCTAGCTGGGGATTTTAATGGGTATTCTTGGAGCACATGTATCTATTTCTGGTGGTGTGGATAAAGCACCTAAACGTGGCCGGGAGATTGGCTGCGATTCCATACAGATCTTTACTAAAAACCAGAGGCAGTGGAAGGCTCGTCCCTTATCGGAAGATGAAATTGAAAGTTTCAAAGAAAATCTTAACGTTTATAATATAAAGGTAGCTGTTGCTCATGATTCTTATTTAATTAATTTAGGTTCACCCGATGAAACTCAGTACAAGAAGTCTTTTGACGCCTTTCTCGACGAAGCCGCTAGGGCAGAAGCTCTTGGAATACCTTACTTAGTGTTTCATCCAGGAGCGCATAGAAATTATGGGGAAGAATATGCTTTGAAGAAAATTGCTGAAAGTTTAAATGAAATTATCGCGAGAACCGAAAACTATAGGCTTATGTTTGTTGTGGAGACGACTGCTGGTCAAGGTACTAATGTTGGTTATAGGTTTGAGCATATTGCGGAGATTATTGATTTGGTCGATGAAAAGAAGCGGGTTGGCGCGTGCTTTGATACGGCGCATGTTTTTGCAGCCGGATATGATATAAGGACGCGTGAAGCTTACGAAGAAACCTTTGACCAATTTGATGAAATAGTTGGTTTAGAGAAGCTTAAGGTTTTGCATTTAAATGATTCTAAGAAAGAACTTGGAAGTAGAGTTGATCGCCACGAACACATAGGCAAGGGTCTTATAGGTCTTGACGCTTTCAGAATTATTGTAAATGATAAACGATTTGAAAATCTTCCCATGATACTTGAAACTCCCGGAGGAGAAAGAGAATATAAAGAAAATCTAAGAGTTTTAAGGTCGTTAATCGCCAAATAGTGCAGTCCTCAAAATTTATAATCTAGCTAGGCGTAGCTCGTCTCTAAGTCAAAACAGCTTAGTTAAACTAAAATTGTGAGTTTCTTGTTACACAAATAATAAGAAAGGAATTTAAATCTTCAGTTGTCGTTTTTTATTAGCTATGATTGGTTTGCAATGTCTTGCTTCACTTCTTTTTGTCTATGAGGATATTTAGTTTTAGTCGTTTAGGAAGTTATGTGTTGTTACGTTGTAATATTTACTTTAAATAATTCTTTAAGTAGATTTATACATGATTTGTATGTTTTTTCAGCTTTGCTATATGCTTCTGGGGCATAATCTTTGAAGTATTCTGCATTTATACCTTTTTCGAAGCCGTAGCCTGCTAGTCCTCTTAGTTCTGCTAACTCAGCTATAGTGTTGCTTATTGAGTCAACTTGGTCCCTAAACCATTTTGGTAGATCTTTTCTCTGGGCTAGTTGAGCGAAAACTTCGCTGATGTCGTGTTCTCTGGGAAAATCTATGGCTAGTGAAATTAGGATGGATTTCGTAGCTTGCTCGACTGCCATTTGGGAACAGTAGACTACGTCATCCCATCTTTTGTCTTCTAAGGCTCTTTTTGCTCCTTGAAGCCATCTTCCAGCTCTTTTTATTCCAGCTACAGCTATTTCAATGGTTTTCAAAACTCGACGACCTCCCCAGCTTTTAGGTCGGCTAAAATCCAATAGTAACCTTTTCCTGGGATGGTTATTCTTTTTGCTCCGTGAAGCAAGAGTTTTTGGCGTACTTTCTCTATGATTTTTGTGAGAAGTTTATCTCGCTCATAGAGGATAATTCCATCTAGACACATATCTATGTAAATTCTGTGAAATTCTAAGGCTTCTTTACGACTTAATGGATAGTGTTGTATTATTGGGAAATATCCTTTTCTCAGAGCCCATTTATATTCCTCGGTTTCTCTAAGCTTCTTTTTTAGCTTCAGAAGTTCTCTAATTCTTTCCCACACGGGTTTTTTATCCCACTCCTCAACAATTACCAGTAAATCTATATCGCTATTTTTATTCCAATCTCCCCTAGCTATTGATCCAAAAAGAGCTATACCTAGAAGCTTAGTTCCAAAATGTTCATATAAAATCTTACAATATCTTTCTAGAATTTTACTATAAACTCCATGGGGAATTTTCTCAATGTTTACTACGTGAAACTCTGGGTCTTCAACTATAGCGGTAAGTTTTTCAAGAAGTTTCAAAGCTATCTCACCCTTTTCAGTCAACATATATAGGCGACCCTCAATCTTAACAAGACCCTTTGAAATTAGAAATTCAAGTTTTCTACTTAAGGTTCTAGGGTTACTTACCACATTTAGCAAATCAGTAAACCGAACTGCTCTATCTTTCCCTACTTTTCTTAAGATTTTAAAAATAAATTCATCTATCATGGTTAATCACATAAACTATAAAAAAATATAATAAAAACTTTACTAAAATATAATAAGCCTTAGAAGCGATAGTCATAAAAACAATCAAGCTACCAATTAAACTATTTCGAGTATCCTCTAACGAAGGTTCTAATTTTTTAGACAATAGATACTACCTTTAGTCATTTGAAGTTGATAACGACGCTATACTTTTTAGGACGTCGGGCAATTTAGTTAAAATCGGTAGTGCTACCATATTTGAATTCCCTTATCTATTCTATTCTAGTTCTAGACTAGTAAGTTTAAAATATAGTTATGACAATATATTGTTATAATTATAGTTGTTATAAATATATTTGGTGCGAGGAATGAAATTCTATGATAGGAAAACTGCTTTGAACCTGTTAAGTGAAGCGTATTTAAGTGGAAGATTAGAACTTGTGTTAATATTGGGTAGGCGGAGGCTTGGAAAGACTTTTCTAGTCAGAAAGTTTATGGAAGGTAAGCGTGACATTGTTTATACTTATGTGCTTCCGTCCACTGATCTTTATGCTAGAACTAAGGTTGCGGAGGATATTTCTGCTCTTGGACTGTCTTTCGTAGGCTATCCTTCGTGGGAAGAGATTTTGAAGAAATTATTTGAGGAATCTGTTAAGCGACGTATAGTGGTGATTTTTGACGAATTTCAGAGACTTGCCGCAGTTAATCCTGACGTTCCCGCCATTTTGCAAGCTTTAATAGACGAATATCGAGATAAATCAAAACTTATGCTAATTCTTGTAGGATCTATTGTTGGACTCATGGAGAAACTTGCAAACTATGCAGGGCCTCTTTATGGTAGAGTAACCAAAAGAATACGCGTCCGACCATTAAGTTATTTTTCAGCTAGAGAATTCTTTCCAAATTGCAGCGAAGAAACGCTTATTGAATTGTATTCTCTTCTGGGCGGTACTCCATGGTATCTTAGATTAGCCTCAGAAAATTTTTCACAAGACACGGTTAAAACGTTGAGAAAAATTGTGTTAGAGCCGGGTTCTCCTCTATACCAGGAGCCGGAAACCTTGATAACTATGGAGTTAAGGCCAAGAGAAGAGACATATTTTTCCATATTTGAGGCTATGGCTCGCGGTAAAACAACTCGAAAGGAAATATCAGACTTTGTAGGATTACCGTCAGAAGCTATTGGCCATCATCTTCGTGTATTAGAAAAAGAGTTAGGACTGATATCTAGAATAAGACCTGTGGGGAAGAAAAAGGTTTCAACAAAGCTTGTACGCTATGAAATAACTGATAGTTTCTTTGAATTTTGGTTTAAGTTTGTACGTCCCAACATGTCGCTACTTGAGATAGGGAAAATAAATGAGGTTGAAGATTTACTGCGTCGAAAATTATCTGAAATTGCATCTAAGGGATTTGAGAAAATAGTTAGACAGATTGTTTCAGCTTACCAAGGCTCGGAACTTCTGGGCGTAAAACTTCCAATCTTTAATAGTGTAGGAATGTGGTGGGACCGGAAGGGAAATGAAATAGATATTGCTGCTGATTTTAAAAACGGGATATTAGTTGGTGAAGTTAAATGGCGCAAATCTCCCGTTGATGTAAAAGAGGCAAACGAGCTAATAAGAAAAGGGGAAGTTTTCTTTAGGAACAAAAAGAAAATCTATCTTATAGCTTCTAAAAGCGGATTTACCCGGGGGTGTAAAGCAGTTATCGAAGATGTAAACGGCATATTATTAGATGTAAAGACAATATCTCAACTTAACCCTTCTCTCGAAGAGGATCCATTCAGTTAGAGCCTTAAAAGACTTACAAAGAATGCGGAGCTATAGTTCATAGAATTTGACTAAAAATACATAAGCCTTTCTACCTGAGAGCAGGATAGTTGAAATTTTTATACTAACGAGTTTAAGTTGTTCTCGCTGGAGTATACTTTTTGAGCGGGCAATGAAGTTTAACGTTGCATGTTCCGCAGTTTCTTGGATGTGCTTTACAGCCAGCTTTTAAAGCGTAGACTGCTGCTTTTAAAGCCCATTCATGCTCATAGTACTTTGAAATTTTAGCTTTTAGCCTTTCGAAGTTTTTTAGTTCATATCCAGGTATATTTGGCCTACCTGCCCAATCTACTTTTATTAATCCAGCTTTACGTGCTACTTCAACTACTTTATCCATTAGTTTCCATGTTGCACCCATGCATTGATCCAGCACAAAATTTGGTCTAAAAACGAGGAAACAAACTGGTAACGTAGGATCTATGGACGCTATAAATTCACAGACAGCCTGTACCTCCTCTACATCTACTATTCCAGGTACTACTAGGATTCTATACTCCCATAGTTTGTCCCTAGCATGTTTAGCGATATATTCAGCGTTTCTTAAAACTGGTTCCGATAGAGCTCCTGTTAATGCTCTGTGAACATCGTCATTGTAAGCTTTTATGTCAAAGGTTATGGAGGTTGTGAATTTTAATACTCGTTTCAAAGAGTTCATCGTTAAGAAACCGTTAGTGTCAAAGTTTACTTTTGTTTCTGGGCCTATTTTTCTGGCTTCTTCCACTATTTTCTCTATGTAGGGTAGATGTATTGTAGGTTCTCCTCCGCTGAAAAATATTCGATCTGCACCTATAAACTGCCCCATGGGAGAATTTATCGCGGCAAGGGATTCTTTTGCAAGTTCTTTTGGATCCACGTAGCCTCTTATTACGGTGTTGGTGTCTGGGTAGTGTGCTATGGTCCAGTTTTGACAGTTTAAGCATTTAAAGTTGCATCCTGCCATGAAAATTGTGTAGCTTTGAGGCGGCGCTGGATGAAGTTGGCAGCTTGCAACCTGTGGAATACCCATTTTACATACTCCAAGTTCTCCGGTAATTCTGTTTACACCACATTGCCATTCACATAGCTTGCAGTTTTCAAGTTCAGTTAGAAACTTTGGTACCTCATTATTCAGCGAAAATACCTCCATGCTTTAACAACTGTAGTTTTGAACGTAATTTAGTTGTATTTAATGTTTGGTTTTTACATTATTAAGCTTTGATTTACTGGTGGCTTTGTGTTTTGTTAATTCAGTTTTATGTGTAGTTTATTTGTTTAAGTCGAAAATTAAAAAGAATTTGCAGCCCTCGTATTTTGCTAAATTTGAATAGGTGAAACGAGCATTGAAACGTTCAAAAATTGTTTTAATAACTTTATCGTTTATAGTCGCAATCATCGCATATATGTTTGCTCCTTCTAACGCTCAGCTCGGAACCTATACAGCTAAACTCACCTTTCCTAACCCTACTGATTACTCTCAAACTGAACAGGTTTCTTTTACCTTTAATTTATCAGATAGCGAATCTGTTGAATGGGAAGAGTATGTTTTCAGCTTTAGGGAGTTTAATGTTACAGTTTACGCTAAAGAAAACTATGCGTTATCCCCTACTTCAACCATAGAATTTAAAGTTAAGTTGACTTGGCATAGCAATTCGGCTATTAAAATTGCTTCAAGTTTACTTGTAATTACGATTAAAAAAGGCCAGAATTTCAGCGTTGACATAAGACCTACGAGGATTGAAGATGATGTCTATGTTTTTAGGTATAGACCTCTTGTGAGGTCGAAAGAAGCTTTTACAATATTGTTTTTAGACCCTAGACTTCGCGTTACCAGTTGGAACTCCTCCAAGCACCTTAGCTTACAGCACAGGCTTAGTAAAATTAAAAAAATGTTGAAAGCAGGTTTAATATTAGACTTGATTTCACTGCTTCTGTTAACGTTTGGAATAGTTTGGATATGGTTGTTGCTTGGCTTAGTTACCATTTAACACCTTATTTTAGTTTCTCGAAGTATAGGTTTACTGCCTTCCTTATTTCTTCCTCAGTTAATTTTCCATGTGGTGTCGGGGTTTCCAGTATTCTTTTAGGTATTCTTAGTTTACTTGGATCAAAGCCCTCTCTAAACTTGAATTCATATTTTTTCTTCAATATCTCTCGTCCTAGCTTATTTAAGTCTTCAACCGTAAAATCGTAGCCCATGGTTTTGAGGGCTTTAACAGCGATTTCAGGTTTATAGATGTTTCTTGCAAAGAAGCATATGACTAGGCTTGAAAGTATTTGTCTCCAAGACTCTTCTTTAACTAATTGTTCTGCGATTTTCTCCGGAGTTGGTGTTTCCTGTGCCTTGAACATTTTTTGGTCATAACTGTATCCTGCAGAATCAAGATGGCTATGTCTTGCGCCGGTTAGAAATCCTACATAGGCAGCTGGACCTGTATGGTAGCCAGGCATTTCGTTTCCACCAAAAGTCAAGGCAAATTCTTTTCCACCATATTTTGATGCAGCATACTCTGCTCCTCTAGCCAATGCTTGATAGAACTCGTTTGGTTGTTTAACAATGTTTATTACGGCTTTCCTATATGTTTCATAGTCTCCCCATTTTAACTCTAATCCTAACGTCTCGTTTTTTGTTATAATCCCTTTTTCCATAGCTTCTGTTGCCCATGCCAATGTGACACCTGTAGACATCGCATCTAAACCTTGGATATCAATTTCATCTAGAAGTTTAAGTAAACCTGGTACATTGAAGCCTCCAAGCATGGAGCCCAGAGCAAATAGAGGTTCATAATCGTAGGAAACCCATGTTGTCTTGTAAAAGTAGGGTTCGTCGATGTAAGGTTCTCTCAGAGTTGCAAGGTGTATACAAGCTACTGGGCAATTGGAGCATGCAATTCTTCGTCCAAGATAGTGTTCTGCGAGGAATTCGCCTGAAATTTTTTCGGCATGCTCGAATTTTGATTGCTTAAGGTTTTTTGTTGGTAATGCTCCAAGTTCATTAAGTGGTAAAACATTTGCAGGCGTTCCTAAGTCGTGATATTTTCTCATAATTGGAGATTTAACAGCAGTATCATAAATCTCATCATATAGTTCCCTATACATTTTTTTATCGGCTACAGGTATTGAATGTTTCCCAGAAACTAGAATCGCTTTTAGTTTTTTGCTTCCGAAAACAGCCCCTAATCCTAATCTACCAAAGTGTCTATATGTTTCTGTTATTACTGATGCATAGGTTACAAGTCTTTCTCCAGCTCTGCCAATACGCATAATTGTTCTTATACCTGCTCCAGGTTCGTTTTCCCGTATGATTCTACCAACGGTAAATGTGCTCCACATTCCCCAGAGGATAGATGCGTCTCTAAAGTACACTTTGCTTTCATGTATTGCTAGGTAAACCGGTGTTTCACTTGATCCTTTAATTACAATTGCACCATAACCAGCAGACCTTATAGCTACAGCACTTCTACCGCCAGCGTGACTCTCACCTAGGTTACCTGTATGTGGAGATTTGAACATGGCTACAGTTTTTGAAGCAAGAGGGTAAACAGCTGTTAATGGGCCTACTGCAAAAATTATAGGGTTTTCAGGGTCAAATGGATCAACATTTTTAGGGCATTCTTCAAGTAGAAGTTGAGTGGCTACTCCAACTCCACCTAGGTATTTTTCGAAAAGGTCTTTTCTGTTTTCAACCCAGAAACGTCTCCTAGTAAGATCGATATATAGTACGTTTTGCAGAAATTTATCGGGCATTTAGGTTGCCTCCTCTATTTCTTGGAATTTTAATACTCCATGTGGACAATAATTGGCACAGTAGCCGCAATATGTGCAGATTCTAGGCTTGTTTGTTTCTTCATCCCATATTACTGCACCTATTAAGCAAACTTCCACACATAGTTTACAGCCAATGCATTTGTCGAGTTTAACAAGGACTCCACCATTTTTCCTGGGAACTATTGCTTGAGTTGGACATACCTTTGCGCAAGGTGGATCTGGACATGCTCTACAAACTACAACTACAAATCCTCTTTCCACTCCTCCAGCTGATTTAACATGTATAGCGCTTTTTCCAAGCCCTCCTACGCTGTGACGTCGAGCACAAGCAAACATACACATTTGACAGCCTACACATCTCTCCGTGTCTATAACAGCTAATCTTTTTGTCATATCAACTTCACCTTGGAATGTTGCAAAGTTTTCAAACATATTCTTTTAATTACTTAAAGGAGGGGAAATAATAATTTTAAAAATATTGTGTTCCAACACTAGCAGAAAACTGCCAAAAATAAAGATTAACATTTAAACAATTAAAAAGTACTATCTCACTTAACCTAAAATAATTGTTTACTTTAATTAATCGAATTAAACATAATGTTACGTTAAATTTAGGATTTAGGGAAATACTAGTATTCCGTTTTCCCTTTTCCATCCGATGGTTAAAGGTTTACCTAACTCAAGGATTTACTACTTCGGATGTAGCTGGTACCCTAACTTTCATGAGCGTTTTATCGTTTATCCTAATGTTAATAAGTACTGCTGAGCCTTGATAGATATAACTTTCAACAGCTCCCTTCATTTGGTTTTCAAGTTTTTAGCTTCTTCTCCCACAACAATTTTTTCAAGTCTCACCGATAGGAAGACCTTTTCCCAACAAATTTCGGTTCTTCAACCACTTTCACCGAAATTGGAAGAAAATTGGAATTTTCAGGTCAAGTACACCTAGGGGCTCGTCAAGCAATAAGACACTTGGTTCAATAAATAGAGCTTTTCGTAATTGTAACTCTTTGCTGTGGTTGGCTTTAGTCTTTTAATTCAAGCTAGCGGTTAATAACTTTTAAATAAAGCGAAACTGTAGATTTTAATGATTAAAAACATAGTAATAAATTTAACTACTCGATTTCAATAGAGATTTTGGCAATATGTCTAAAAACTTTTTAAATATATTGGTGTTAAGATGAAAATAACACTAGAGAAGGAAACTGAACTTATAGTTTCTTGATAGTGATGAAAATGAAAGTGGGAATGTTTGGTAAACCTAGGAAGGTTTTAGTAACTGCTGTTTCAGCTGAAGGAGAAACCTCTTTAAACGCTTTTGATAACTGTTTGATTAAAGCAGGAATAGGCGATATATCTTTAGTAAAGCTAACAAGCATTTTGCCTCCAGATGTAGAATTCATAGAGAAAGTACCGCAGTTTTATCCTGGTTCTAATGTACCGGCAATATATACATTTGTGACATCAGAAAAAAGGGGACAAAAGATAGCTGCTGCCATAGCCGTAGCAAGAACAATAAACGGACCAACACTTGTTGCAGAATATTCTAATATTAACATCTCGGCAGGTGAAGCTGAAGAAGAAGCTTATAAAAGAGTTATAAAAATGGCAGAAAACAGGAAACGGGAAATAGATGGAAGAATAATTATTAAGTCCTCTGAACATGTGGTCAAAAAATGCGGATGCGCATTAGCAATTGTTGTAGAAGTGGAATAATACGAAAAGCGTTTCAATCATTTTAATACAGTTTTGTTAACTTAGAAAGTATCATATTAGTCTTATTATCCCATGAACTTGAAAATCATATTACTGTTGTAATCTATATGAAAGGAACATTTAAGGAATATCAATTTGTAAGTAAGGTTTAATTAAACTTAGATTCGAACTCAATTTTGTGTAATGGAGGCTTATATGTGGAAGTCGTTGTGATAGGTGGAGCTGGTGCAGCTGGAACCGTTATAATAAAACATTTAGTCAAAGCTTCTGAAGTATCTAAGGTCATTTGTGCAGATATCGCCATTGAACGGGCAAAAAGGTTAATAAACAAGATAAGAAGCAATAAACTAAAGATTAAAAAAGTAAATGCCGCCGATTTTACCAGCGTACTAAACACATTAATGAGTGCCGATTTAGTTATTAATGCTGCACGACCAGAATGGAATATAAGCATAATGGACGCAGCAATCGAGACCGGAACACATTACATGGATCTAGCAGCTGAAGGTCTGTACAAGCAACTAGCTAGGGACGAAGAATGGAAAAGGGCAAATTTATCAGCTCTTATAAGCATGGGCGAAGCCCCAGGTATGAGCAACATTTTTGCAAAATACATAGCTGATAAACTTGATACAGTAGATGAAATAAGAATTAGAGATGGAAGTAGAGTTATCAGCGAAGACATTATCTTTACTTTTGCCCCAGACATCGCAATTGAAGAACTTCTATATAAATCAATAGTGTACGAAAATGGCAAGTTCAAATGGGTACCCTCCATGACTGGCGAAGAAATATATGAATTTCCCAAGCCTGTAGGTCCATTAAAAGTATATTACGCCAATCATGAAGAGGTGGTAACTCTCCCTCTATTTCTTGGTAAAAAAGTCAGGTATGTTGATTTCAAAGTAGCTTTGTCGGAGGAGGAAAAACACCTGATAAAAGTACTTTGGAAGCTAGGTCTTACAAGTAGAGAACCCATAGAGGTTAAAGGCGTTAAAGTCGCTCCAATGGACGTAGTCCTCGCATGCATACGTCCACCAGCAGAACTAAAGCCAAACTTTGAAGGACATGAAATGATTGTAACCGATGTAAAAGGGGAAAAAGATGGAAAGAAAGTGCGGTACATTATGTACTCATATATGTCACATAAAGAAGCGTATGAAAAATATGGGACACATGCAACAGCTTACATGACTGGAACTCCAGTTGCAGTCGCTGCGATCATGCTTGCAAGAGGGGAAATCAAGAGAAGAGGAGTCTTCCCAGCGGAATGCCTAGATGCTGACAAATTCCTAAAACAAGCGCAGAAAATGGGAATAAAAATCAACGAAGTCGTAAAAACACCAGAAGAATAATAATTCACAAATATTTTCTTTATTTAACTAAAAACTACTATTTTTGGATACGACAAAGGCGGTACACGTATAAATTCGCCATCCTGATAGATCAATCGTCCTTTCACTTGAGGATCAGCTTCCCATAATGTTGTATAAAGTAGTCAGGTGCTGGGGCGACGCATCTAAAGGGTGCAAATGCTATTTCTATCTTATAAACCGTATCAAGACGATCAGTACCATATCTAAGGGAGTACATTAGTTATTCCTAGTGTTGCTCCAAGTCCCGCAATATAAGTTATTTCGGCTTTTTTAGCTTCTTCATGTAGAGCAAATTGGTCTTCTTCTTGAGCAACATCTAATCCGTTTATCCCAGCTTTTATGGCAGCCTTTGTCACAAATATATCGTATTTGAAAGGCAATGTACTGGCGATTACATCAAATTCCTTCAGTGTGTTAACTAGTTCCTTTTTATTGCGTACATCGACCTTTATGACTGAAACTCTTTCATCTTTTAACCCTACTATGAAATTTCGCTTTTTCTAAATCTATATCTCCAACAACTATTTCGGAGAAATCGCTGGTTTTAACAAGGTTTTTTACAGCTTCAGATCCTATGAATCCAGCTCCACCTAATACTAGTATTCTCAATCCTCTCACCCCTTTTAAGCAAGATTTGACATTACTAGAAATATTGTTAGTTAACGACTATACTAACTTTGTTTTTAAAATTCTCAAATGTATGTTTTAACTTTGGAATAAAGCTCAGTAGGAACTATTAACATTCGTATTAACTCTACGCGAATCAATGTGAAAATGCGGTAAGTTGTTGATACAACATTAAAAAACTTAAAGTTTTACATTGAATAACGTTTTCCGCAGTTGATTGGTGGTCGAGGTGTAAATTCCGGAAAGAAGTCTGGAAAGGCAAGGTTTTTGCATGTATCCAGTGCAATAAAGTACTTTATGCCAATGTTTGTGTATTTTCTCTTTATTAGTTCTTCAACTTTTCTATGCAGTTTTCTAAGCGGTCCTTCAACTAAAACTCTGGTTAAAACTGAATATTCCCCAATACCTGTTGCTACAAAGACAACATTTGGGTCTGATGCTAGTTTAGAAGCTAACTCAAACGAATTCAGCTGTGAACGAAGAGTATCGATGAATAGGTAAACTTCCGTGAAGCCTGCCTTCTGGGGGTCGATAACTATTGTGAAGTTTTTTATTATTTGGTTTAATATCATTTTTCTGATTCTGAAAAATACGCTGTTGGCGGATAGTTTTACGTATTCTCCGATTTCCTTAAATCTCGTCCAGTTATCCTTGTCAAGTATTGTAAGAATCTTTAGATCTTTTTCATCCACCTTTGTTTCTCTGGATGCTTTGTCTTGGTCTTTTTCAGAGACTTTGGTGTAAGCTTGCCTGTAAACTTTGTAGTCAAGTTCAGGGAAGAAATCTGGGAAGGCGCTGGATTTATAGATATCCGTTACCAGAAAAACTTCCATGAGAACATCGCCCAGATCGTTTTTCCATTTTTCAAGCATATCTGAAAGCTCGTTGAAATCTTTGTAGCACACCTTGGTTAAAAGGGAGTAATGGCCAATCCCTCTATGGACACAGAGCACATTATTGTCCTTGGATATATGTTCTGCGGCTTGTGATGCATCTTCGTTAATTATGTTATTGATCCCGACGAAAGCAACGTTGTAGCCTATTTTTTCAAGATTAACGTTTATAGATAGTCGCTGAAGCACACCTAGGCGAATTAATTTTGATATTCTATAATTGATTGTACTGGCGGAGATATTGAGCAGTCTACCCATTTCTCTAAGTGTTAGCCAAGAATCTTTATCCAAAATGGAGAGAAGTTTTTTCTCCGAAGTTGTAAGTTTTGCTACTTTTTCACGTTTAGCCCATATTTTTTGAATAACTGTCAACTTTTCCACCTATATAAAACAATATCCAAATAATATATAAATTTAACACTATCTTATCCAAAACTAATATGATAGAATTGAAATTTTTATCAATATCAGATGGAATGCGAACTTCGCAAGAGACATTCTCTGTTAAAACTTTATATTACCACTTTTATTTCACATTTCAGTGGCTGCTTTCTAAGCATTTTATGTTTTCATCTAAGATTTAAGATAGATGAGGATAGAGGTTAAAAGCTAGGACTGTAATCTAAGTAGTGTATTGCTGAAGTGTCAAATAGTTTTTCATTAATATTTGCTGTTAGAGTTCAATTCTTGGATCTTCCTTTATTATTTCGGTGACTACCATTGTTGATGTTCTTTCGATTTCTTTGCTATTTATCATTTGTTCCAGTGTTTTCATGAAAGTTTCTCTGCTGTTCGACCTTGTTAAGATTATGAAGTCTGTTTCTCCGAGTACGAAGTATACTGCCCATACTCCTGGCAGTTTTGCCAGTTTTTCTCCGACTTTTTTATGGTATCCTGGTCCGTATTTTGCTCTCACGAGTGTTACTGTTATGTATTCTTTTCCTAGCTTTGCCGGGTTTATTTTTGCGTAATATCCTTCAATTACTCCCTGTTTTTCAAGTCTTTTGATTCTGTAGTGCAACGTTGATTTTGGTACGTTTAACATTTTTGACATTTGATCTAATGTAACTCTACAATCTTTTTGCAAAATTTTCAAAATCTCAACATCAATATCATCCAACTGAACCTTTTGCTCATCCCCCTTCAAACATATCACCTTTAATTAGCGATGTAAGTCAAATTTCCTATGAACAAATTTAGACGAGTTAAATATCTACTTACTAGTTAGTTCTCCATTTCTTTACTAACTGATGTTAGGTGTTATTAGTGTTGTGAAGAATTTTTGAATACCACCCTTAAAATATAAAAGAATTTTCTCGATGAAATGAAACCGATTTCTATCAAAACTATATAATATCAAATACTGCTTAAATGTAAAAATATTGCTCACACTTCATGTTATAACGCTGAAACAGGGATTTAGAGGTGACATAACGGTTATTAGCTATTTATTCCTTATTTTAAGACTATAGATTTTAATAATTCAAAGATAGATATATGATAGAGCAAGTAGTAATGTAAGTACAATGCCTATTACTGTTGACTGCCAGAAATGTGTAGACTCGATTGCAAAGGGGTGTGTTTGAAGCATTTCGCTTATTAGAAGGTAAATGCCGAGGGTTCTTAGGGCACATCCTAATGGCAAAAACTTGGAAAATATTAATGCTAACAGAGCCCAGTGATAGTGTTCTAGAACATCTAGTCCCAGTTCTGTTTTACTAAAACCGTACCAGATAAAATCAATAACCGCTATGATGAACATAGTTGGAAATGTGAACAAACCAATACTTACATTAAATACAGTGTACAAGAATACATGCACTATTACAGTTAAGAAAACTGCAAGTATTATTCTTGAGTGAATTTTCATTTAATTCTCCCCAAATTATATGTTTGTTCTAATTTTCTTAGATTTCACTTGTACTTTTGCCTATCTATTTTAACAACAATTTTATGTCTTTTATTTTACTTGCCCCGCTAGTAAAATAAAATGTATGTCATACTATAATTGATTTAATCTTTGATAATTTTAAATATCGTGAAAAATATTTATCATATGGATGTGTGGAGGTTTATTGGTGAGAAATTTATCGGTTTCCGAGGTTGAAAACTGGCTTTTAAGCGAGACTGACAGGCTTCTGTCTCCGCTTAGGAAGAAAGCAAAGGATATCGTTGAGAACACCGCTGAGCACTTAAAACGAATTCGTAAGGAAATAGACTCAATTAACAAAGATATCAATAAGTTATTGAAAGAAGGTAAGCTTGATAAAGCATGTAAAGTTGCTTCAACCTTTTCTGAAAAATTATTGGAACTATTAAATAATTTTGAAGTCCCTGAGAACTTCGATTACAGATCTCTTTCGGAATTTAAAGTAACATTAGATAAATTTTTGAGAGCTGTTTGGGAACTGGGGTCAAAATATATTCCTAGGATGAGTATTCCAACATTTAAGACACCTATCCTAAGAATAGATTACTATATCAAGGGTTTGTATAAAATTCGGAAAAAACTTAACAATTTTCTGGAAACAAAGTATTCTTATGTCAAACATATTGAAGAAACCATTGAGGAAGCGAGAAAAATACTGGAAGAAGAAAATAAGATAAGAGAGTTACAAAAAGAAATCAGAGAAAAGAACATTAGAATCAAAGAATTACAAAAAATCAAAAACAGGTTGGAAGAAGAAATTAATGAAAAGAGAGACATTCTTAAAACCGAAGACTTTGAAGAAAAGGCTTACAAAGTTAGAAATGAGATACGGAATCTTTTAGCGCCAATTGACAAAGCATTAAGAAAATTTCTAAATCTTGTGGAAAGAGGGGAAGTTAAGGTAACCAAAGAGCAAAAAGAGTTACTAAGCAGGACTAACCGGTTAAAAAACCCTACAATGTCATTAAAGGATACAGAAATCTTAAAAGAACTGCTAGAATCCATTAAAGGGCTGATATTATCTGGAAAAATTAGTTTGGACAAGAAAAAATCGAAAAAGGCATTAAACAGCATTCAAATGATTTTGGAAAAACATGTTTTAGACGAGTTAACTAAAAGTTATGTATCCCTACGAGAGACAAAGAGGAAGCTAGAGGAAGAACATAAAGATGATCTTAGAGATATGGAGAATTTAGAAGAAGAACTAAGAAAAATAAAAACGAAAATAAATGATTTAGAAAAGGAAATCAATGCAAAAGAAAAAGAAATCAACGATTTAAAAGAAAAAATATTTACATTAAAAGAAGACTTAGAAAGAAGAATAGAAAAAATTGTTAATGAGCCGGTGAAAATCGATATCTCCTCATTATCATAAATAAACTCGCAGATTAGGCGAGTTAGGTTCCACATACCTAATATGAAGCTTTGGAATTAGTTTACTGTCCTATTAGTTCTAGTTTTTCGAAAGCTATGGGTGGAAGTTTCATATTTTCGATTAACTCTTGCTCTTTACCTATCATTAAGATGTTTTTAATTGCTTCGTAGAAGTTTCCCGAGAGTAGTGCATGCCTTACAGGTTTTCCCAGAGACCCGTTTTCAATTAGTGTTGCACATCTTACTTCAAGCCCAAAGGTCCCTGTGAACGGATCTGCTGACGGAGCAGCAAACTTTTCAACTAAACAGCCTTTATCGATTTCGCTAACCATGTCTTCCAAACTTTTGTTTCCCGGCTTTATCTCCATGTTTGACACGGTACAGCTAACTGGTCTCATAAATATTTCTTCGACAGTCCTCGTTAATCTTCTATAACCGTTCCCCGTAGACTCAGTATCAGCAATATAAGCGTTATAGGTATCGTAGATAAAGTTTTTTAGGACACCCCCCTCGATTACCGTTTTTGTTTCAGTGGGTACTCCCTCATCGTCAATCAACGCGCTAAGAATCCCACCTGGCATTCTTCCATCATCAACTATGGTTAAAGATTCTGAAACAACTTTTTCATTTAGTTTGTCTTTCCAAGGGCTTCTCTGCTTGTTTACATGTTCTCCACTTATGGCAAACGCAACTGTGGAGTCAAAGAGACCTTGAAGCTCCACTGGAACAATTATTACAGGCATCTCTTCTTTGCCTTTGTATAGTTCAGCTTTTAAAGCTGTTAGTGTTTTTCTTCTAAGTTCTTTTCCAAATTTTTCGAAGTCTATGTTTTTAAGAGTTGTTGAGTAAGCTTTTTCAACACCCTCTCCTACACGTCCGTTTTCACTTGCTTTTGCCGAAAAATGTAGGAAAACAAGTGTTCCTTTATGGTCTTGGTCTACTCCAAGAGAATTAGTAATGTGGAAAGTAAATTCTCCTAATCTCATCAAACCGTTAAGAACTTTAACCTTACCTCCTTTTTCAGCTGTTTTCACAATCTTATCAGCTGCTTTTAATAGTTTTGATTCTTCCATCTCAATAAGATCTTCGTCGTAAACATTTTTTACGGTTCCTGAGGGTTTTCTAGGATCAGGTAACGATTCAAAGTTTGGATCCTCAGGGCTAACTTTTGTTATGCTTATACATTCTTCCACAACTCTTTCTATGTCCTTTTTAGAGAACACCGTAGATGCAGTAAATCCTACACGTTTCCCTATGGCACATTTTAAACCTATACCAATTGAAATATTATTTGTTGAGAGATGAGGAACACTATTTTCTACATAAATATTTCTTGTTCTCGTATATGCCGTAAAGACCTCTACTTGATCCGCACCTTGCCTACTCGCCAATTTAAGTGCTTCAATGCTTATTTTCATAAGATTTTCCAACATTTAACCACCTCCAATAAGTATCTTAGCCCTCATGTAAGGCCCGCCTGTCGATACTGGTACGAAGTCCTCCTCGCCCTTACCGCAGTACCCGCCTTGGAGTTCAAAATCTTTACTAACAGCGTCAACAGTCTTTAAAATGTCTAGGGCTTTCCCTGTAAGTGTGAAAGATCTAACTAAAGCTTTTCTTTCACCTTTCTTAATTATATATCCTTTTAATGCTCTTGCTTCGAAACCTCCTCCAACCGGGTCCTCCATGCCTTCTAAAGCCTTCATAGCTAGCAGTCCTTCTTTTGTTTCACTTATTATCTCCTCTAAAGACCAGTCACCTTTTTCAAAAAAGGTATTGGTCATTCGCACCCATACACGTCTATTATAGTCTTGAGCTCTCCCGTTTCCAGTCGGTTTAACGTTCATCATGGCAGCGGTTTCCAAATTATGCATGTAACCTTTGTAGACCCCATTTTCAATTATAACAGTTCTTGAAGAAGGAGTGCCTTCACTGTCAAAGGGTATTGTTCCATGTGCTCCAGGTATGGTGCCATCGTCAACCATAGTTACCAGTTCGCTTCCAACTTTTTCTCCAACAATTCCCGTTAAAAAGCTGCGTTTTTTGACAATTTCATCTGCTTCGGATGCATGTCCCATAACTTCGTGAGCAAGAAGACCGGCTATGTCGGGGTCTACAATGACGGTTAAATATCCGCCGGGAGGCTTCTCCGCGCTGAGTAGTTCAACAGCTTCCTTAGCGACTTTTTCTCCTTCAACATTTGGATCTACTTCTTTTATAAGCTCGTATCCTCGAGTTCCACTTTTAACAAAATATGAAGACTGCATTTTCCCTGCCTTAAAAGAAACAGGCATCGCTACTATGCCAGTTCTTATTTCAGTCCATTCGATTTTTGATCCTTCAGAATTTACAAGCATGTAGCTAGTATATAGCTCCCTGTATCTTACATTACTGTTTACGATTCTATTATCTGCTTTCCTTTGGGCTTTATCTAACTCTAGAAGTAAATCTATTTTTTCTTTGAGGTCAATTTCACGTGGATCTATTTTAATTGGGGGTTTATATTTTTTCTCAACTACGATTGGATTTAAATCTATTTTCTTTTCGTTTTTGAATGATTTAGCTATTTTTACCGCTTTTTCTGCTGCTGATTTAAGGTTTTCCCATGAAAGCTCCGTTGACGAAGCATAGCCCCAATGCCCATTTAGAAAAGTTCTCACCGAGACGCCGCTTCTAACATTTCGAGAAATAGCCCTTATACTCCCGTTTGTAGTTGAAATTTGCAAGGTTTCTCTATGCTCAAATCTAGCATCGCAGTAGTCTACTCCAAGCTTCCTCACATAATCTACTAATTTTTCCAAGGTATCTAGCAAAATTAACACCCTCTTTGTAAAGTATAATTAAATAATCATTTAAGCTTTAGTAACAATACTTCTACGGTTATATTTTGTAGCTGATTATTGTTTCTTTTCTCCCCTTTTTGAATTTTAATTTCTCATATATGGATGTTAATTCTACTGGAGCAAATGTCCATAAAGTTTCAATATTTCTTGGTAAGCCATCAACATAATGACTTTTAAAATTCATAGTTGCTTTTAAATTCATATATTCGCTTGGAGTTGTCCAGTAAATGAAAGTTCCATCTTCATATATCCAAATTATGCTTTCAAGCTTTTTCTCGTCGCTTTCTATTTTTAACACGTCTAATTATTGATGGCAATCATATTTCTCCAGTTATTTCATCCAGTCTAGGTATGGTTTGAGCGTTTGTTTGACTATCCACCATCCACCGTGAAGAAAATCGTATACAGGTTCAATCGTCCAAGCTTGTCTCTCTTCTCTCATTTAATGGATCTTTATACCATCTTTTCATATTTAAACGGTTAACTTCTACTACTTCATCATGTTCTTCCTCACTACCTTTGTCTATTTCTCTAATCCTTACTTTTCCGTTTCTAATCGGGTAGCATGACCCTGTTTCCACTTTAAACCAGCTCAAATAGTTTCTGTCAGTACAATACTCTGTCTCCTGCTTTTTCAGATAGCCCACTAATTTTTCAACTTCATTTAGAATTTAAGGTTTATAGTGAAAACTTTTTAGGGTTTATAGCATAATATAACATAAAATGGTTATAATATACTTTGGTGGTTGTATAACTATGGGTTTTACACCGTCCCAACGTAGAGTGTTAGAATTGCGTAGACAATTTTCTCAAAGTGATGTAGCCTCTATGCTGGGTATTTCTCAAGCTGGTGTGAGTAGAATCGAAAATTTGGCACGAAAGAAGGTTTTAAATTCTATAGCGACTATAATTGAAGCAGAAAAGTTAGGTGTATTGTTTAAAATAAAAATTTCAGATAATATTTTTGAAAATTGTTTAACTATATTGCGTTTTACATCTATTGATTACGCTTTGACTGGTGTAGCTGGTCAATGGCTACTGGTTGGATATTATAAACTTGATGATGAAATCGAAATTAGAACAAATAGCAAGGAGTTATCGTTTCTTAATGGCGTAAAGGTTGTTGGAACGTTAGATGCATTTGAGAAGAAACTTTGGATTAAGAGTATTGCGGTTGCGCTTCCCGAAAGGATAGTTGCAGATTGTATTTTAAGGAAAGATTCTGCCGGGTTTAAAAGCGCGATTGCAACACTCTTGTGGGAAAAGTGTGATATTCAAAAAATAAAAAAATTACTTGTGAAACATGATTTAAAAAACATTCTATTGCAACTCTTGTCAGCTATTAATATGACGTGTAAAGATTATTCCCTTAAAAACCCATATTCAGGCTTTAAATTGATGAAACCGTCAAAAAAAATTTATGAAATAACTCTTAAGGTTGTAGACGACCTGGCACCCTTTCTATTTGAGTCATCTTTTACTCGGTAGTTATCAAATTAAATTAGAATTAACTCTTTAATAACTAGGTGCAACTCGTTGTTAACACTGGCAAAATATTTCTTTGAAATAGTAGAAACGTGAAAAACCTAATAATAATGAAAATTAATGGGGTTAGGGGAAATTAATGAATAGGGATATTAAGTTAGAAGCAGAAAAAATATTTAAGGAAGCGAAATTACGTGGGATAAAGCTTAAACTTTTTGGCTCGGTTGGTATTAAGTTTAGATGTCATACACATAGGAGGTCTACTTTTGATATAGATTTTGTAGCTTTAAGAGAGGATATAGGTAAGATTAAGGCTTTGTTTAGGGATCTTGGATATAAATTTAGTGGTATTAGTAAGAGAAGGACAGATTTCGTTTTCTTCAAAAAGGAGCCGATTAAGGTTAAGATAGATGTTGACGTAGATGGACTACGCACGTTTGAAGAGGGATATTTTATACCATTACGTGAATACATAATGCAGGATGAACATCCTTCCTTACCGAGCGGCATTTTGCTGGTATTGAAAATGCTTGCCCCATTGGATGATGACACTGCTTACGACATAATATGTTTACTTAATGAAGATCCACCATTAATTTCAGCGGTTGTTGACTTTCTCAATAAACATCCAAAAATTAGAGAGATCATAAAGGGAAAAATATCATCTTTAATATCTGTTGTACAAAAGGAGCCCAGAAGAACTAAAAAAGAGAAATTTAAAACGATTAACTACTTAAAGAAACTGAAAAAAATTTTGTAAATGTATTTATGTTAGTTACTCTGTAAACTCTAAGGTTAAATTAATTATATAATAAACAAGGACATAGAGATGGTTGATAGTGCGGTATAGAACTTAAAAGGACTATTCCATGAAAAAATAAATCATCGAGTAAGAGTCAAAGTTTTTTGGCTGCGTTTTCGATTATTGGATCCATGAATGTGTAGTTTCCGTTTTCATCTTTCATGATTGATGTTTCGACTAGGTTTTTAGTAGGTTTGTTACTGTCGCATTTGGTAGCTTTCTTCCTTCTTGTGCTTCTAAGCTTCTTTTTACTTCACTCCACCTAGTTCTCCCGGAGGCGTTTGATTTTAGTATTGTTTTGTATCTTTTTTCTGCTGCCATTCTAAGTTTTAAAAAGTTTTTGATTTCTTCTAGTGCTTGAAGAGAGGCTTTTTCAAATATTTCGTCAATGATTTCTTTTGATAATGTTTTCTCCTTGTTGCTTCGGCTCCAAAGAACGTTAACCGTCCAGGGATTCCATTAAACTTGTCAACAGCATACTCCAGTATTCTTTTACTTGGTTTAATATTATGTTGATGAAAACCTAGAAGGAGAAACTCTATGGCTTGCTCTCTGGTGAAGTTTTTAATTTAATTTCATATAGGTACCGGCCATATAGAGGGGCTTTAGGATCATCTATTCTAAGCGCATCATATAGTAAGCCCATTTCCGACCCGGTTAAGACTATGCTTATATTTCTTTTGTAGTCGTAAGTGTGTGCAATTAAAGTTAAAATTTCTTTTGCTCCTCTAATTTGCTGAAACTCGTCAAAGGCAATTACTACACGAGTATTATGATCTCTAGCCCAGTTGTTAATTTCGCTAATGATTGATGACGGAGAGGTTTTCTCCCATGAAAAGGAAGCACCTAAACCTAGGATTTTTACACCTTCAATTATTTTAAGGTAGTTTTTGATCGACTCCCATATTTTTCCATGTTTTTTCACCATTTCGTTAAAACCTCTCTCAAAAGCTAGGATCACATCTTTTTTGACGGGTTTATCGGGAAATCTCTGCAATCTATGATCATATAAGGAAGTTTAGCCTCATTTAAACCTACAAGAAGAAGAGATGTCTAATCGAAATACATAAGGGCACCCCTACTTGGTATGGGTACCCATACCTATAAAATTGGCTCAATTATAATAATAAATGTCATAATAATATAAACACGTAATTATTGTGGAAAAAGGTGAAGATTATAATTGTAATGGTTATATATTAAGTGGGGTGTCAAGGTTCGAAAGATGCTTACGGAAACTAGTAGTTTAGGGTAAATCTTAAACACGTAATTTTCTGATCAATAGATATGAAAGAGGTTTAAATTATGATTGTTGTGTTTTTTGATGGGCTTTCAGAGCCTACGAATCCTGGAATTGGTGCTTACGGTTTCGTAGTTTATATTGATTCAAAGAAGGTTAAGGAAGGGTATGGTGCTCTTGGTGTTGATGTAACTAACAATCAAGCGGAGTACACTGCGGTTATTAAAGCTTTGGAGTGGCTTATCAACGAAGAATTAACGAGAGGAAAAATAGTGGTTAAGGGTGACAGTCAACTAGTAATTAGACAGTTGAATGGACGCTACAAAGTTAAAGCTTCAAAAATTCTACCCTTATTTGAAAAAGCTAAGAGTCTTATTCGAGAATTCGATGATATTTCTTTTGTATGGGTTCCAAGAGAAGAGAACAGTGA
>JAUQZC010000089.1 GCA_030587435.1 Candidatus Baldrarchaeota archaeon | reverse complement strand
TAGGATTAATGGCAATAATAGTGATAATAGCAATAGGTCTAACCCTAGATGAACTAAGAACCTAAAACATAGCCCAGCAACATCGGCTTACCCTAACTGCTTCACCATAAACTTCCAACGATGCACAATCCTAAAAACCTAACCTGCTAATATTAATTGACGCTTTATTCGTCTCTTCCATGTAAAGCCAACAGAATCCAGCCCTTTACCAGAAATTCAGGTAAGTGACAGCAGGCCCCAAATATCCTCTCCTAGCACAGAATTTATAGCATTTCATTTTCCTTTAAAATATTGGCCGCAATTTCTCCCCCAGTTGTGGCAGAGGATATAGCATGAGAAATGCTTCTTAATGCTTCTTCATATTTTTCGGAACGTACGCTTTCAATGCCTTCTTCAAGGATTAGCCCGGCTTCCTTAAAAAAGTCAAGTTTAGAGGCATTATAGGCTATTCTAATCTCTCCAAGCAAAGCGTTCATAAAGTGAATTAGCAGTTTTCTGGCTCCTTTACGCTCTTCATCATCCATAGCTGCAACTTCGTCAACAAGCTTAGAAGCAATAATCAATCCAGACTTAATTCTTTCAGCATACTGAAAAGAAATAACGGCGTCTCTAACATCCAACCGTCAAACCTCAGCCATAAAAAGTCCATACAGAGATAAAAAGATTCTCAAAACCCTTAAAAATAACACAGTAATCATTCCATCAATGAATATAAAGGGCCGGTAGTTCAGCCTGGAATGAACGCCTGACTTGCAATCAGGAGGTCGCGGGTTCAAATCCCGCCCGGTCCACCACAAGACACCTATGGTCTCCGCTCCTTTCCTCTTTTCAGAATTAATTTTGATTTGTTGTTTTATCTGTGAATTGGTTTGTTCTATTATATCTGATTCAGTTGAAAAACATTTCTTTTAGATCGCTCATCTATGCCGGGTTAAAATAACTGGATGCGGAGAAACTAACTATGGATCGAAAACCAAAGAAACCACAAAACAGACTGTTTAAAAACTTGTTAGAGTTCTTCTATTTGTTCAATTAATTGTAGCGCTTTTCTCCCTTTATTGGTAATTTGATAACATATGAAACTGTGATTTTCAATTTCTTTCATCACAGTGACCACAAATCCGAGTTTTCTCAGTTCTTTAAGTCTTATCGCTCTCGTTCTATCGTTAGGACAATAATCTTTTAGATCTGCAAACCTCAACGGTTTCTCATTTAAAGCATTGAGTATTTCTATGGCGAAAGCCTTTGCCAACAATTTAACTTTTCCATATTTCTCCAAGATTCACAACTCACATTTTACCCAAATAACATTGCTACGCAGAAATTAGAGACTGTGCTATTTATCGTTATGCTATATTTAGTTATAGAAAACTATACGATAAATTCACAAACTTTAAGTAACGAAAGTTAACCTTGTAAAGTGAAAGAGCAGAATGGGAATAAGTCTCGATGCGTTTCATTCTGCTTCTGCAGATTTAAGGAAGCATTTAAATTGAACACAAAAATCTTTCAGAAAATAGAGGTTCGATCTCAGCTTGAAAAAGAGTTTAACCTCATTTTACGTAGAATAATCAAAGAATCGCTCAAAAGCATAAGCGAAAATCTCGACTCAGTCGTGTACTATATTCTAAGTCAAAAATATAATGTTGAAGAGGAGGAAATATCAGATTATGTCGCAGAGTTTTCCAAATGTCTCGAAATGATTTTTGGCAAAGAAGGAAAGCTATACATCCAAAAGATGATAATCGTGAACCTTTATGCTAAAATTAGGACTCCTCTCAGTCAAATACAAAAAGAAAAATTTATAGAAGGAATAGAATTAGCAAAACAAAAATATATCCAGAAAAAGCAAATCTAAAAATAAAATGAAACAAGAAAAGGAGAAATTAAGAAATTTCTCTTAAATCGCTAAACCTAAGCTTTAGTTCCATCCTCTTAACTGCCCATAACCATGGCATCCTTAGTTAATCTTTCAATTAATTCTTCTGTCAGTAACTCGCCTGTTATCCATTTAATGCCAAATCTTTGAATAAGCTTTCTCCATCGATCATAAACTAAGAACTTTGCAAGATTACTCAAACTTGATAATAATATATCATTCCCCTCCTGGTCCACCTATATTATGTATCGAGAATTTTAAGTTGTAGTTGTGTATAATAAGTCATAAATCGTAATATAGGTTAAATGCTTTTAAGGGATAACATACATTAGTGATTTGCAAAGGGGAATCTCTGTTGGCTGAAGAGGAGAAGGTTAAGCATATATTGACGGATGAAAAACTTTCGGCTATTAAGGCTATGTTAGAGAAGGATCACGCCATAGACTGCATTTTTCTGTTGTATCTGAATAGGGGGAAGTGGAAGGAAGCTAAGGAGTTTATGCGAAGCCTAAACCTGACTTTGAGTGACGGAACTTTTAGGGCTAGAATGATGGAGATTGAGCATTTAGGCCTCGCCAAGAGTGTTCCTATTGATCCTTTGAAGAAGTATTATGTTATTACTGAGTTTGGCGAGAAGGTAGCTAGGCTTTTGCTTAGGTTTTTCGATGAGTTGGGTCGTTGCTTAATTCGTTTTTTAGGTTTGGGTTATTGGTATTTTTCTTGAATCTATTATCGTAAGTCGTAAGATTTAAATCTTAAGCTTGCATTTTAAATCACATGAAAACCCTAAAGGAGGGAATATAAAAAATGAAAAAACTGTTTAGAAGTAAGAAGGCGCTAAGCCCCGTCGTCGCAGCGATCATACTAATCGCAGTAACAGTCGCAGTATCAATCGCAGTAGCAGCATGGATGGGAGCACTATCATTCGGATTCATGGGAGGCTCAGAACAAGTAAAAATAGTAAGCGTACAATTTTCAGGAACTAATTCAACTAACAAACAAATAACAATAACGCTCCAGAATACAGGAGCCAACGACGTTGTAATAACAAGTGCTAAAGTAGGCGATACAGTAATACCATCAGCAAGCATTACCGTAAGCCCCGATCCAACAGTAGAGGCTGGAACATCAGCAACTGTCACATTTAACTACAATTGGACTGCCGGACAATCTTATAACGTTGGTGTAGTCACTAAAGCTGGCAACGTGTTTACTTACTACGCTACAGCGCCATCATCGTCATCTTAAGCAAACTGAAAATTTGAGATTGGGGGTAGGGGTGCGGCTTAAACTTCCGTAGGACTTGGAGGTGTAGAATAGAATGGTGGTAGAGTTAAAGGAATACGAATCGGCATCGGAGATAGCTGAAACTTTAGAAAAGGAAATTTCAAAGACAAAAAGCCTGCTAGGTGAGTACTTGCGTAGACTAGACGACATTCGCTCATTGGCTGAGAAATCAAAGAAGATAAGAGATGTCGTAATGAAGCTTGCTTGAAACAAGGCTGTTCAGGAAACTTTAGGCGAAATAACCGTCGGCAATCTAAGCGTAGTGCTAGACGCCAATCCATTCCATGAACTAACAGCAATCGAAGAAGTAGTGAGAAGTCAGCAGGAGCGACTATTAGCTTTGCAGAAGGCACGCGAAGCCCTAAAATGGATGGATCAGCTTGGAGATACTGAAGGTCTAAAATACATAGTGATAGAGAACGACGGTGTACCAGAGAAGATACTGTTCAA
>JAUQZC010000170.1 GCA_030587435.1 Candidatus Baldrarchaeota archaeon | reverse complement strand
CTTCCTCCACTGTGACGTCCCATCGTAGTGCAAGCATGCTTTCATCGGTGTGCCACGGCCAGTTTTCGATAACAACGTCTACTTTCAACTCTGCCAAGCCAGATATGTTATAGTATATCGTGTCTGGTTCAGCTTCAATTTCCGCGTCATTAAAGTATATTTTACAGCTCAGAAGTACGTATAAGTCACTATATGCGATGCGATCTGACCCATTTAGCGTTGTACTGCTCATGTTTAGTTGGAAATCAAAGCTTATGCCAATTACCTTGTTGTTCTCTGCAGTTAGGTTGTAGAATCCGCTGAAATTCCAAAGTGCCCCCCCTTGAGCAAATGAAAACACAGGGCTCCAGAATTCTTGGGCTTCCTGTTGACCTTGTTGCGGCTCTTGTGGAAGCATGTCTTCCGTAGTTACAGTTTCATTATGTTGAAATGCACCGTCTCCGTTTTTGTCTATGAATTCTATTAGTGAAACAAATTTAGCTATATATACGGTGTCATTGTGCTCTGTTACCCACCATTTGAAATGTGGTAAACCTGACTTGGTGTTTACCATTATAGTTAGTACATCAGTTTTCAGTATGACTATTCCTTCTTCTTGTAATTCGTATTCAATTGTATGTATATGGGTTTCTTCATCTTCACTAAGAACTACCTCTGATTTTGCTGCTAATGGTTGTGCTGTTGAAAGTGGTGCTACTAGTAGCGGTAGCACTAGTATTAGTAATGCTGCAAATATTATTGTGGTGTTCTTTATTTTCATTGTTATTTTCACTCTCCGAGTTTTGTTTTCACGATATTTTTAGTTAAAGGTTTTTTTAAATGTTTAGCTCGATATTTATCGAAATCTTACCTCGAGCAATTTCGAGGCCGGAAAAACTTATTTCGAACATGCACAAATAATCTTCTAGGCGAGAGAAAAAATGCCGAAAGAGAAGAAAGAGAAGGACGCAATATACACAGCATTAAGTCACCCATTGAGAAGACGTATTCTCAGGATTATTGGAGAGAAGGGTTATGCTACCTTTACAGACTTCATTCAAACTCTTAACATCGAAGTTGGAACCCTTTACTATCACCTAAATCTTATGAAACCATTGTTAAGGCAGGATGAAGCTAAACGATACCTACTCTCCGACCTAGGTAATTTGGCATATCAAATTATGATTACCAGTGAAGAAAAACTTAAGGTTAGAAAAACATTAACAGAAACAAGTATTGGAAAATACAGTCTTATCTTCGGATTTAAACCCATATTTAGCTACATTTCATCCTCCAATCCGAAAAGATTTCTTTTTGAAGCATTTATTATCGCAATATTTGGTGGTTGGATTGTTGTAGAAGCCGGTTTACAGCCGTTACTCTTATTTTTTATTGAACCGCCTACTGTGGCGCCTTTATTTGTAGGGCTATGCTGGATTTTAAATTGGTTTGTCATTTTTCTTTTACTAGAAGTTTTTAGTAGAGTGTTTTATGGTAGACGTGAAGGATGGGACAAATTACTGGTAAATTCTTGCTTTGCCTTGCTTCCCCTCCTGCTTTTTGCTGCTATATGGTGGTTAGATGATTTATTTAATTTAAACCTAATAATTTTCTCTCCAAACTTCTCTTCTCTGGTTATGTTCTTGGTTCAAGCTTGGTGTTTATGGTCTTTGAGTTTAGCTGTTAGTATATCTAAAGAAATCAGAATTGAAAGAGGATTCTTACTTTGCTTACTAATTCACTATATCAATGTTATGATCTTATGGGTGATGTTAGGTGGACCTTGAGAATATTCGAGGAGCTTCCTACACAAATCTGAAACTAAAAGCTAATAAAAACGTAAGGTAAATGAAAGTTTAAGAGAGTGATAAGAGTGATAACATCAAAAAACAGCCGTAACGGAACGTTTCTCAATATCTCGAAAATGGTATGTCTACTGCTACTTATGGTTTTATGTTCAGCTACTTTTATGCCAAATGTTACTGGCTATCAGTTCCCTGATGACACTTATCACAATAGGATGAACGACATGCCTGCCCTTACCAGTAAGGACCTGATGAACATTAACGTGACTAGTAAGCCTCTTAGCACTTTTGGGGAAGAATTGGAAGTTGTTGTGGGACAAAACACTTCTGCCATCATTACTTTCAGGTTTCAAGGGTTGGATTTCAGTATTTCTGGTGTAGACGTTAGTTCAGAAGCTTTTCAACATGTAAAATATGCGTATCTAGTTTTTACCTCTTTCTCGAAAAATTATAGTTTGTATTGGCCTAAGCCTATATGGGAATATCCTAAGGGTGTAACTCTCGTCTTATGCTTTGAGGAAACGACATTTGATAACGCTTTGAACTATGCTTACTCTATTTATAGAGATTTCAGCCAGGCACTCGATCTCGGTGAAATGAACCTTATAAATTTTGTAAGTCTTAACGGTGACTACGCTTTTATGTTCAATAAGTTTTTGAACACTTCAGCCTCTGCGTATTATGTTCGGCAAATATTAGCTTCAGTTTTACCAGAAGATGGGTTAGCAACTCTTATAGACTTAGATTTGATGACAAACTCTTTATTCTACGGTTTTTCGATTGGCTTCGTTAAATATAATGGTAAACTTACTGGCAGTGTTTTTGTGTCTTGGCTAAATCCTTCAGCAGTTCTTTTTGAAGGAGATGAATATGTTGTAAGTGTAAATTACATTATTAATCACACGGGTTTTATTGAGCCTTCAGACTACTCGACATATTCATACATAAAAATTAGATTCCCCTATATTGTAAACGTTACAAATTTCTTTGTAGAACCTCTTGGCGGTAAATATCTTGGTAGGACCTATACATTTGATTTGTTACTTCTCGGTTCAGTGCCAGATATAGGCTTAAAATATAATTTTAATATTTTACCGGAAGACGTTCCTCTTATTAGCGCTTTTGTGGAAGTTAAACACGGTTTTCAAGGTGGAATGTTTGGTCCAAATTTTCACGCAAATATAACTATTCACTTAAAGAGCCTAGGAGCCTCTGATGCTTATAATGTCACCGTAATGTTCCCATATACAACTTTAGAAGATGTATTTGATAACATAGTTCCTTGCGACTTTAATAAAAGCGGTGAAAAATTAATAGTTCACAAAAATGTTTTGAAACATGGCGAAAGCGATAAATTTACTTTTGTCGTTGGAGGACCTCACGAGGGAAAGAAGCGTTTTATGGTAAGGGAATTAAGTGAAGGAGCTGTAATTACTTACGAGGATAAAATGGGAAGGAAATACATTGTTTACGCTAATTCTTTTGGGTTCGATATCCCGATTCCTTGGATAGGTGAATTTAAGTTATATCCAACTATTACAATTGATATATCTCCTCCTCAAGCTTTTCTTGACGAAACTCAGGTCGTAAAAGTTACTGTGGAGCAATCTGATATTCCAATATCTGGTGCTACGCTCTCTCTCTATTATGTATGGATCAATCCAATTACCTTTGATCTAAAAGTTAAGGAACTTATTACCAGTAAAACCCTTGGATCTGAAGATGAAATTGAAATTTCGCTAGAAAAAACGCGGAAAGTTGGCTATCACTTGATTTACGGAGTTTTAACTTATGAGAGGGAGGGAGAGACTTATACTGTTTATTCTAATGTTGTTCCGTTTGTGGTGTTTCCTGAAGAAGTTGAGGCTGAATATCCTTATCCTTTGCCAGTTTTAAAAGTTTCAAAGAAAGTAGGGAGTGAGTTAAAGGTCGGGGAACATGCTTGGATTAATGTTACTGTTAGTAATGTGGGTGATGAAAACACCACTATTACTATTTATGAAACAGTTCCTGATGCTTTCAAGGTTATAGGGGTGAATGTTTCTAGAGGAACAGTTAGAGAAGAAGAAATCGAGATTAATGGAAATCAATACA
>JAUQZC010000135.1 GCA_030587435.1 Candidatus Baldrarchaeota archaeon | reverse complement strand
TCCCACCAGAAAAACGATTTAACAGTTGAAACAACATTTACACATGCAGCAAGCCTCTTCCTAACCAAAGTTTTTGAAATCTTCTCTGCCTCCTCCTTACCTAAACACGTTACAAAAACAACTCGAAAAACATCTTTTGACATCGAGATATCCCTCTAACAAGTTAGGCTTACATAACTATAGAACAGTACTAAAACATTTTAACCATTTTATCACTGCAAATACTTTTTGCATCACTCTTTAAAGGCTATTCTTTTTATGTTTAATACGTCGTATATTTTATCGTCAGATATGATGGTGTTGTCTATTTTCTTGGAGGAAGCCGCCAGTAAAGCATCGAAAAATGATGCTCCTGTTTTCATGAATTCTAGGGTCATTGAAAAGGTTGTTAAATCGAAGGTTAATGCTTCTTTTAAACCGTATTTAGTGATAATTACGTCCAAAGACATAAGTAAAATTTTAATTTGATCTAAGCTAAATCCTTTAGAACGCAGAACAGTTATAAATTCCAGTAGCGCTGAGTCCGTAATGTACACATCTTTGATTTCACCGTGTTTTACTCTATTAAGAAGTTTCCTTGCATGTGTATGGCGTTTATCTTTAGGATTAAATGCAAACAAAACTTCTGTATCAAGTATTGGTATCTTTCTCAGCCTCCTTTAACAAAATTTTTTCGGCTTTCAACCTATCTTCCCTAGAGTACTGAAAATCTCCAAGAATTTGCTCAAATACTTTGAAAGGATCGTCAGGTAAGGGTTCTATGATGATTCTCTCCCCGTCGGATAAAACTCTTAGTAATTGACCCTTTTTAATTCCTAAACTTTTCCGAACTTCTTTAGGAATAACAATGGTATATCTTTCACCAACCTTAACAATGGACCCGCTCAATGTTAACACCACCAAAACTTTCATTCATTTAAAATATTCTTCAGACATTTAAATGTAATTACATACATAATTACATAGTGTATGACATTTAATTTTACCAGGAACATGTAGAATCGTTGTATATTGAGCAGGTGCTTTATAAAGACATGATTTAACATCGCATGTTGACAACAGACGTTTTAGATTCTTTTATCACAACAAAAACTTAGCTGATGTTTAATTTCTATATCTTGTTACTAAATTAACAAGACTTATCGTAAAACAGATCTTCACGTCAATCTATCTATGGATATGTTAAGGATTTGCTGTGGGAGGTAACTTTGTTTTTTAAGTTTGTTTTTGTTTCAATTTGTTTGTGGAAAGTTTTATATTTTCTGGGAGTTTTTGTTTATTGGTTGCGTTAAATGTTTGTGATTTGGTGAGTGAGTTTGGATGGGCAGTTGGTTGGTGTTTTAGCGGCATTTCTCGCGTCTTTTTCATGGGCTTTGGCTGCTATTCTATATAGGAAGTCTTTGATAGGTTTTTCTGATCCTTGGTTGAGTAATGGTTTGAGAGCTGGTCCTACTCTTCTCTTTCTTCTTCTCTTAGCTGCTGTTATTGGGAAGATTGATGAGTTTTGTCTTTCTTTTTCGGATCTGCGTGTGTTGGGTATTGTTTTTGCTGCTACTTTTATTGCGATTGTTGTTGGTGACACGTTTTATTTGAATGCTTTAAAAAATGTGGGTGTCTCTGTTGTTTATCCTATTTCCTATATGTATCCTGTTTTTGTTGCTTTTCTTGCTTCGGTTATTCTCAGGGAAGTGGTAACTTTTACGCTTATTGTTAGTTTGTTTTTGGCTTCTTTGGGTGTTTGGCTTGTTTCCTATAAGGCTCCTGAACAGAAAGAACCTGTTGAAAAGAAGAAGTTAATTGTGGGTGTGGGTTCGGCTTTGGGTGCGGGTATATGTTGGGCTAATGCGATAATTATTTTTAGGATATCTGTTACATTTTCTGATCCAATCATTGTTGATGCTTTGAAGTCTATGTTTCTTCTTTTCGTTTTTCTCCCAGTTATTCTTGTAAAATTTAGAGAAATAAGAGGTAGTATTAGTCGGAAGATTTTCATTGTTTTGTCAGTCGGGGGGATTCTGGGGATTGGCGTGGGCGACTGGTTTCTTTATATTAGCCTGTCGAAAATTGGTGCTGCACGTGCCACTGCTTTAACCACTTCTGCTCCTCTTCTCTCCTTGCTATTAGCCACTATAATATTGAAGGAGAAAGTTTCTAAGAGGCAGGTTCTAGGAACAGTACTGATAATTGTGGGGGTCATTTTGGTTTCGGTGATGGAGGTTTTAGGATAAATGAGTGGAGGTGTTAAAATATGAGTGAGAAAATTCTTGAAAAAGACGAGTTAGAAAGTATGTTGATAGGTGTTGGAATTCTAGGAACAGGTGGTGGCGGAGATCCCGATCTCTTCGGTAAACCGTTGATTGAATGGGATTTAAGTAAGGGGCGAGAGTACAGAATAATAGATCCAGCGAAAATCGATGATGATGCTTTCGTCGTTAGTGGTGGCTATGCTGGGTCTGTCACTGTTTATAGGTCTATAGGTGATACTTTAAAGAAGTGGGAAGAGAGATATGAGCTTCTAGAAGCACTTAAAATCATGGAAAGTTTATTTAACAAGAAAGTTGACTATGTTGTTCCATTTGAGCTTGGCGGGGTAAATACGCCTGTGATTCTCTCCTTGGCTGCACGGGCCGGAATAGTGACGATTGATGGAGATGGTCTTGGGAGAGCTGCACCTGAAACACAAATGTCGAGCTTTTTGGGTCATGGGATTTCATTGACGCCGATGCCGTTTGTTGACAAAGAGGGAAATGTGCTAATTGTTAAACATGCCGTGAAGTCGACGTATCCAGATGAAATTATGCGTTTTGCCCTGGATTTAAATGGAAAGATGGGAGCTAACAACCATTATCCGATGACCGGGAAACAGCTTAAGGAAAGTGTAGTTCCAAACACGATATCTCTCTCGGTAAAAGTTGGAGACGCAGTAAGAAACGCTATTGAAACTGGAAGCGATGTTGTCGATGCATTTATTGAGGTTTCTAAAGGAATAGAGCTTTTCAGAGGAACTGTGAAAGAAATGAAGGGAGAAGATGTTCGTGCGCACTACCTTGCGAAAGCTACGATTGAGGGCACTGGGGAATACGCTGGAAAAACTATGGAAATTATATTTAAGAACGAAGCGATGATGGCTCGCATAGATGGTCAGATCGTCACCGTTTTTCCAGATCTTATATGCATGATTGACCCTAAGACTGGGAAAGGTATAATGACAGTTAACATAAAACCAGGTATGGAAATGGCGGTTGTAGGTGTACCTGCCCACGAACGTTTAAGAGAATGCTTAAAGACTGAGGTTGGCCGTGAAGCCTTCAGCCCAGCGAGGTTTGGCTTTCCAGAAGTAAAATATGAGCCAATAGAGGTCTTAGTTAAACGCGTACTTGGATAACTAATTATTTTACCTCTTTTATTTCTTTATTGTAGAAAGTTTTAGCATACCAGTAACTGTACTAGTTTTCTTGAGGGAAACCATTGTAGGGTGGAGTTAGTTGAGATGGAAAATTTGTCTCTCTCTTTATTTTTCCCATATTCATTAGATATGCTGGGATTTGTGGAATCTGCGGCATTCTGCGGTAAGGTTTCCAAATTGCTGTTAAGCTTTTTAAATCTTTTTTGACCTCGTTTATGACCTCATGCATTACTTTTTCCGTTGGTTCTTCACCTACTTCTTTAACCCGGCTCAACAGGTGAAGTGAAATAAATCCGATAAAAGATGCTAGTAAGAAGTGAAAGTCAAATCCTT
>JAUQZC010000116.1 GCA_030587435.1 Candidatus Baldrarchaeota archaeon | reverse complement strand
TGTTACTTCGGTCTTTTTACTAACAGTTTAAAATAAATTAAGTTCAGCTGAAATTTCCTGAATCTAGAATGAAAACGGTTTAAAGGTTTTTTGATGAGTTTACGGTTAATTTTAAATGAAACTATCATTAGAGAAACGTGTTGGTAGTGAATATGATACTACCAAGCTAAATTTAGCTTAAACTACGCTTTGAAGATTTTTTAAACTACTCATATTTTTGCACTTGTTTTTCTATTTAAATACTTTCGTTCGCTTGAGTGAAAAATTGACTAGGTTGATGTCAATTTTGTTCAAATTTCCATTTCGCTTGCGTATTTCAGAAGCTTTCGGTTAGAAAGGGGGATTTAAAGTTCTGGCACTGATAGAAAAGAGGTGAAGAAGATCATTCTCCATTTGTAAGCTTTTAGAGAGAGAAGCCGTTTTTAGGCTTCCTTAATAAATATTTATATATTACACTTAATGCTAAATTTAGATGTGAGAAGGTTAGGGGGTCAAATTGTTATGGGAGAATCTTCAATAGACATTTATGATCTTGCGGTTCAAGCTGGTTCAAAAGCTATTAATAGAATTGATAAAAGCACTATGAATAATATAATTTCTGTTTTTCAGGGGAATCCCGATGCTGATAAGGCTTTTAAGGAACTGATTTTGTACATTGCAAGGCAGACGGGTAGACGAGAAATAGATAGATCCGTAAGTAGAGTAATGCTTTCGCATCTCAAAAACATGTATGAGAGGTATAAGGGTGATGAGCTTAGGGAAAACGTCAGTAGATATCTTACCCTTATGAAATGGGTTTATGAAAGTAATGTTACTGGTGTCAGTAGCTTTAAGGAGTTCATAAATAGATTGGCTAAGTGAGGGGGTTTTATGCGGAATTTGTTTGTAGAAAAATATATTGTCAAGGGGAAGATTGTTAATTTAGATCCTCTTTCGATAGGCGCTGGGAAAGGAGCACTAACTGGGGCTATCGATAATCCTATAGTAAGATTAAACAATATACCTTATATACCTGGTAGTTCGCTCAAAGGAGTCCTTAGAACTGAGGCAGAAAGATATGCGAGAATTTTGGGGCTCTCTGTGTGTGATATATTTAAGGGAGAAGAACTGGATTGGAAGAAAGAAGCAGAAAGTAAAAATGAGAATTATGAGCCTTGTGTAATCTGTAGAATCTTTGGTGGCCCAACGATTTCCTCGGCTATCATAGTTCACAATCTGTATGCTAAGGATGCTATCACAGAGAGCAGAACTTGTGTAAGTATAAGTAGAGTAACTGGCGCGCAAATTCCAGGTAGACTGTTTGATATAGAATATGTAGTTCCGAATACCGAGTTTACATCGAATAACGATAATAGAATCTTTGAAATTGATGGGAGAATAAGCTTAGAGGATAGGGATAAGGATGAAACTAAGATTATTTTGTATCTTTTAAATAAATTGAGGATGGGAGAAGTTGTATTGGGAGGGAGAAAGAGCGTGGGGATGGGAAGAGTGCAGCTAAAAATAGAAAGGGTGGAGAAAATGGTTTTAGAAAACGGAGAAGTAAAAATAGGGGAGGTAAAACTTTTTTAAGGTGAAGCTTAAAATGCAAGAATGGGTTTCTTTTGACGTGTTACGCAGGGAAATAGTAGTTGAACTTGAATACAAGAATCTTAGTCCTCTAAGAATAGGGTCAGGGTCTTCTAAAATCCCGACTTCTCCTGTTGACCTACAAGTAATAACAATACTTAAGAACGGAATGCGTGTACCTTATATACCTGGTAGTTCGCTCAAAGGAGTCCTTAGAACCGTCTGTGAAAATATAGTTGCCTCACTGAAGCTGTTCCCTAAAGAATATAAATGTTTTATGGGCGAAGGATGTAAAAAAAGATATGATAACGTGTTAAAGCAATATTTGAGAGAAAACATGCTTGAAGAAGCTAAAAAACTTCTTCAAAAATATTGTTTAGTATGTAAAGTTTTTGGAACAACTTCCTACAAAGCTCATCTCTATGTTTCTGATGCTTATCCGATAGGTGACGTATCTAGAGGAGTTAAGGTTGGTATAGCTATAGATAGAAGAAGCGGAACGGCTCGGAGAGGAGCATTATATACTATTGAATATATAGAGCCAGGATTTGTTTTTCAGAGTGGTCTTATATTTAAGAATCTGCCGAATTATTTAATTGGATTGGTGATTAGTGCTTTAGACATGATTAACTCTGGTTTTGTTGCAATAGGTGGATTTAAAACTCGAGGATTTGGAAAAGTTGAGGTTACCTTTAAGAATATTAGAGGCATAACTCTGCAGGATAACGAGTATGTGGATATTGGTGAAGCGAAGGAATTACCACCCTTAGATGAAGATGATTCTTTAGTAAAAACGGAATCTGTTAAAAGTTTTGTTAATGGTTGTAGAGAGGCGTGGAGGAGATATGTCGAGAAAAAGCGTCGTGGTCAAGGTTAAGGGGTATAGGAGTCCTGTTAGTCGATGTGGTATAGAGGAGGGACGCATAAATTTCAAGTTAAGTTTTGAAGGTATTGTCGACGAATCTTCCTATCTTTTTACAGGTTCTCTAGTTGGGAAGCTACCTTCATATTCCGAAATCTTAAAAAAAGTGGACGAAAAAATGGATTTATTCGCCTCAAATATAGATGCTTTCATCAATGAAATTAATAGAATTTTTTCAATGTATCAGGGAAGAATGAATACAACACAGTACTCTGTTAGAGATACACCTGCTATTCCAGGGTCTGCTATAAAGGGTAGTGTTAGATCAAATTTAGAGTATAGGTTTAAACCTTTCCAAGTTGGTCCAAATTACTATTCTTATTCTTGCTATATTTCTCAGGGTAAATATGTAAATAAAAAGTTTGCAGCTAAACATTTAGCATTTTGGGGAGAGGAAGTGTCCTTTGAGAGAAAAGCCTGCGAAGCAAATCAAGTATGCATATTATGTGATATGTTTGGTAATCCTAGGTTGGCTTCAAGAACATATTTTTCAGATGCCGTTTTGGTAGAAGGAGATCTAATATCTATACCTGAACTCAATGTAAAAGCTGTAGCTTCAGGTTCAAGATTTAAATTTACTGTTACAGCCTTAAACTATAATTATTCCGAGTTAGGATTGTTGCTTTTTGGGTTTAACATTCTTGGAAACAGCGAGGCGATAGAGCCGCTTATCATGGGGAAGTTTAAGTATAGGTACAATCCCAGAGTCGGCGGGCAAATTAAAGGAAAATATTTTGGGTTAATGAAGTTTAAGTTGATCGATGCGGTGTCATGTAATTTTCAAGAAGTTATAAAGGAAGACGTTTCAAAGCTCGTTGCTAAAGCGAAACTAGAGATGGAAAAAGAAGATTTTGCTAGATATTTGGATAGGAGGGCTAAAATTGGTAGGCTACAATGAAGAAAAACTGATGAATATTATAAGGAGTGCAAAAATTCTTATAGTTACAGAGGAAGACTACACCACAAGAAAGTATTGTGAGGAGGAAATTGGGGAAATTGAGAGTTTAGGTCTATTTGGATATGCTTTTCTTAAAGATTCACTCTATGTATGGATAAAAGTTAACGGAAAATATCTAATCAAGGAATTGAATGGCGAAATATTTCAAAAGATGAAGGACAGATATCTTCACCATGAAGTAGGTGACCCTGAGAAAAAACTGGGGGAGATACTTTGAGTAGAAGTTTCGAATTTAACGAAATCTATAAGGCTTTTATAGTACCTATAAGAGGAAAAAACGGACCCCAATATGTTAAAACAATAACTGCTGAAGAGTCGAAAAAACTCTTTGATAATCTAACTAATTTAATAAGAAAGCTTTTAGAGAGGTTCCTATTTTTTAAAGGGAAAGGAAAGTTATCAACTATAGAAGAATTAAGTGATTTTCTCGATTTTTTTATTTTATTTATAAAGGGCGTTCAATACATGGACATTGTACCAGAAGTTATACCATCTCAAGTAAAAGAATTTTACCTCTCCATTTACTACAAAGATTATAAAAAGAAGATTAAGCTAGATAATTGGGAGGGAATTAAAGAATATGAAGACCTATTAGTTACCCTTTATCACGAAACAAGACGTAAAACAAAAAAAGATTTATCTTTAGAAGAAAGGGAAGAAACCATTATAGAGAAAGCTTTCCACTATCCTGCGGATACAAGAATACTTGCGAATGTTTCTTCCTTACTATTACATTCCTTTGTGGTTTCAGGTATAGCTACCTGTAAGTTAATAGAGTCATATTTGTCTATAGGACAGGAAATAGATAAGGAAAAACTGGTAGCTTTACGACTAGCGTCATTGTTCCATGATTTTGGAAAATATAATTTCATGGAGTGGCATCTTCACGAGCAAAATTCCATAAAGTTTCTAGAAGAGCTAAAAAGAGACTATGCTGAGGGTAAGGCTAAGGAAATTTTTGATTTAGCAATAAATATAATTAAAGGTAGCAGTGAACTTTTAACATATTTGAGGGAAGCTGATAAAATTGCAAGTGCCGAGGATAGGCTTAAAAGAATATTTTTTTCATTGCTGGAAATGGATAAAGACGCTAAATCGAAAGTTAAGGAAGCCGCTGAGAGAATAGGGAAGAAATTAGAAAGTTTCAGCGATTTAGATAAACTTTACAAAGACTGGAATTTCTGGAAGAGTTTAGGTCAAAGTAATATAAGAGATTTAAGTGAAAAGTTTTGCAAGATGCTATCGAAGATTGACGTTGAAAATCCAATAATTAGAGAAATGTTAGAAAAACACATAAAGATAAGTGGAACATCGCCTGAAGACTTTTTGGTAGCAAAAGCTGATATAAGAAATATTCAAAAGTATATTCGCGCCAACGATCTTAGGACAATGAAAGGGGCAAGTAGAATAATAGACACTATACTAATGATTAGCATTCCTTACTGTCTTCACGAGAAATTTCAACTTCCATATGAGTGTTTTTTGTTCTACGGAGGCGGAAATATTACCTTCCTTATTCCAAGTTCGTTAAAAGATAAAATTGGAAGTGAATTGTATAATCTTGGGAGAAATTTCGAAATAGATATAGCTTACAGTTATGCGCCACTATACTCGAATTTTAATCTAACAGATGCAATATTGACAAGGGAATTGACCAAGAAAAAAGCCACTTCATATATAAGCGGGGAGGTTTCACCAAACATATTTAGAATATGCGCATTTTGTGGCTTTAATTTTGCGGAAAAAACCGAAAAAGGAAAATATATATGTTCTTTATGTGAAAAGAAGTATAAAATTGGAGAAAACTATCACTATAAGCAACTTTTCAGAAAACTATTTGGAAATGATCCAAGTGAAGACTTTCTCAAACGTATACTAGAATATATAGGAGGTTTGGATCTAGCTGAGCTGGAAAATCCAGAAGAATATTTGAATATAGCTTTAATTAGAATGGATGCAAACATTGCAGGGCAACTAATGTCATCATCGATATCTATCACTGATGCCTTCGAAAGGAGTATAAGGATAGATTCGTCATTAAAGAAAGCTTTCCATAATTTTCTAAATAAGGTAAGAAGGAAAAACAAGGATGACTATAATAGACTTGTTTTTGGAGTAGTCTACATGGGTGGTGATGATGCTACACTAATAGTTCCATCCAAATTAGCTTTACCATTAGCCTATAATATGATTAATGAGTACTTTTTAAATATGGGTTGTAGATCTACGCTTTCGGTTAGTATAACCGTAGCAAAACCAAAACATCCTATAATACCTTTATATGAAAGTGCTGGATACATTCTTGATAAGCTAGTCAAGGATAATATTAGAGAAAGTGCTCTAGCGATTCATATGGAAGAAGCAAGGCTCAGAGAAGATTTCAGAGGGGCTTTAAGCATCTTTGTAACTGAACAAGGTATTATGTATCCAGAAAACATTGATTTTGCATTAAATAAGGTTTTAAAGGAAAAAGTCAGCTTATTGAAGGAAAAGCCTTTTCTACTGTCTGAAAGAAAACAGAAAAACTCTATTTTAAGATATTTTAATCTAATTCTAGACAAAACAATTGATAAAATAGATTCATCGATCAGCGAGGAACTTCTTCAGAAAATTTATACTTCTGGATTTAAAGAAGATCTTCGGTCATTAAGGAGAATTCTTTTCAAAAACCTACAGGTAAGGGTCGAGAAGGATAATTCAACTTTTGTAAAGGTAATATTTGCTGGGAGAGAAGAGAAGACAGGTAGTAAGGAGACGCAGGAGACAATTAAAAGAATGATGGAGAATTTGCTGTATATGGATGGAGACGAACCTATATTTACACTGTTTGACCTGTATTTAGTTTTAGAATCTTTAATAGGGGGATTAAAGTAGATGTTTGACTTCACCATTAAGATTAACTTTATAACTTTGAAAAAACTGCATATATCGTCAAGCATTCCGATAAAAATAGTTGCAGATAACCCATTTATGGAAACGATATCAGAGAGAGGTGAAAAAGTTAAAATAATACCCGCTTCGACGATAAAAGGGGTTTTAAGATCGTCATTAATAAAAATAAGCAGAGCTTTAGGTTTTAATGTTACACCATCAGTTAACCCCGAGAAGATAAGGGATAAAAATGATATAGTGACTGCTATTTTTGGGAAACCTGGTGGGGACTTCTCTAAAATAAGTATTGAAAACGCATATTATAAGGGAGATACACAGGTCTATACTCATGTTAAAATAGATGAAGAAACAGGTATAGCTGAGGAAGGGGGATTATTTAGCAGGGAATACATACCTATTGGTGAAAAATTCTCTACAAAAATAATATGTAAAAATCTATCAGTAGAGGAAACAAGAGCTCTTTTAGCAGCTCTAGTAAATCTTAGGTTTGAAGGTATTGGAAGAAACTCTTTTGTTAACGTAACTATTGAAGATGTTTCACCGAAAGAAATTCTAGAAAGATTGGAAAAAGATGAAATAATTCACATTTTGCTTGACACATTGAGGAGGCAGAATATTTGAATATATATGAAGTACAACTTAGACAAGAGAGTCCAGTGCTTGTATCTGGTATAGCTGCAGATTCAAGGTATTTAAAACATTCTACCAGTTACATAGAAGGTTACACTCTAAGGGGAGCTCTGCTAACTTATATAAGCAGAGAATTGAAAAAAGATGTAAAAGAAGAGGCTCTAAAGCCAACCATAATATTTCATCCGGCATATCCAACATTTAGAAAAGAAGTTTCCAGACCTGCACATCCCTTACTACTATGCTGTAAAGTTTGTAGGGAAGATAAAATATTTCCAAGTATAGATAGCATTGAGAAAATACGTGATTTCGACATAAATGAACTTTTCAAAGTAACATGTAGGAGAGGACATTTATATACAGTTAGCAACATGAAAGGAGAACTCGTAGTAAAAATTGATAAAACTTATTATAAACTTTCACAATATTTACAGTCCTTAGATTCCACGGCAATAAACAAATATGTAAAGTCCAGTGAGATAGGGATGCTTTTTGGCTATCTAACCTTATTACCAGTTCATGAAGAAGACGGACAACTTAAACAGAATATCTTTATAGGTAAAATAGTTGACACAGAAAATAAATTAGAAAATCTATTAGAAGAGGAAGATTTTGAGATAAAAATAGGTAGAGGGAAATCTAAAGGCTTCGGCAAATTCAACGTCCACATAAAACTATTAGAAAACTATGTAGAAAAAAGAACAAAGATCATAGAAAACGTTTTACAAAAAACTAATAATATAATTATGTTAAGGTCACTTTCACTTTCTTTTGGATTAGAAATAAACAATCACGGAATATTTACCAATCTAAAACTTGATTTAGACGCAAAACCTCACTATGTCTTAAAAGATAAAAACTATTTATTAACGGGAATTAAAACAATAAGCGGTTTTTCCCTTAAAGTCGCACATGGAGGAATACCAAAACCTAGAATATCCGGCGCTGCACCAGGATCACTATTTTTCTATGAAATAAACACAGACAAAGCTAATTATCTAGCTGAAAAAGAGCTCAAAGGTTTCGGCCCTCTAAGCTATGGAGGTTTAAATATCTTGGAGGTAGTGACAGATGTTTAAGGTATTCCTTGAAAACAGGTTTCTAATAGATCTATACCTAAAACCGGTAGATCCGCTTCACATAGGGGCCGGAGGAGAGTTATTCACTAGGTCAATTTTAAAAATGAAGGTCAACAAATATTACATACCGATTCTGCCAGCAGAATCACTTAAAGGCGTATTGAGAAAACTAGCGATGAAAATAGCTAAAAGCATGGTATTTTCATCTCCAGATATAAATGAAATCGTAAAATGCCATAGGAAAGATGAGCATATTAGAAAAGATAAAGAACATTGCGAGGGATTAACGAGAAAGTATAAGAAAAACGCTATAGAAACGATGAGAGAAATATTTTCAGATAAACAAATAGAAGAACTTACGGAAAGGGCCCTCTTAGAATACTATTTCTCATTAATATGTCCAGTATGCAACCTCTTTGGTGGAAAAAGTGTCGCTGCAAAACTAAAATTCTTTGACGCATATCCACTTCTAAATGACAAAATAGTTGAATTAAAGACTAAAACATACACATCCACTTCAATAGATAGACAAACAGGAATAGCGAAAGAAGGGCGGCTATACACCATAGAATTCATAGAGCCTCTAGACAATATTAGGTTTAAGCTGAGGATAATCGCAGAAAACCTGGAACAAGGCTCCGATAACTCAAAACTATTAGCCAATATATTCCAGTACCTATTACATGAAGGTATAAAAGTTGGAGGGCTTAAGAGCAAAGGCTTTGGAACATTAAAAATCGACGAGGAAAAAACAAATATAAAGTCGATCCACCTAAAAACACCACAAAGCCAAGAAGACCTCAAGAGAAACATACTGAAACTCTCAATGAAAGAAGAATACACAGAGAAGCACACATTGAGAGGCTTCATTGAATGGCTGAAAAAATAGAAATACCACTAACACCGCTAGAAGAAAAAATAATTGAAGAATTAGTTGAAAAAATACTTACATCAAACAAATTAGATTTTTTAGAAATTCCTTCGAAAGATGAAGAGAGTCTAATTTTCTTCAGTAGTATCAAAAATGATCTGGAAGCAATATTATCGAGTCTGAAGAAAAATTTGAAATTATCAGCAGAAATAAAAGACATAAAAGTGGCAGGAGAAGAGCTAAAAGACGTCATTCCGCTTAGCATTGATATTTCTCTGGATCCTGTAAAGCCTCTATTAAAAGAAAAATTTAAGGAAGATTTAAAAAACTATGAAAACGATAATTTTTCATATTTTAAATTTACGTTGTTAGCAAACCTTTGGAAGCTAGAAGAAATCCTTAAGAACTTTGGTCTGGAAATTAAAGAAGTTAAAAAGGGAAAAAGATATAGGGAAG
>JAUQZC010000079.1 GCA_030587435.1 Candidatus Baldrarchaeota archaeon | reverse complement strand
CGAGCAAGTAGAGGATGCTCACTATGAGGAATTTCTTGATATCCAGTAGCTCTAAAGATTTATGAAGGGAGTTTAAAGAAGAAGATAGTTCCTCTTTCTTATTGTTGCTCATTTTTGGCACCCATAAGGACCGTATGTGCTCTTTCTAAGCAGATTAGATACCCTATGAGGAACATTATTAGCATTAAAGACAGCGAGAGGAGTCCTCCAATGATAGGTAGTACATCGATTTCTCTAAGAAATAGTGGTAATGCTATCAGTAGCGGTGATGTCAGTAGTAAGAGAACTCCAACCATTAATGTGCTGTTAAACACAAGGTGTCTCTGTTTTACTGTGTTTCTTTCAACAGTAAGTCCTGTAAGCAACATTCCCAGTCCAAGAGCGATATACCAGGAAATTGAAGAGTAGAAGTATCCCATCAAGACGTCTGATGCATTAATTAAATTTAGCAGTAGAGAACCAACCATGTATAGTGCCAAAAATCGGTATTCCGAATGTGAACAACATTATCCAACTTCGCTCTTGAAAGTACTTGGGAGAATATTTCTCATGTATCCAACCGTAAAGCAAGATTGCAACTATGGATGGAACAGCGATTAAAGACCATAGAAAGTTATTCGCTGATATCAGATATATGACCCATATTATTAACGTTCCCGAAGACATAACTGTTCCAAAAACTGGCCACGTGCTTGAATGTATTATGTTTTCTCGATAGGCTTCTAATCTTACGATTAACTCGCCGAAATCATGTATTTTCTCTAACATTTCTGCCTGTTTTCTCGCCATTCAGAACACCTCGTATTTTTGAGAATATACTAGTCTCATAGGAGGCTTAAATCACCATGTTTCTCTCAAAATAAGAGGGGGTACATGAGTATCTTTTGAATTTCGATCTCTCTAAAATCGACTATTGTAAAGGGCTGATCGTTTTGAAATCAATATATTAAATTGTTATAGAGAAGAGTAATTTTAGGTCAAGGCTCCACTGGGATTTGGGAAAGATTTTAACGATTATTGTTATGGATTGTATGTTGTGTGATTGTTTGGGAGGGTGGTTTTATGGTTGATGTGTTTATGATTGATTTTAAGGTTCGGAAAGCAGAGGATAATATTAATGCTAGGTTACCTAAGCTTTTTAACGAGTCTGGGTTGGGAGACATTATTGATAAGGGTGATATTGTTGCTGTGAAGGTTCATATGGGTGAAGAGGGAAACTTTACGCATATAAGGCCTATTCATGTTAGGATAATTGTTGAGGAGATTAAGAAGCTTGGTGGGGTTCCTTTTGTTACGGATACTACTGGTGTTGGTTTGGATAGGCCTCGTGGAACCGCTGTAGGATATCTTAGGGTTGCTGCGAGTCATGGTTTTACTTCTGAGACTGTTGGTGCTCCTATAATTATAGCGGATGGGCTTAAGGGTCTTAGTGGAGTTAAAGTTAAGGTAAATGGTAAGGTGATTAAGGAGGTTGAGATTGGTCAAGCTATTGCTGAAGCTGACTGTTTGATTAGTCTTGCTCATTTTAAGGGTCATCCTAGAACAGGTTTTGGCGGTGCTCTCAAAAATATTGGTATGGGGTGTGTAACGAAAAGCGGTAAGGCTCAAAACCATTTGAAGATGAAGCCCTATGTCAAATCCGAACCTTGTAATGGATGTGGTAAATGTGTGGATTTTTGCCCTGTTGATGCGATAGAGATGGTAAATGGTAAAGCTAAGATAGATAGGGAGAAATGTGTTTGGGGTTGTGGTTGCTGGGCGATTTGCCCGGAGAAGGCGATTTCTAGCTGGGGTGAGATGCATAGGGATCCTGAAGAGTTTTGTATTGCGGTTGTTGAAACTGTTTTGGCTGTTGTAAACTATTTTGGTAAAGATAAGGTTGGATATATGAACTTTCTATATGATATAACGGCGCATTGTGATTGTTTTCCTTTCAGTGACAATCCTTTTGTTCCTAATATAGGTGTGCTGGCTTCTCGAGATCCGGTGGCGATAGACAAGGCTTCGCTTGACTTGGTAAATCAAGCACCTGGATTACCGTATTCTGTTGCAGAGGAGCTGGGGGCTCTGGAAAAAGGTTCCGATAAGTTTTCTAAGATAACAATGATAGAATATCTTAATAGATTTCCACCTGTAGATCCGTTAACAACGTTAAAATATGCTAAAGAATATGGACTAGGTGAAACGGAGTACAGTTTGGTTAAGATTTAGCTTTAAACTATTAAATACGTAGTTGGAGACGTGTTAAATTGAAGGAAAATCTCTACGTTGTTGTTAAGGGTAATGTGCCGCAAGAGAAAGTTAGAGCTATAGTTGCGGAGATCTCTGAATGCTATGAGAAACTAGGAGTTGAGCCAGAGTTTTGCGAGGTTTTAATATTTCGTAGCAGATATGATGTTGATAGATTTATTGAAGAGGAAAACGAGTTAGTGTATTCTAGGCTTGGTGTAAGGATTTCTGGGATAGCTCCAGATAGTTCTGTAACTCATTTTGCGTGGAGAGGTTGGCCTACCATAGCTATATGTGTAAGTGATATGGAGAGTAAGCCTTGGGACGTTGCGTTAGCTGAGTTAAGGAGAGCAGCTGTCCATTCGATTTTGCATGGTTCTCCTAAATATTACTTTATACCTTTGCCGAGGAAGCTATTTGATTTGAGAAGTAGGGGGGTAATTCGTCCAGACATTTTGGATATTACTTTTTACATATTTGCCACTGCAATTAAGAGTTTTGAGGTTACTAGGTTCCTTGTAAGTAGGGGGTTCATAGAGGGTCAGAAAAAACTGTACTGGTATCATTTGAGGGTTAAACCTGAGGAAAAACGTGTTTGGGAGAAGGCTGTAAATGAAATAAATGTTCTTGCACCACTGTTGATGGATGTTTTTAAGGTTCTGTCTGGGGTAACTCCATTAATAGAAGCTACAAAAGACGCTGTTCTCATAGCCCTCTACGAAGAAAACTTAAACTTAATCCCTGAACACGTAAAAAACCATTTTCAGAGAATGTTAAATAAGCTACGTGAATTAGGTGAAGATACGTTAGAAAATATCTTCAACATGGCTGATGAACTCTATGAACTATTAATCTATCTTTTGCCTTGATCCTCCTTTATCTTCTTTAAGTGGTCTAATACGTATGGACATGTGAAGCCTTTTACGAATACTCGGCCTTCACAGTCCCAATGTCTTCTACTTAAAGGATCAAGCTTACACTTAGAGGGCAAACTGGGATCATAAAATGGGCATTCACCAGCTTCTGATGTATAGTCCGTAAGTAAGGCTGTAATTCTACTCTCACGGCTTAACGGGTCGAGTTTTTTCAGTTTTAATAGTTCAGCAAATTCTCTGGCAATGATATCGATCTTATAAGCTAGGCTAAAGTATAAGATTAAGCCGAGAACCCAAATCATAGTTAAAGCTATGATATAGGCGGCAAAAAGAAGACTAGGATAAATAGATGCTACTACTAATATTTGAAACCAGCTGATTAAACTTATAAAACACCCTATTCCTACGCCAAATATTCTTTTCCACAATGTTTTACCTCTGATTTCTAGTCCAGTCTTAATGAGCATAAAACTGGAAATTCCAGCATATATAATGAAGTATACGATTAAGGCTAAGGCAACGTAGGTTGGACGAACAAGACGAAGCCTATAGCCAATGCTTTCCACCTCTACCTTAGCTAAAATTTCTAAAATTGCCGTAACCAAGGCTTGAACGCAGGCTACGTATGATATAGGTTTCCACCTTGGTATCGCTATTTCTACCGAAAGTAAAGTTATAAATACAAAGGCAAACATCACGAATATGTCCATGAACTTTTCTATAATTGGAAGGGGCTTTACTGGGGTTAGTATAGACGCTGTATATGCCCAAATACTATGACATACAAAAGCCAGTGAGAGAAAGAGAGAAGCGATGATAAAATATTGTAAAACTTTACTTCTTTGCTTAAGGTAGGTTCTAAGTGTAAGTATGAAGAGAACAGTCCATGGGACAAATAATGATATGTCAAGGAGGAGGAAAACAAGTAATAAATCAACCATAACATATCCAACCAGTTAACGCTTCAATATTTAAACATCATGTGCCTTTATAATACCCTTTCGCCTCAACTTATAAATTTGTATCCTACCCTAGAATTTAGCTAATCCTAACCAGATTCATCATCATTCAGAACAGTATGATAGCCCTGTCTGACTTTCTTATGAAGTTAAATTTAAAGTTAAAGGATATAAAGATTGGTAGAGTTAAAAATAATATATCTTATGCTTAATTTTATAAATTGGTTTATTATCACGTTTAAAATACATTTTAAACCGAATGTTTAACAAAAATATGCTCTTTAGCAACATGAAAAGTAAACAAATATATTAGGAATTGGTGCTTTGAACTTAAAAGGGCAAGCTTAAATTTGATAGGATACCTACGTAAAGACGAAACAAAATTGGAGGAGAAAATATGTCAAAAAGGATTTTGATTGTTTATTATTCTAAAACGGGACATACAAAGAAAATGGCCGAAGCTATAGCTAAAGGATGTAGAAAGGTGGAAAATGTTGAAGTGATTCTGAAAAGAGTAGAGGATGCTTCTAATAGGGATTTACTTGAAGCAGATGCAATAATTCTGGGATCCCCAAGCTATTTTAGACTTCCTGCATGGCCCATTAAAAAATTCGTTGACGAATCCATAGAAATTTACGGTAAACTTAAGGGTAAGGTTGGTGGTATGTTTTCTTCCGCTGGAGAGGAAAAAGGGGCTAAGAAGTGTATTCAAGGTTTAAGGGAAATGCTGGAGGAACATTGTATGAAGATTATAGGAGAAGGCGTTTACGCTGTAGAGTCTCCAGATGAAAAAGAGACAGAAGCATGCGAAAAGTTTGGTGAAATGATTGCAAGAACATTAGCGGAAGGCAGTTAAACTGCAGGATGTACATCAACTAATATTTATTGGAAGGAGATTACGGGATGTGCGGCATTTCGGGCATAGTTGGTCGAGATTTGGACTCCGTATTTCTTGTTTTAAAAATCCTTGAAAAGTATGTTGGCTCTAAAGGCTATTTCCAATATTCTATCTCTAGGAATGTTGATGAAAAAGATGCGGTGAAAGGTTTCGGTACAGGATTTATGTGGATGAACGAACGTGGAAAAATACGTCGTGTTAAAAGAAACATGCTAATAGAGGGTTTCGATTCTTATATCGTAGAAAGATGTTATAATTTTAGGTTCTTTGTGGGACATACAAGGTGGCCGAGTAAATGGGCTCCTATAGGTGATGCGAGATTCACACATCCCTTTAGTGACTGCACGAATAACATATTTGTTGTTCATAATGGTGGTTTTGCAAACTATGTGGAGGAGTATAAGAGATTGAAGTCCAGTGGGCACCGTTTTGAAAGTGAATATGATGGTTCGATTGTTGATAGCGAATTGATTCCTCATTTAATTGAAGAAAAGCTGAAAGATAGGGAAATAGATAAAGATAATGTCGTTAACTCAGTGAGATTCACTTTGAGAAAGTTAGTTGAGCTTAGTGCTGATGGTAAACCTGGAAATTTTGTAGTCCTTATAAACAATTTTCCTTATGTCGTTTTGGCTCAAGAAAAAATGACTAGTGGAAGTAGATTTAAAATATGGAGAAAAAATGAAAATATACTTTTCTCCACTTATAAAAACATCTCAGAAGCTAAGGAAGGATTACAGTACCAGCCAGATCTTAATATAGATAAATTTGTTGAGATGAACAAGAGAATTGATGAAAAAATGGAAGAACTGGGTTATAAGCTTTTTAAAATCATGAATCCAGGTGAAGTAATTCTTATTTCTGAAGATAAAAAGATAGAAACCTATTACGTAGGGTAAATTATTTTTAACAATTTATTTTTAAGTTTTTACATTTTTTAAACCGGATTTTGATCGTTGTTTGCATTTTTAGATTTGAAAATACAGGTATGTAGAGATTTTAGATTAGATTTGATAAAAAAGACTTTTAAGAATATTCGAATAAATATAGATAGGCAATTCATAGCATAGTGTTGGTTTAATGCGATTAAAATGATAGGCAAGGGGTGGACCACATTTTAGAAGAAAAATTAATGGCGAAGCCAGCAATAGATAATCTGTTTAACCCTAAGAGCATCGCTGTTGTAGGGGCTTCAAGACATCCAGGAAAAGTGGGTTACGCTGTTCTATACAATTTAGTTTATGGCGGATATGGAGGAAAAATTTATCCAATAAATCCAAATGCAAATGAAATTTTAGGATTACAGTGTTACCCTTCAGTTCTTAAAGTGTCAGATGAAATAGATCTGGCAGTCATCACAGTGCCAAATGTGTTAGTACCTCAAATCATGGAAGAACTTGGTCAAAAAAATGTTCCAACAGCAATCATAATTTCGGCTGGATTTAAGGAAACAGGTGGAGAAGGAGTAAAGCTTGAAAGAGAAGTAGTGAAAATAGCTAAAAAATATGGCATAAGATTCCTAGGACCAAACTGCTTTGGAGTAATAGATACTTGGAACTCTCTAAATACGACCTTCTCTGCTCAATCACCATTAAAAGGTCACATCGCATTTATTTCCCAAAGCGGGGCTCTTTGCATCTCAATTTTAAATCAAGGTATAATGGAAAAAATAGGTTTCTCAAAATTTATTAATCTGGGAAATAAAGCTGATATTGATGAAACCGATCTTATAGAATATCTAGCTAACGATCCGAAAACAAAGGTTATTACATTATACTTAGAAGATATAAGACAAGGCAGAAGGTTTGTTAGAATAGCGCGGGAAGTCGTTAAAAAGAAGCCTATACTTGTAATAAAGTCTGGTAGAACAGAGGAGGGTGGAAGAGCAGTCTCTTCGCACACTGGAAGCTTAGCTGGAATGGATATAGCTTATGAAACAGCCTTTAAACAGTCAGGTGTCATAAGAGCTTATAGAATCGATGAGCTTTTTGATGCAGCCGAAGCATTTGCAAGGCAACCTACACCAAAAAGCGAGAGAATTGCTATAATAACGAATGGTGGAGGCGTTGGAGTACTTTTAACGGATGCAGCTAGTCTGAGTGGGCTTAAATTTGCTAGATTTGCCCAAAAAACAATAGAAGAACTGCGTAAATTCCTTCCGCCATTTGCAAGTTTCAGAAATCCTTTAGACGTTACGGGAAATGCTAATGAGGAAGTTTATTTCAATGCTTTTAAGACCATTATAAACGATCCAAATGTTGACGGAGTGATTACGGCGTTACTTCCGGTGCAAATTATAGATGAAAGAAAATTAGCGCATTTAATAGGTGAAGTTGCAACTCAAGTTAAAAAACCGGTCATCGGGTGTTTTATGGGCGGAGAAGAGGTCGAGGAAATAGAGGACATACTGAGAAGATATAATATTCCAAACTACACGGAGCCTGAAAGGGCTGTGAAAGCTTACGCGAAACTTGTAAGATACAAGAAAATACTTGAAGAGCTGAACGTGGAGGAAAACGTAGTAACATTTGATGTTAATAAGAAAGGTGTAGCTGAAATATTCAAAAAGCTCAGAGAGGAAAATAGAACAAGGTTAACGGAAATAGAAGCAAAACAAGTGCTAGAACACTATGGTATAATAGTTCCAAAATACAGAGTAGTAAGAAGTTTAGAGGAAGCTGTGGAAGCGGCAGAAGACCTAGGTTACCCAGTTGTATTGAAAGTTGTTTCACCAGACATTATCCACAAGACAGATATAGGCGCGGTAAAGATAAATATAACGGATGAAAAAGAGTTAAGAACTGCTTATCTAGAGATAATAATGAATGTGAGGAAGTATGCGCCAAAAGCAGTTGTACATGGTATAAGTGTGCAGGAAATGGTCCCAAGTGGAATAGAGGTTATAATAGGGGGAATAAGAGACCCTCAATTCGGACCACTAGTAATGTTTGGATTGGGGGGAATATATGTAGAAGTCTTTAAGGACGTTGCATTCAGAGTTACTCCTGTAAGCGAAAGAGAAGCAGAAAAAATGATAAGCGAAATAAGAGGATACAACATTATTAGAGGTGTAAGAGGGAGGCCTGGAGGCGATATAAACTTCATAAAAGAAACAATAATGAGGGTGTCTCAGCTATTAGAGGACTTTGAGGAAATAAGTGAACTCGATATAAATCCCCTAATGATTTATGAAAAGGGTGGTTTCGCGGTAGATGCTCGTATGACAATAAAATATTAGAATATGGAGGTTTAAAGTTGGAAAATTCAAAATTTCTTATAGTAGGCTCAACAGAAAAACAAATTGGAAAAACTGTCTTTATACTTGGGTTGGCAAAACTCTTAATTGAGAAAGGCTACAAAGTCGGATACTTTAAGCCTTTAGACCAAAGAATATACGTACCTGAGTCCAAGGAATGTGGAGATGCCGATGCTTGCATAATGAAAGAGAAACTAAATCTTCCAGATTCAGTGCAAAAAATAACTCCATACCTCTATCACCGAGAATTTATACATAAGATATTAACCGCGGGTAAAATCAAAGACGTAAGAGATTACGTAAAAGAAGTGGCAGAGGAAATAGCTAAAGATAAAGACATAGTTTTAACTGAGGGATTGGATTATCTTTGGACAGGCATGTCGCTGGGACTTTCAGCTGTAGACTTATCAAATTTGCTCAATGCGCCTTTAATTACGCTTATAAACTATGATCCAGTCTACATTCTTGACAGCATAAAATTAGTAGAGTGCATTGTTGGGAATTATAAAGTAAATCACTTAGGAACTGTAATTATTGGCGCAAAGGCTGAAAAAGACATTGAATTTAAGGAATATCTGCTTTTAGAAGAAGAGTTAAAGGGGACAAAAGTTCTCGGCACGATACCTAGTATAAGAGAGCTTATACCAATAACCCCGAGAGAAATAGCAGAAGCAACGGATGCAAGAATAATTGTAGGCGAAGAATGGTTAGATAAGCCTATAGAAAACTTTTTGATAGGAGCAATGACACCTGAGAAAGCGCTGAGATATTTGAGAATAACAGCTGATAAAGCTGTGATAACTGGAGGAGACAGAACCGATATACTTTTAGCGGCATTAGAGACTCCAACCTCAGCTTTAATACTGACTGGCAACATTTATCCTGATGAACATGTAATAACAAAGGCTGAGGAAAGGCAAGTACCAGTCTTGCTAACGCCCTATGATACGTACACGACGATGCGAAAAATAGAAGAATCAGGATATTCGGTTAAAAGCATGCAAAACTCTAAAATAATTAATTTAGCAAAAGAAATCGAAAAAAGAATAGATGTAGATAGGATATTAAGTGAACTAAACCTCAAGTAGCATTTAACATAGATCTTAGGTACTCAGATTATACTTGAGCCTCAAGTTATCTATGGTTAGCCATGTGAAGTCTATAGCATCATTTAAGGCATCCATTAACTTATTTTTTTCTCTAGTTAGTTTAGTTTCCAATAATCGTATTTTCTCTCCTCCAGAGGCTTCAACCATTTCTTTTATTGTTGCGTAAAGTCTTGGTATGGGTTTCTCTAAAATAGATAAACCGTAAGGTTCTTGATCATATGAATCAACTGTGGATCTGAAAGCTGAAGTTAAAATTCTACTATTTTTTAAAATGCATTTATTAACTAACTTAGCAGCCTCTTCAACTCTAGCTTTATCCTCTTCTTTCCCATTTGTATAAATTTCTTCGATTTTTGCAGTAATCGCGCTGAGTTCTTCAGCTACCTCTTTGAATTCTTTCACCTTTTCAAACAGCATGTTAAGTTTAACTTTGCCCTTTGATATTTTTTCTAGTTCTTCCAGTTCCTTCGCTATATGATCTGCTACAGTTACGAACTCAAAGGGTATTATTAGACTGCAGCAAAGACCAACGATGTATTTCACGTAGATTTTAAAGTGTTCTTCAAGTAATTCTCCATCTATTTTATCGAGCGTATCTTCGTCGCTATGATACCACCAGCCTAACGATGCGTAATTCAAAGTCTTCTCCAGTTCTTCCTGAGTATAGGTGGCATAGGTGGAAATGTAAGGTATACCTATCCCCAAAACTGAGTTATCACCAGTCTTAAGGGGAATATGCTTTTCAATATTGATGCCGGTTTCCTCTTCTATTTTCTTCAGAAAACTCCATGTTTCAGGTGACGCATAGGCAATAAATCTTGTTGCACCTTTTAATCCAGGTGAATCTATGTTTAAATATGCTATGCAGCCTTTTCTAAGCTTTTCCCAGAAATTATCGACATACCACGTTGAACCGGCTGCTTCAGCTATTTCATGTCCATCCCAAAAGGCAAAAACTATTCCACGCCTTAGAAACTCCTTACATTTGACGAAACATCTGGCTAACTCAAGCATTAAAGCGTTACCAGAGGAATTACATGTAGCTGTTTTTCCCCACGCATCTAAATGGCCACCAACTAATACAAACATATTAGGCTCGCTACTACCAACTATTTCTGCTACAGGTTGCTTAGCTTTAACCCAGCTTTTAACATTTTCAACTCTCAACCACGCTTTTACTCCCCTTTTGTTTAGCATCTCTTTTAGACGTTCTCCCGCCACTCTTGAAATGTTTATTGATGGTATTTTTGGTATTTGTTTCCAGCTTTCCGGCGTTGGATTACCCCAAACCCATTTAATGGCACCTCTACCAACTATTGATTTGTCGCTGGGCCCCCAGTTCATTACCACTAAGGCCTTAGCTCCATGTTTTTCGGCGATTTTTGCTTTCTCGGGTCTAGGAGGGGAATAAGACAGTTCTGCCAGAACAATTTTTCCTTTTGCATCCTTTTTCTTATACTCGTCTTCACTACCGGATCCAACGTATTCGAGTTCTCCCTCGATTCCCTCAGGTGAAGTTGAGTAGCAGTGGAGGTTAGGGAAACTTTCCACTACTAGTTGTTCGGGTTCGATTATTTTGAATTCTGAGAGACCTGGAAAGCTTGTGTAAACGTAGAATTCGTCTATTCTTGGTTCTAGGCCGTAGGCCTTTAAAACCTCTTTAACGTATTTTGCAGCTTTTTCCATTTCTTTGGACCCGGTTAGACGTTCACCTAGTTCAACTAGGAACTCAACGTGCCTATAGACCTCCTCTATTGAAAAGGATTCAATGACTTTTCCTTCTAATTCCTTTAAATTGTTATCTGATGGCATATGAAGCCTCTCCTCAAACACTTAGACACCGTCAGGGATATCACAGACATGACAAGCCTATATTACCTTATCTCTTTTAAATAAATCTTCTCTAAAATCTAAAAAATCTAAAAAATATATAGTGCATAACGTAGGAATAGGGATGAAAAGAATTGAAAAATATGAATTGAAGCTATTTTGATGCATTTGAACCACTTTGACAGTAAAGTTTATTTTAAAAGTATAAGCCCCAAGATAAGCCCCAGTATGAATGAGAAAAGTACTGAGAGGAGAATATACCTGTATGTTATGCTTGCCTTAGCGTTAAAATATTTTAAAGTTAATGCTAAACAGAGATGAATAGGTGTAACCATTACGCTTAAGATTCCTCCTAGATAGGCAACAAAGATGTAGAATGGATTTATGTTTCCATTAGGTGCTAAAATGTTGATTAAAACGGGGAATGACATAGCCACAAACACGAATTCACCGGAAGTTGCTAAGCCGATTACGAAAGGTATTAAAAAAAGCACGAGATAAATAGGTAAGCCTAAACTTACTGATAAATTATAAAGTTCTACGTTGACGTTACTGTTTGTGACATATTCCTTGTATATCATGACCATTGCTATTATTAGAAGTATTTTTGGAGAAAATGCAAATTTAAGTGACTTTTTTATTTTGGATTTATCTGGTCTATAAACTAGTGATGTAAGAAGGACGACTATTATTAGGGAGTAAATTACATCTAATTTCAAGCCTAAAACTAGGACAACAACGGTTAGAAATGGCCAGAATCCTTCGAAAATCATCTTTAAGCTTCTATTGTCTTTTTCTTCCGGATTTTCTTTCACGTTTTTAAGCAAGGGTAGAACTACAAGTAGACCCCCGATAATGGTGGCTAAACTAATAGGATATGTACAGGATATGACTTGCCAAACTTTTACGTTTAATAATATTGAGGCAATAATAAGAGATTGATAGAGAGGCCAGACAGTTACCCAAATATGTCTAAACCAGAAATTTATGAATGTAGCTTTTTCTTCTCCAATTTTTAAATCGTTAAGATAAAGGTCTCTAAGCATAATAGCGGAAACTAAGGCCCCACCAGGCATGGGTATTAAACCTACAACCGAAGGTAAAAAGACCGCGGCAAATTTCTTATTGAATCTTGCAACCCCTTTAACGATTTTATCCATTACACCAACGTTCCTCAATAGGGCTGCAAAATAAAAAGCAAGAACAAACGCTAAGAATAATCTTAGCGTTGAAAAAGAAAAGAGACCATTATAAGTGTTTATAATCAGACCCCTAGGACTGAAGACGAGAATACCAAAAATAAAAGTCGAAACTGCGAGCGCGTAGGCAATATCAACTTTCCTAAGTACTAGGAGAAACAGTACTAAAAGGCTAAGAACTAAACTGACTAAAGGATCCACTTTTATACCTCTGTTGCATTTTTAACGTACCATGACTTTAAATTCTGATTTATAGTTTACTACACAAGCAAATTTTAGTAAAGCATTTCTAGTTGCATGGAGTAAAACGGTTTAGCGGGGATAAGAAAACTAACATTATTAAAACGGTTCCTATCTATATTTGCCATTAGGTAAATGAACACAGACAATGTACAAACATACATTAAACTATTCTTATTAATCTGGAGTTATTTCCGTTCTCTCCTCAAGGTGATTTAAGGAATAAGCAGTAACATTTAACCGCCTTGAGGAGTTCCTCTCTTTGCGAAGCTTCATCGAGAGGCATTCAGGGGGAACGGGAACTCCCCTCATTCTGAGCATGTTCAAACAAGCGATAATATCTCTATCGTTTTCGTAACCACATTTCTTGCACTTTAACAGCCTCTGCCCATTCGGTGCTAATTTTCCACCACATCTCGGACAGAGACTTGAAGTCTTGTAAGGATTGACATAAACAACTGGTATTCCATTGAGCTTAGCTTTGTATTCTATGAAGAACTGCAACTTTTTGAAGTTCCATGAGTGTAATCTTCTGTTTAAATTTTTGTTATATCTAATTCTATTTCGAATTCCCTTCAAATCTTCCATTATTATCCCAAATCCATGTTCTTTAGCAAAATCTACAATTACCTTAGCTATTTTATGACATAAATCGTGAATCTTTTTCTTCTCTCTTCCAGAATATTTTTCCATAAGTCTTTTAGATGTTATCGGTTTATACTTCGACAACTTCTGAATTCTTCTCCTTACTTCGAAGTATGTTGTATGAACTGTTCTCAATCCGTGTTCTATTCTCAGAACATGAGGATTTGAGCTCACACCAGTTATGTTTGACTCATTTACATCAATAGCAATATAATCTTTCGGATTCGTTAAATCTATTTTCTTCCTAAAAGGAACAATAACTTTCTCTTCATTCATAGTAATTTCTCCTACCTTTAACTTACCTTTTCTCCATTCTTCAATGAACTTTCTCTGGTACTCTCCATATTTGAGATGAACGTAAGTGAATTGCCTTGGTTTAATTGATATTCTCAATCTATCTCCTTCAAACTTGACAAGTTGAGGGTCAAACCTTATGAACAATTTTTTAGCTTTAGGTGGCTTTGCTTCACCCTTCCTCACTTTTTTCCTCCAAGATTTTAGCATAGATGAAGCAATCTTACATGCTGAATGACAGAAGTGTGTAGAATAATCCCATCTCTTCTTCCATTCCTCGTAAACCAATTTTCTTAACTTAGCATAAGAAGTTACGTTGTTCTCAATTGCTTCATCGATGCAAAAGTTTATCATATCCCTAAAATCTTCTAACAGCTTCTGTACGGTTTCATTCCTCTCGTAGCTGAATGGTACTGCTAATACCACATCGACCATAATAGAGTAGTAACCTAAATAAATTATAAAAAATTCGATGAGTTTAAAATTGCTTAACACTACTTAATGTTCCTTGAATTCGAAAACTGTTGTTTCCCATTTTCTTCATTTAAAGAGTTAGTATGGTACGTGGTCGGTTAATATTTTTTGTACCATGTTTTTTACATATCTAGGTACGTAGTTTTTCTTTGACAACATTTTTCTTAACTTTAAAACCATTTTTGGTACATTTATCTCCATAGGACATTTTTTAACACATCTGCCACAAAGAGTGCACGTGTAAGCCAGTGGAAAAGCTTTTTCAAGCCCACCTGCAATAAAAGCAGTCCAGATCGTGCCAATACCTCCAAAATACTTATGACCGTAGTAACCTGTGGTAAGGGCGTAAACTGGACATTCATAGAGACATGCTCCACAACGTACGCAATACAAGGCTTCTCTAAAAACAGGATCCTTAGCAATTTTACTACGACCATTGTCTAATAAAATTAGGTGGACTTCTTTAGGACCGTGAACACCATAAACTGGTACTTTTTCTATGTCCCCAGTTTTACTTGGACCTGAAATTATCGAAACAAAACTGGGAGCATAGTATGAAGCGTAGCGAGAAACAACTTCTACAAGAAGCATACCATCCATAAATGTTGGAACTATTTTTTCAATACCAGCAAGCGCAATGTAAATTGGAGGAGCGTTGGTGGCAAATCTAGCATTTCCCTCATTTTCTATTACGAAAATAGATCCCGTATTTGCGCAAACTGCATTGGCTCCACTAATTCCAACATCAGCCTTGAAAAATTTATCCCTAAGAAAACTTCTTGCAATAGAAACTAGCTGATTAACATCTGGGGGTAGTTTTTTATTAACTATTTTTGAGAAGAGTTCAGCTACCTTCTCTCTTGGAACATGGATTGCCGGGGAAAGAATATGCATAGGTTTACTGCCAAGATTTTGCACTATAAATTCGCCTAGATCGGTTTCATATACGGTATTTCCCCTTTTCTCCAAGTGTTCGTTTAAATTCAATTCTTCTGATGTTATCGATTTAGATTTTACAATTATTTTCCCTGAACCCACGATTTCATCAAATATTTTAAGAGCGTCGTCAACGGTTTTAGCGTAGTAGGCGTGTCCTTTCATGGTTTCAAAAGATTCTATTGTCATTTTGACCATTTCATCTAAATGTGTAAGAACATACTCTTTTACTTCCCTTAGTTTCTTCCTTTTTTCTTCAACTTCAGGATACCTTTTAATAGCTTTATCCCTGTTAGCCCTGAAAGATTTTATAGCCCTTCTAAGAGCTGTTCTTATAAACTCGTTTTCTAACGCTTCATACAATTTGTTTTTATAATCAAACCATTCCTCATCGATTTTATCCATTATCATCTCCCCCTTAACGCCAATGCTAAGATTTGCTCTATATTATAAATTTTAATTCCTGTTTTTGTTTCTCTAACGCCGTCTTTAAAGTTAAGATAGCAAGCTGGACATGCAGTAACTATTGCACCAACGTTGAGAGGAACAATTTCGTTTTCTATTTTCTCTTTTGCTATTTCAACTGCAACTTGAGGGAACGTGGCTTTTAAGAGGCCCCCTCCACCACAACATGTTGAATTTTCTCTGTTAAGTTTTAATTCTATTAGGTTAAGTGACTGTATCATGTTTAAAAGTGCTCTTGGTTCTTCGTAGATTTGACAATATCTTCCTAGTTCGCAAGGGTCATGATAGGTTACTCTCATTGTTGGAGTTATTTTTAAATTGAGTTTTCTTTCCTTAGCGATTTTGCATACAAACTGTGTAAAGTGGTAGAATTCGAAAGGTAGATTTTCGTTTAATATTTTGGGGTAGTATTCTGAAAACATTCTGTAACATGCAGGACAAGAAGTAACAATTAGGGATATTTTCTTTTTGGCAAACCCATTGATCACTTCTTTTGCAATTGGCTTTGCTTCCCCTTCATAGCCTGATAAAATTAAGGGCATTCCACAGCATATATCTTCCCCAAAAACTTCAAATTTGATGTTTAAACTATCAAAGACCTCGTTTACAGAATCATAAAGTTCTTTGGCCATTTTCGCAACAGTACATCCAACGAAAAAACCTATTTTACCCCGCACAGAAACTAACCCCCATTTAATACTTTGCAAAATTTAAAACCAAACGATAATAGATGTATTAATTCGAGATAACTTGACAATAAAAATCTTCAGTTCGACAACTAAGAAAATATAACAAAACAACGTTTGAAATTAAGTAAGTTCCTTTTTTAATTAAACGTAAAATAGAAAATTTTACCATATTAACTGTAAAGATACTTTATGTTAAACATTTCTGTCACTACCTTATCTAAAGCGCCGACATCTTCCTTAGATAACTCACTTAAAGAACATTTCCCAAGAGTTGATGCGAGCATTTGGGTTTCAACTTTTACGGCTTCCACAAAATTAACTATGCCATCTGCTTGAATGTCTCCAAACTCTTTTGAAGGCAGAAAAAGATAGAGCGCGTCTCTTCCGTAAACTGCTTTTCTAGCTATTTCGCGAGTGCAGCAAAGGTCACAGTAAGGACAGCCACCTCTTAGAAGTCTAAAAGGCATAAATAGGTCCCCTATGGTGAATATATGAAAATTATAGTCAGCAGAACTAGGTTTAAAAACTAAAATAAGTAGACAAAGAATTTATGGAAAATATTACAATTTTATCAATTTATTTTAAAACCTATTGCAACCAGATTTAACATGATATGTAAAGGTCGACTTAAATATTGTTGCAATCCCCTTCTTGCAACAGTCTACGTTTTACTATTTCTGCACTTTTATTGCTTATTTTTCTTTGCCATTCTTCGACAATTTTTCTTGTTAAGTAGTCGTGCTCAAATCTATCTTTTAGGATTAAGTAAGTGAGAAAAATAACTATTTTCTCCTTTCTTATAGGTGATTTATCGCATTTTTGTACCACGTGCAGTAATTCGTGAACTAAGGTTTGAAGGTTTTCACCTACATCTTCCTTCAGAAATATGGTTTTCTTTTTCCCGATGTATAGTCCACGTATAAATTTTGCTTGTTTAACCGCCATTTTTTGAGCCTTTTTCTTAGTGTAACCTTTCTTAACGTAGATGTCTGTTAAAATTTCAACGAGGTATTCTTCTGTAGAAATATAAACTTTTACTTCTGGTAGCTTTATTTTCAGAAAATTTTCTACTAGGTTTCTGGCTTTGTTAAATAATTTATGTAACTCGTCTGTGTACCAGTATTCAATCAATTAGATTCATCTCTACTAGGGAATGCATGATCCATTTGAAGTGCTCCTTTAATATTGGTTCGTATTTTTCAATTATTTCCGTTAATTTTTCTGGATCCGCTTTTTCTCGCCCTTCTATTATTGATTGAAAGTAACTGCCAATTTGCATAACTATGTTTTCCCTGTAAAACATGGCTAGATGCTTTGTTCTAGGGTTACCAGCTAGTTTATATTTTCCTCGATTAACTTTCTCAACAAATCCGTTTTCAATTAACATTTTTAAAACATTGTAAACCTGATTTCTACTTAACTTCGTTTTTCCAATAATTTCATCTACGGTTAGCTCGCCCCATATTGCGAGTAATTCAAGAATTCTATGCGTGGAAGGTATGCCTAAAATTTCGTGTATCGCTTTCAATCTTATCACACTTACATGGTACAATTTGTACTATATAAGTGTATTGATTTTCCATTTAAAGAAACCTATAAAAACACAATCTAAATCTTGAACATAAGACTACAATTCTCCACAAAATTAAATATCCAAATAATGCTTAGGGATTATAATGATCGCTATAATTGATTTTCACGGCCAATACGTACATGTTATAAGGAATCGTCTAGCTGAACTCGGCGTTGAAACCATCAACGTTAAAAAATTCGAAGAACTTGAAAAAATACCAAACCTTAAAGGAATTATTTTAAGCGGTGGACCCTACTCTGTTTACGAAAAGAAAGCTAAGAAAATCGATAAGAGAATTTTCGACTTAAAGGTACCTATCCTAGGAATTTGCTATGGCCATCAACTTATTGCTTATCTTTTAGGCGGAGAAGTTAAAAAAGGCACCCCTGAGTTTGGATTCACCCTATTCTATCCGAAAGAAGACGTTTTATTTGAAGGTTTAGGACGAGAGGAAATTGTTTGGATGAGTCACCGCGACGCAGTTTTCTCAATACCAGGTGGAGAAATCATAGGTTCAACTGAAAAATGTAAAATCGCAGCTTTCCGAGTAGGGGAAAACATTTACGGAGTACAGTTCCACCCAGAAGTCTCACACACCATCAATGGTGACATCATATTCAAAAATTTCGCCTTCAAAATATGCGGTGAAGAACACGTAAGACAATACATAGATCAAATAACAGAGGAACTGCGGAGAACAGTTAAAGGACCTGCGATTCTAGCTTTGTCAGGTGGGGTAGATTCCACGACCTGCGCTGCACTAGCCCAGAAAGCTGGCGTAGATGTGCACATAGTTTACATAGATCACGGGTTCATGAGATATGAAGACGAGTGGGTAAAGGATACCGATCTCTTCGACGTAACATATATCGACGCTTCAAAGACCTTTTTTGAGGCTGTTAAAGACGTTTTAGATCCGGATGAGAGAAGAAGGATCATTGGAAAACTGTTCATAGAGTTTTTCGAAAAGGAAGCTAGAAAAATCGGTGCAAAATATTTGATTCAAGGAACAATTGCACCTGACGTAATTGAGTCTACCCGTGGTGACGATGTATCTGGGCCCGGTTTCATAAAGCTGCATCATAATGTTGGGGGTTTACCTGAAAAACTGGGCATGAAAGTTGTAGAGCCGCTTCGACCCTTATTCAAATATCAGGTTAGAATATTGGCAAAAGAGCTTGAACTGCCTGATTTTATTGTGAATCGTCAGCCTTTCCCTGGACCTGGACTAGCTATTCGAATTCTAGGCAAAATAACTCAGCAGCGATTAAAAACTCTTAAGGAAATTACCGACGTGGTTAGTAAAACTCTTGGCAAATACAATTATTCACAGTATTTCGCTTCTTTAATACCAAATAGAGGAAACTTTGCGAAAAAGGGCTTCTTGTTCGATGTGTTAACGATTGGTGTGAAAGGTGATAGTAGAGTATTTGGAAAAATCCTAGGTATAGATGTAGATGACACGTACTTTAATCTACTAAAATTACAGAGCCACTTAACCAGTTTATATCCAGAGATAACTCGCGTCGTAACCAGAATTACCGGAAACTATGGTAAAGGGGATGCTGTAATTATTAGAGCTGTTTTAACAAAAGACTTTATGACCGCAACCCCAGCAAACGTACCGAGAAAAGACCTTGAAAAAATTGCGGAAATAGCAATGCAACAAAAAATTGTAAAGTATGTTGGCTACGAAATCACAACAAAACCTCCAAGCACAATAGAGTTAATATGACCAAAGTGTTACTAAATACCAAGAATTTTGGATCAAGATAATATTGCTTTGTACCTCAAAGGGAGTTTAGTTCTTCTTTAATTACACGTTTAACTTCTTTTTTAATGTGGCCAAGAATTTGCACCTCAACGATCACTATTTTAATGTTAACAAACGTATATAAATGGAACTGCAATAAGTCGCGAATCTTATATGTGAACTGTACTGTTAATAAAAAATAGTTTTAAATTAAGCTTGTCTCCACGTTTTTGATGGCTAAAAAGCAAACTAATATTTAACCTTTAGAGTTTTAAGGCGCCAGTTTATACCCGATTTTCCTGAGAAACTCCTTTCTTTCTTTAACATGTTCTTCTTCTTCAATCCCCTTGCTTCTAAATCCAT
>JAUQZC010000040.1 GCA_030587435.1 Candidatus Baldrarchaeota archaeon | reverse complement strand
AGTTGGTATAAAACGTTCAGGTATTGTAAAAGAGGAGACAACAGTGGCAAAGAAGGTGGAATTTTCTAATCCTCACGGAAAGATAATTATTGAACCTGCCCCCGTGGGAACTGGTCTACAGATATACCTCAAATTTGGACAATTCGACCCGATAGAAACAGTATTAGGTGTATATTCTGGACTCGAGCCGAAACTCAGGAGAAAAGTAGCCGGAGCCATAACACCATTCCTTAAGGGTTTGACAGAAGAAACCGCCTATCACACATTAGGAGATTTAATAGGAGATATCGCAGGAACTGGTGGCGTAGATAACGGTTACGTAAAAGTGGAGGTATGGGGCTCCATACATACATTAACTATTACCGCATGTAAAAAGGCCGGTGTAACGCGGGCGAAAGAACGTTAACAATTCTAAAAACGACATTACAAGGTTTTTAGTATTTTTCTAACTTTAATAAGTTGGTTTTCCAATTTCCACCGAAGATAGGTTTGCTATGACCGTGCAACAGAAGTAAGTCTTCCCCTATTTTAACGTTATCTCGACTTTAGGTATTCCGCTTTCTATCTGTCTAGAAGCGAAAAATGTTACATTCAGATAGGAAAATTTTACTAAAACTAAGCGAAAGAAAATTGAATGAATTCTTACGAATCAATACTACCGATGAATACTAGTAAGTTAGGATGTTGTAAATTCGATTAAATTATTGGACTTGTTTGCGCGGAACTTTAGAGACGCATTAATTATTCTTTCAGAGACAATAGAGTTTTTGTTACTGAAACAAGACCCAAAAGCGTATTTACTTTTCCTTTATGGCGTATAGTTTCCATCGAGTTAATTGATATCGTTTTTGTTTGTACATTCGAAGAAGATTGTACATTATACTGGAAAAATGAGAAAATATTGGAGAAAAATTTAAATATTACTATACAAACTACATATTGTACAATACAAGACAAGGTTAAAACTCTGTGGAAGGAGAAGAGTCATGAGTATCCTCCCGAAATATTCTCTCCCACCAGGTTGGAGTGATGTAGGTTTTATTATAATATGCGTTCTCATAATACTTCTCATCTGGTACTTCCAAAGACGGGGAAAGACCGATTGACGTTATTTCAAGGTTGCGGTAGTAATGACCGAGGAATACGATATAATCATGGAAAATGTTACTTATAAATACCCTAACAGTGAAAGACCTGCAATCCAAGATATATGTTTACGTGTTAAGAAAGGAGAATTTGTACTAATTACTGGTCCAGCGGGAGCAGGTAAAACTACATTATGTCGTTGTTTAAATGGTTTAGTCCCCCGTTTTTATGGGGGAGAATTCGAGGGAGACGTTATAGTCAAGGGATATAATACTAAGAGAGAGGAACAGAGTTTCCTTGCAAGCATGGTGGGATTACTTTTCCAAGACCCGGCAAGCCAGTTACTTTGTGCCACGGTAAAAGAAGAATTAGCCTTTGGACCTGAAAATTTAGGAATCCCTCCAGAGAAGATTTTACAAGATTTAGAAAAAGTACTTAAAGATGTTAGGCTTGAAGGTTATGAGGAAAGAAGCCCCCATACTCTTTCTGGCGGAGAACAGCAGGCATGCGCGCTAGCCTCAATCATGATGATGCATCCATCTATATATGTGTTAGATGAACCTACATCAAACCTCGATCCTTTAGGAAGTTACAGGGTTTTTCAATTAATTAAAGACTTAATAAGACGAGAAAAGCGAACAATAATCATAGTTGAACATAAACTAGATGAGTTGGTAAACCTTGCAGACAGAATGTTGGTGATGAGTGAGGGACAAATAATTTTAGAAGGAAAACCTAGGGAGATCATCAAAAGTAATGTAGACCTCCTTGAGGAACTTGGGTTAAAAGTACCACAAGTGTCTCTTCTGATTAATAAGCTCAAGAATAATGGTTTAATAAGCGATAGTCCTATACCAACCACATTAGATGAGTGTTATAAGCTTTTATCCAGAGTTTTAAAGCAGAAAATCGTAAGGAAGGAAGTTAAAAAACCTATGCGTCATGTAGAGGGATCATCAGGAGCTGAAAATAATAAAACGCCAATAATTGAAGCGAGAGATGTTCATTTTGTTTATCCAGAGGGTAATGTTGTAGCGTTGAGAGGAGTAAGCTTAAAAATATACGAAAAAGATTTCTTAGCAATTCTTGGGCAAAATGGTTCTGGAAAGACGACTCTTGTAAAGCATTTTACAGGGCTTTTAAGACCCACAAGAGGTAAAATTTTTATTGAGGGTGAAGATGCTGAAAACTTTACAATTAGTCAATTAGCCACTAAAGTAGGATATGTATTTCAAAATCCTGATTTTCAACTTGTTTGTAGAAGCGTTAAAGAAGAACTTGAATTTGGTCCCAAAAATCTCGGTTTATCCGAAGATGAAATTGAAAAGCGTGTTATGAATGTAGCAAAGGACCTAAATATACTTCACCTTCTCCAGAAAAATCCAAGAGATTTAAGTAAAGGTGAAAAACAAAGAGTTGCAGTTGCTTCTGTTCTCACAATGAATCCAAAAGTTTTAATAATAGATGAACCAACCACTGGGCAAGATTTTGGGACTGCCATTAAAATGATGGAATTATATAAGAGGCTTAATGAGGAAGGAATAACAATTATCATAATTACTCATGATATGCAACTCGCTGCGGAGTATGCAAAGAGAGTAGTAATTATGAGAAATGGGACCATTTTATGTGAAGGTCCCCCTAAGGAAGTTTTTGTTCAACGTCAGTTGCTGGAAAGCACGTTTCTTAAACCCCCGCAAATAACTCTTCTTAGCCAATTGCTAAGCGACTACGGTATCCCTCCAGATGTGTTATCTGTCGATGAGATGGTTGATATATTAACTCAATTAATTAGGAGGGGAAGTTAGTTGAGTTTTGATTATATTCCTCGAGACACCTTGGTGCATAGGTTAGATCCTAGGGTAAAACTTCTCATCGTCCTTACATTGATGCTATATTTTATAAGTGTCGATGATTCCTTCACTTTAACCCTTCTTACGATCGCTTATATAATATTGATAGCGGTAAGTAAAGTTCCCTTTAGACGAGTATTATCTATCGCTAAGGCAATAATTCCGGCTGTCTTAATTTACATTCCACTCAATATGCTATTCATCGCTGCCAACCCTCATCAACTACAGCTTTTTGGGCATGAACTTATATTGATAGGCCATATACCCTTGTTAGGTATTCCTGTCTACTTTCAGGGTGTAATCTACACATTTAATTGTTCTTTGAGAATGTTTATTATATTGTTGTTATTTAGATGGTTAACGATGGTTACTCCAATTAATCGGCTTGTTGTCTCACTTACTAAGATGAAAGCTCCTCCAAGTCTTTCGGTAGCTACCTCTATAGCATTCTCATATTTGCCAGTTGTACTAAGGGAAGCAAAGACTATGCAGGAAGCCTATGCTTTAAGAGCGTTTAAAACCGAATATCGTAACCCATTTAAGAAAATAAAGATATTATCTAAGATGATGTTTCCCATGTTCATGAATAGTTTCAAAAGAGGCTATGATATAGCCATTGCTTTAGAAGCTAGAGCTTTTAATTACGATCCTAAACATCGTACCAGCATAGTGGAGATAAAATACACAAAAGTTGATTGGGTATTTACAATTATTCTTCTGATTTTAATGGTAATCGCTATTCTTATTGGTCGTTGGGGCCTTAATTATGCAAATATCGAACTTACAATGAAAATTCTTGAGGCTCTTAAACAATACATACATCAATTCACATAACCAAATTTTCAGGACTTCTAAAAAGTACTAATTAACCTTTGTCTAATGATATCACATAAAATTAGGAAATTATTCTGATATATTTTAATATCATTCAAGTAAAATTTATATAGGATGGCTTGAAATTTGAACTATAAAAGTGTACAAACAGGTAATGAAAATTAATGAAATAAAATGGTAGAGAGGGAAAATAATATGGGTACGTCCAGATTTCAACAAAGATTTCTTACAACACGTCAGATGGGCATCGCTGCATCTTTTGCCGGTCTCATGTTCGTCCAGGATGCGCTAGGTTTGAGAATCACACTTATGCCACCGGTTTTCCTAAGTTTAGGGCACGCTATTTATCGTCTTGCCGTATTTTCCGTTGGTCCATGGGCAGCTATCGTTCCAGCCCTTGTTCACTGTTTCTTCGTCACTGTACCTCCAATAACGTTCTTTGGGTATATGGTGGGTGGATTGTTCTTTGCCGTTGCCACTAAAACCATATGGAAACTTGGAGATACGTGGAAACGCTATGTGTTCCTCTTTTACTGGTGCTGGGTTGATGCGTTTTTCCTTTCTCCGGCCGCTTTCCTAATACCATTCGACAAAATTATGCATTTCTTCGACGATGTTACAGTATGGCTCTGGGTGTGGTCCATAGGTGAAACTACTGCCTACACGTTCATAAGGTTCATACCGTTGTCTTTGGCTCTAAAATATGCACGTGAATTTATGAAGCCGACATGGACTTGGCGTGGCGGGGAGGACCCAGAGCAGCCATTGGGTGATGGAATAGAGCCTGTTCCAGGTACTGAAAAGGAGCTTATACCATTAATATTGTTAAGCATAGTTATAATTGCCTTCTGCATCATTTACATAAGGATAAACCCGTAATCTTCGATACCAGTACGTAGAGTTATCGCTACAGATCAAAAAGAAAGCTTCAAAATTATTTTATTTTTTGTTTCTTATGTTGGTGATGATTGAATGAGTGTATCTAAAAAAGTTACAATCCCTAAGCTTAAGAAAATGAAAGAACGTGGCGAAAAAATTGTTATGGTGACAGCCTATGACTATCCCTCAGCCGTTATAGCTGACCAAGCCGGCGTTGACATAATTCTTGTAGGTGACTCTGTGGGTGTAGTTGAACTAGGCTATGAAAATACCATACCAGTGACATTAGATGACGTTATACATCATGCAAAGGCAGTAGTGAGGGGAGCTAAACGTCCCTTAATAGTTGGAGATATGCCATTCGGTACTTATCTTAACCCGGAACAAGCAGTGTTTAATGCATGTAGAATTATTAAGGAATCTGGTGTAGATACAGTTAAGTTAGAAGGTGGACGAGAAGTAGCGCATATCGTTAAGGCAATTGTACGGGCAGGTATACCAGTTCTTGGTCACATAGGATTAACGCCGCAGCGTGTCACAATGCTGGGAGGATATAAAGTTCAAGGTGTAGATGCTGAAAGTGCTATGGATATCATTGAAGATGCCAAGTCTTTGGAAGAAGCAGGGGCTTACGGAGTAGTTTTAGAGTTTACAGCAGCTGAAGTGGCTAAAGTTATATCTGAAGAGTTAAAAATACCTACCATAGGAATAGGGTCAGGCCCTTACTGTGATGGGCAAGTGTTGGTTCTTCACGATCTTGTAGGCATGACCTTCGGTATCGAGCCGCACTTTGCTAAACGCTATGCGGAGGTAGCTCAAGTGATGCTGAATGCTATTAA
>JAUQZC010000029.1 GCA_030587435.1 Candidatus Baldrarchaeota archaeon | reverse complement strand
TTGTTTGAAGCGTGTTTGCTTTCGTGTGCATGCTTTGAACGTTACTCTCGATTTCCCATTTTTCGTATGCTTTTCTCCAACCTTCGGGTATTTCGTCATATTTGTTTGTTATGAATTTCTCGATTCTTGCTTTTTCGTTTGCCAACATTTCACATCACCATGAATAAGTACATCAAGAAGTAATATAAAATTTTTCTTACACTATAGATAGGAATGTTAAGATTTTAGAGGATCATGGAATAGTTGCGGGCTTAGCTACACATCAGCCAGGCGTAACTTTAAAGTGGGTTGAAAAAGAAAATGTTCCTGTAGAAGTGGTTTTGGCTCCTCTTAACAAAATTGGGTATGCTATGGATCCGGATTTTAATGAATCCTTGGAAGCCATTAAGTCTTGTAGCCGCACGGTAATTGCTATTAAGCCTCTGGCTGCCGGTAAAATCAAGCCTTTAGAAGCTTTTGAATTCGTGTATAAATATGTGGATAGTGCAGCTGTCGGTGTGGCAAGCGAGGAAGAGATGCGTGAAACTTATGAAGCAGCTTTTAAAGCTTATGAAAAAATAAAGGGATCCCCTCCATGAGCGACAGACAAATATTTATTAGTCTAAGAGAATTCGCGAAAGAGGAATTCGAAGCAAAAAGAGCTAAAAAAGTAGAAGTCCTAAAAATTAAAAGAAAAGGAGCAATCCACTATAAGATTGGACCCGTAGAATACATTGTTTTCAGCTATTTTAGAGATTCTGTCCGCATATACTATTTCCTTCATGGAGGTTTCCTTGCCGGCGCAGATACAGTTAGCATCGAAGATTTTAAGCAGCTTTGTAAACTATTGGAGGGAAAAACTAAACTTTTGATAAAATTAGAGGAAAAAGTAGAAAAGCCTCCAACATTACCGGAACTCTCGGCCCAACTTCATAAAGAATTTCTAAAAATCTTAGAGAAGTTGAAATATTTATGTAACCGTAAGCCAAGAAACGTTCCTGTAATTATTTTAAGGAAAGAGTTAGGTAAGTTTTTGGTTAGACAAGAGGAGAAAATTCTTCTTGATGCTTCCCTACTTGAAAAATCCTGTGAACCATTTCTAGTATATGAGGCATTTTACCAAATGTTACCAGATTTTCTTGAAGACAAAGAACATTGGAGCAAAATTTTAACCACAATTCTAGTTCCTGGTCAATGTAAACATTTTCCAGAATATTTTCCAAATATTTCTGTAAATTTTCTTGGTAAAGAGGATAAGATAAGAAGAATTTTTATGTTTCTAAACTTTTTAGAAAGATTCGAAGAACACCTCGACGTAAAAGAAAGTAAAGTATTGTTAAATTACATTTTAGCCAGAGATGTAGGTAGAGATCTATATTTTGAAGCATCAAAATTGTATCAAGAAATCTACTTAGCTAGTAAAAATGTTTTCGATGCTTTTAAAGCTGCACTATTTAATCTTGCAGCATGGAACCTCAAGGATGCTTTAGAAGTTGCCCAGAAATATTTAAATGATCCAAGTAACTTTGAAGCCAAGATTTTCTTCAAATACGTTGAGTCCTCCGCAAACTTAGCTATCAAAGCAGTCACCGAATTATTACTGAAAATTAAGGAATCGTTTCACGTGGATAGTAAATTTTTGAAACTTTTATTTGAAAGCTTTGAAGCTGTGAAAAGCCACGTACTTAAGGTAAATATAGAGCCCGCTGAAGAATATTTTGCTAACGAAGAAACCTCTATTAAAATTATTTTAGAAAATCACGCTAAGGACATCTCCATTAAAAACATCAAGGTAAGATTCAAGGGTACAGTACCTAGAAGCTCTGTTAAGCTTTTAGAGGACTGGTCGCAAGGAACATGTATCTTGAAAGAAATAAAACCTAAAGAAGCCGAAGTTTTAATCGTACCACTTATGTTTTTGAGATCCGGTAAAATAAAGATCAGAGTAGAGGCAAGTGCAAAAGACCACTTGAACAACGAATACAAAATTAACACACAAAAAAGAATACTTGTCAAAGCCTTAACAACAGAAAAATCAAATACCTCTTCAAAACCTAACGCAACATAATTTGTTAACATTATGCTAAAAATAGAAGGATATAACGGCTGAAAGCAAATATTAAAGTACGTCTTTTCGACTCGCAAAACAGTTATCCCTACTACATAAAAACCATTGTACATCGAAGAAAATCTCATTGAACCCTTTAAGTTTAGAGCTTGCTCAAAACCCCCTATTTCCTCGTTCGTTAAATTTGTTGCGGCCAGAGAACGGATATAATCAAATTTTTCTCCGTTACTGAATATTGCAACGCCTTCGAAAACATAGACAGGAATAAGATAAGTTTGTTTATTGAGTAAAGAATCGGCCCACCAAGACAAATATATGTTGTTGATAATTATTTTACTGGGTTTAGACATGAGTCCGTATTTTGTTGTTAAACTTTTGAAAGCCTCTTCAGGAGTAAATGATTACCTCAAGAAGTTCGCCAAATTCTACCTCCCTCCAATCGCCATAAAACTCGACAATTCTGCCATTTGAACCTATCCAAATAGATACTCCTACATCTCCTTGAAGAGGCGTATTATTAAATAAAACTTTATAGTGAACTGCCCAACTTTCAACGTATTCAGCAATATCCGTTGAGGTGGTCATTCCAACATTATCGTAATAATATTTTATTTTTATGAGCGAGGTTTTTGGTATCAATCCGTAGTTGATGACTTTGTTGAGAAAGTTATTGGCAATTTCTCTGCATTTTGAAGGGGAAGGAACCTTACCAGAACCTTGAGATCCTCCATATTCCTCGAAGTACTCTATGGCCCCGCAATTAAACACGACTAGGTGGCGAAAACCATCTGTAACTTCTAGCGCTAAAATCTCAGGTTCGCCTCTAGGCCTAGGAATAACTTCACCCGTAAAGTTAAACAGCTCTTTTGCTATGGTTAAAACTTCTTCCTTAGTTAAATTTCTATTTATAACTTTAAGAACAGGAACCTTATCTGGAACACTCGGATACTCACAATTAAGAACCAAAGTAACATTATTAATTGAACTATATCTGAAGTCGTCAGAAAAGTTGGAAAAACATTTGTTAGGCTTGGAGATCCACATTGCGCATATAATTGATGTAAAACAAATTATTAGTAAAACTGATGTGCAAAATAGGGTCTTTGAGCGTTTCACTTCTTACACCTTGGTGGAGATATTATATGAACTTTAACTGGAACCTCTATGCTTGCATTCTTTAGACATAAATCTCCAATTTAATTTCGCCTTGAAACTATTTATTTCTAATTTTTAGAACATATGTTCTAATTTCTAGACTGCGTAGTTTCGCTTTCTAGGATAAGCAAAAAGATGAGAACACATAACTATACCATCTACAAAATTAGTTAATTGGTAGAAAACGTGAGACTAAGAAATTAGAATAAAAAAGGAGCAAAATGTTGATTTTAAAATTTGCTGTTAAAGTAAAGTTTTAAGAACTTTCTCTACGTTTTTCTTTACTACGTTACTGATTTTTTCTCTAATATCTGTGTTTTGTTCGGGTAGGTAGCCTGTGTCTTCGGCTTTAAAGGGGATTTCAGCAAGGGTTGAGACGATGCCGTATATTGATAGTTTTGCTACGTTTTCGTTTGAGCCGCCGCTTAAAAGAACTATGAGTTTTCCGTCGCATATCTTCTTAGATGTTTTCATTAGGGTTTTGGCTATTTTTGTGAATCCAGGTACTGTTAGTTGCCATGCACCGTAATCTTGGTGGTGGGCGTCGTGCCCGAATTCCCATATAAGTATTTCTGGACCGAAGTTTTCTGCGATTGGTTCTAAAAGTTTCTCTACTGCGTAGAGTACGTGTCCATCCCTACTTTCCGAGGGAAGTGGAACACTAACAGAGTTTTTCCCAAATTTTGGATCCAAGGGTCCTCCGCCGTGAAACTCCAAGTGGAAGACATTTTCATCGTTTTCGAATATTTCCCATGTTCCGTCTCCAAAATGTGGATCCGTATCAACAATTAAAAATTTCTTGACTTCATGTTTTTCTTTTAGGGTTTCTACGAGGACTGCTGCGTTGTTTATGTAGCAGAAGCCCCAGAAAAAGTCTTTTGATGCATGGTGTCCTGCGGCTGCTGTAAAGGCGAAAGCGTTGTTTATTTCTCCTTTCCATATGAGTTCTCCTGCTAGGGCACATCCTCCAGCTGTTAGTTTTGCTATTTCATAGTATCCGGTTGCTTTAACTTTTACCAGCATGTCTTTTGTATGTATTTTTTGGATGATTTCTTCAGAAGCAGGTATTGGCTCATATAATTTGATGTTAGGGTTTTCAAAAATTTTCATGGTCTTAAGGTAGTTGAATGCTGGTTTTAATCTCTCTTTTAAAAGCATGTGTCCCTCTTCGGGATAACGGTCACTCCATATTATTCCCGTGGTCATGAGAACCACCGTTCATTCTTCTTCCTCGCTCATTGTTAAGCTTGAACCTATTAAGGCTGCTATTAGAACCGCTGCGGCTGCAAACCCCCAGTCATAGTGAATTGGAACTGTTGCAATATCATACATCGCGTTAAGTGCTGTTGGTAAGGTTAGTATAACTAGTATAGCTAAGCCTATGTTTATTAGACTTATTAGTAGTGCTCTGGCATAGCTTTTTGCTATTGCTCCTCCTGCGAAGCCAGCTACTCCCCAAGCTACGATTGGAGTATATTCTTCATTCATGAATTGAGAGAAAGAGGTCAACAATAGAGGTATAACTTTTTCTGCTATACTTCGTAGTGTTGAGATGTCGCTTAGATTTGGTAATCCCATAGTTTGATAAAATTTCTCGAAATACATTATTGTGCATGCAAAGATGAATGTTAAGACGGCGCCAATAATGGTTCTTTTCACCTTTAAACCTCCAGTACACTAGGCACTAGATACTAAAATATTTCCTAATCATTAATTTAAATGGTGAGGTTTAAAATGGAAGACTTGTTAAAGGCTGCTGCGGACATTTTAAGAAGTTCTAAAAACGCTGTTGCGTTAACAGGTGCTGGAATATCTGCTGAAAGCGGTATACCTACTTTTAGAGGTAAAGATGGACTTTGGAAAAAATATAGAGCAGAAGATTTAGCTACTCCATTTGCTTTTCAAAGAAATCCTAAACTTGTTTGGGAATGGTATGTTTGGAGAATGAACATTATTAGTAAAGCTAAACCTAACCCGGCGCACATAGCTTTAGCGGAAATGGAGAAAGAAGGTATAATAAAGGCTGTTATAACTCAGAACGTAGATGGTTTACATCTTAGAGCTGGATCAAAAAATGTTATAGAACTTCACGGCAATATTTGGAGAATAAGATGTGTTAATTGCAATTGGAAGACTGTGCTAAGTTCTCCTCCAACCCAAATACCCCCTATATGTGAAAAGTGTGGAGGTTTAATGCGACCAGACGTGGTATGGTTTTATGAATCTTTACCACAAGAAGCGTTGAATAAAGCGTTCAAACTTGCCGCTCAAAGCGATGCGATGCTAATAATAGGTACTAGTGGGGTTGTTCAACCAGCGGCATCACTACCATTAATAACAAAAGACCACGGAGGAATCCTAGTTGAAATAAATGTTGCAGATACTCCTCTAACTCCAGTTTGCCATTACTCACTGAAAGGGAAGGCTGGTGAAATTTTACCAAGAATCTACGAACATTTAAAGGAGAAATCTGAGTAACATTTGATATCATTAGAAATCTAGATCAAACACTCATATATACTTTATTAGAGGGAATGTGAAGTTAAACCACAAATTTCTATCTGTGTTTGAGTGCTTCTTTAACCTCTTTCTGGAAGTTTTCTTTGTCCATGAAGAATGATTCAATGGGCTTACCGTTTACTATGCAGAAGGAATTTTACCTCTTTTTTCTACTTCTTCAGGTTCTTCGAACTGATTTCTTATCCTGATGGATAATTTCTAATATTTAACGGTTCTTGTTACGTATCTTCAATCTTTAAAACTTCGATAATTAAAATTGTATTTGGTGAGTTAGGTTAGTGTTTTTAATATTATTTGTGTGTATATTTTTGCCAGTTTAACTAAACTGTCTATTTCCACATATTCGTCGGCTTTATGGGCGTTGTCTTCTGGTCCAGGACCTAGTATAACTGTCGGTATTCCTGCTTTAACGAAGAATCTTCCGTCGGTTGCTCCAAACATCCCTCCAATTCTTGGTTCCATGTCTAAAGCTTCTTTAAAAGCTTTACATGTAAATCTTACAATTTCAGAATTTTTGTCCAACTCGAAAGGATCTGCTGTAGCAATCACTTGAAGATCGAATTTTGCGCCATAAATTTCTTCAAAAGTTTTTAGAACATTCCTAATTTTTTCTTCCACTGTTTCAAACGAAAGTGATGGAGGTGTTCTTATGTCTATGGTTGCTTCGCACTCTGGGGCAACGATATTTGTTTTAACTCCTCCCTTAATGAGCCCTATATTAAATGTATGATAACCTAAGAACTCATGGGGTTCATAGTCGTATTTTATGTCTTTTATGGCTAGGAGAGCTTTTGTAAGGACTTCTATTGCGTTTATTCCGAGGTGAGGCATTGATGCATGTGCTGCTTCACCTATACATTTTATTTTGAACCATATTAGTCCTCTTTCAGCAATACGTATCTCAAGGTCGCTTGGCTCACTAACATACGCGTAGTCAGCTTTTATACCGTCTTTCACCAATTTTATTGCCCCATCTCCCCCTGTTTCCTCAGCTATAACAGCAGTATACAGAAGTTTTCCTTTGAATTCATATTCACTATCAATTACAGTTTTGATTGCACCTAGTGTTGCTGCAAGACCTCCAAGCATGTCTACAGCTCCTCGACCGTAAACTTTACCATCTTTCACTATTCCTTCAAACGGATCCATTGTCCAGTTTGGCCCAGGTGGAACAACATCTGTATGTCCATTAAATAGCAGGGTTGTTCCTTTACCCTCCTCTCCCCCAAACGTTCCTATCACATTTGGTCTTTTTGGTTTTACATAGTCTAAAGTGGTTTTTGCACCAAGTTTTTCAAGTTCTTCCTTAATTATGAGCGCGGCCTCTTCTTCTTGTCCGGGAGGATTTACGGGTTTAGTTTTGATTAGATTTCTTAAAATTTCAACAATATATTTCTTATTTATAGTTAGTGAAGTTTTGTTGACCATTAAATTCCCTCCGGATCGTAAATAGAGCATTAGTTCCTTTTGTTGAGTTAGAGATGTTTTACACATATAAAAGTGGTGTTTAATATGTTTATGTTTGAATTATAGCTTTATGATTTTGTTTCTTCGTTTTGGTTAACCTATTTTTGTTTTCCTTGCTTTTATCTCTTGGCTTTGAGGATAAAGGTTGAATTAGTGGTTTGCGCATCTTTCGTATGTTGTTTTTACATAATATAGCTTATTGCTCGCCTTAGGTTCAACTTACGTAGCGAAAAATAATTAGGATGGATTAGCAATAGGCGCGGCAATTTCGGGAACAATTCAGACAATTGAAGAAAATGTTTGTGGTATGGATTCAGAAGCAAAAATCACCAACGGAAAGGTAACGTACTCAAAGGACATGGAATATAGAGTAAAGATATACAAGGAATGGTGGGATGGAAAACACAGTGACATTGTAGTTCAAACGGGCGTTGAAGACAAAAGACTCGGCGTAGATGTTTACGTAATTTCCAAACTGGAAGTTAACGTAATTGAAAGAAAATGGGGACAAGGCGCTAAAGCTATCGGTGGAGAAGTTAGAATTAGCGACTTAAGCAAAGCAATTATGCTTAAAAAACGTGGATACATCGTAATTCCAGACCCAGAAGACCCCGTGGTACAAGAAGTATTTAAAGACGGTATAATTAAGACGTTCGAAAGACACAGCAGAGTTGGTATGCCCACTCTAAAAGACTTCATTGAAGATGTTGAATGGTTAAGAGAACAGGGGACAAAGAAAGTATTCTTAAAGACTGGTGCATACAGACCTGAAGTAGTTGCATGAACCTTGAAAGTTGCTTCAGAGACCAAAAATAGATGCTGTAACCTTTGACGGTGCTGGCGGTGGAACTGGTATGAGTCCAGTACCAATGATGGACGAATGCGCAACACCAACAGTTTACCTAGAAGCTTAAGTATTAAAGTGTCTTGAAATCTTAAAGAAGAAAGGCAAACACATACCTGACATAGCTATGGCAGGCGGATTCATAAATGAAACACAAATATTCAAAGCAATCGCAATGAGCAACTTTGGCGACGGACCCTATGTGAAAGCCATTTCGATGGCAAGGGCACCTATAACAGCAGTAATGAAAGCAACATACTTCGTTGAACTCGCTGAAGAAGGAAAGTTACCAAGCACATTCGCAAAACTGTACAGTGACAGTCCTGAGAAGTTCTTCGCAGTTACCCCAGAGCTTAAGAAGATATTTGGTGACGACTGGAAGAAACTACCTCCAGGTGCAATTGGATTATACTCATACTTCGTGGACAGAATCGGCACAGGCCTTCGACAACTAATGGCTGGAGCCAGAAAATGGAAGCTTGAACTACTGGACAGAAAAGACTTAGCATCCTTAACAGAAAGAGCAAGAAGAGTTACTGGCATTCCGACGATCGACGAACTCGCTGAAGAAGAAATCGAGAGAATACTTGCAGACTAATATTTTAAATATAGTTTCTTTTATTTTACACGTTTTGTTTTTCTATTTTACTTTGACTATTTAAATTCAGGCTTACCGATTTTATCGGAATATTAAATTTAAATAACTTATCGAGCATAATAGTGTATTAAGTTGGAGGTTATTTATGGTGATATTATGAGTATCCAAGTTGTTGAATGGCTTTTGGAACGGCTAAAATTAGCTGAAAAAGCAAACAATGAGGCGATTAAAGACTTCATTTTCAGAAATCTAGTAAACATGTATGGTTTAGTTGGATCTGCGAATATGTGTCAGGATCTTGAACAAAAGCTAAAGGAGACTTTGAAAGATGAGGATAGGGCTAAAAAACTTAAAGATTACATAGAATCGTTAATTAAGGTATACAATGATTGGGAAAATTCCAAAAAGAAGAGGGAAAGGGTTGAAAAGGAGGAACTTCTAGTCTATACATAGGAACTAACTATCATAGGTTCTTATGATTGATTTGAAATTATGTAAATTCTTTCTCTATAAAGATGTTTCTAGGCCTATTTTCTCTTTCTCCCAGAGACGTAACTCTAATAAATCTTCCTTTTAACTTTAGTTCTTTAATGTTTCCTGCTCCAACATAACCCATTCCAGTTTTTAATCCCCCAACTAACTTATGTATAACATCTTCAACTGTTCCCTTATATGGGACTAATCCTACTATGCCTTCTGGAACCAGCTTTGAATATCTGTCAAGTCTTTTTACAACTTCTTCGCTTCCCATGCCTCTATATTTCTTGAATTTTTGACCTTTATCTATGATTATTTCTCCTGGGGACTCATCTGTTCCAGCAAATAGATTTCCTATCATTACGCAGTCCGCGCCCGCGACTATAGCTTTGACGATATCTCCAGAGGTTTTTATTCCACCATCTGCCACAACAGGAACATCATATTCGCTTGCAACATCTGCGACAGATGCTACTGCGTAAAGTTGTGGAACGCCGACTCCACTTACCTTTCTTGTGAGGCATGCAGAGCCAGGGCCTATTCCGACTCTTAAGCTATCGGCGCCATTCTCAATTAATGCTATTGCCCCTTCTTTGGTAGCTATGTTTCCAGCCATTATGTCTACGTCGTGCATTTTCTTGTATATTTTTAAGCTTTCAATAACGTCTTTGCTGTGGCCGTGAGCTGTATCTATTACTATTAAGTCTGCTCCCGCGTTTACCAGCGCTTCAACTCTTTTTTGGTCGAAGACTCCGACAGCAGCGCCAACTTTTAATCCTTTTTCCTTTACTTTTTCTACTTCTTTTGCTTCTTCTTCGATGCTTAGATTTCTGTGAATTATTCCTATTCCGCCGTGTTTTGCAAGTGCTATTGCCATCTCAGCTTCTGTAACTGTATCCATTGGAGAACTAACAAGAGGGATATCTAGTTTTATGTTTTTGCTCACTTTAGTCGTTGTGTCGACTTTTGCGGGGTGTACTTCTGAATAGTTTGGCTTAATTAAGACGTCATCAAATGTTAGCCCCAATTCGGCTTTTTTCAACTTCTCTAGGAACATTTCTCTCATCGCATGAACCTCTTAATTGTTGGTAACCGCTTTGGAATTACTTATCCTTTTTGTAATTAAGTTTTAAATATTTAGGTTTTTAAGAAATTGATATATCCATCACCTAAAAACCTATTAAAAATAGCATAGAAAAATGAAACAAAGATTGGGAGTAAAGAGCGGCTACGCTTACTTTAGCGAGTTAACGACGTATTTGATTTGTAGGATAATTAATCGAAATACGCTGTTTCTTGTGCAGCCAATTGTGATTACAGTACAATTTAGAGCCACATGTGTTATCAATGAAATTAATGTTTTTACAAGGGTTTGCAGCCGTGGATGGAAACCTATTATTCCTTTTAATCTGCTTTTAATAAGGACTCGTAGTATTTGTTTTAGTACATTTAAGAATTTACGTCCTTCTCTCACGAGTTGTTTTGCAATCCACTTGGGGCTCAGATAGAACTCCTTGAATGCTTGTATTTGTAGTTGTTTTAACTCTGCCAAAGTTAAGTCTACTGTTTCTATTATTGGTGTAGTTAGGTTGTAATGTATCCAGTCCTTTACCTTGATTAAACCGAGTTTTTGCAGAATTCGTAAAATCTGGTTCCAGGGTAGGGTGTTGCTAATGAAAATACCGCATAGTCCGGGTCTATCTTCTTAGCAAATTTTATGGTGACCTTTATAGTTTCTCTTGTTTCGCTAGGAAACCGAAAGCAAAGCAAACTTTGAATGAATATTTAGTGGATTAATAAGAACCACATCCACCATACTGAAGTCCCAGATGCGACTCTTATTTGAAGCAATTTTCCGAAATTAATATATTGGCCGATAAATATAGAAAAAGAAACCATTTAAAAATTATTTAAAAACTGTTTGTTCGTAATGGAGGTTGAATCATGT
>JAUQZC010000139.1 GCA_030587435.1 Candidatus Baldrarchaeota archaeon | reverse complement strand
AATTTTTTAACTTTTGTTTAAAATCACTTGCAATGATAGTTTTAGGCAATTTAACGGCATTAATAATTTTCTAAATGTATAATTTAATATAGTAGACTCTTTGCTATTTTTCACTAGTATCTAGTTTTTAGTTGACTATTGAATTTCAAGTAACACTTAAGTAAACGGTTGCACCTTTAATAATTAATCATCAACTCTCCCATGGGTTTTGGTGTTAATTATGAGTTCCCTTGAAGAAAAGGTAAAAGCCCTAAGCGACGAAGAAATCGAAAACATAAACCTAATTTTAACTCTCTTTGACGGGGACCTAGAATATGAGGAAAACCTATTCCTAAAGCTTAGGGCATATTGCCTCAGACATGGAAAAGAAATCCCAAGTAGGGAAGTCTTTAACGATCTAGTTGAAAAAGCCCAAGATATAGAAGTTATCAAAAAAACCGAACTGCTAAGCAGAAAAGCCATTAAAAAACTTCAAAACGAAATCATTAAGCCACCCAAGCAGGAAGAATTAGAAAAAGCAGTCGAACTACTTAAAAAAATTAGGGAAGATAAAAAACTAAAGACTCCTCCTTCTAGACAAGCCGAGAAAATAGCGCAAATAGCTGAAACTCTTTTAGAAACCTTTTATAAAAAAGTAACTATAAGTTTGCCTCCAGCAGCAAGAAAGGATGTAATACGGTTCATAGAAAACAAAGTCATAGATGATGCGTTGAGAAAACTTAGAAGAACTGCTCAAAAAGTTGGCGAAGAAGAGTTTATAGAAATTGTTCATAAGGAATGTCCCATAGGCTTAAAAGAATCGATTCTAGAATTTATTAATAGATACGGGTACCAGAGGCTTCAAATAGCCCTGGCACTAGCAACTCTGATACCTGTAAAACTGTATTTTGATTTAAAAAGTCAAGATGAAAGTTAAGATTACGATTTCCCTGCAATCGTCATTTCAGATACCTTTATTGTAGGTGCATACACTCCGCCAACATTTGTAATATCATCGCCAACAAGTTCTATTCCATCTTTTATTATTTGGTGAAAGTTCCCAGAAATCATAGTTCCTTTGACCGGCTTTTTAATTTCACCATTTTCCACTAAATAACCTACGACCACAGTTGCACTCATTTCACCGCTTATGGGGTTACTAAGCCACTCACCAATTACATCTACAACTAAAAGTCCCTTTCTTGTTTCTTCGATGATTTCCTCCCTCTTAGCGTTACCAGGTTTAAGTATAAGATTCGAAGGTGCGGGAAGAGGATTACTTTTATAAGTTCTGAAAGCGTTACCAGTACTTTCTGTTCCCTCCTTGTTTGCTGTGTAGGTATCGTATAGAAAACCTTTTAATTCTCCCTTTTCTATTATGGGCGTTTTTCTTGTAGCAACTCCTTCATCGTCGAAAGCTCTAGTTCTTAAACCTGCCTCCATTACACCGTCATCTACTAAGTTAAAATCCTCAGAAGCTATTTGTTGTCCAACTTTATCCTTCCACGGGCTGCGACCTTTTTGAACACTGTAAGCATCTATCGTGTTTCCAAACATAATGTCGACCATCGATGCTGTAAACTTATTGTGCCAAATAACCGGTAGTTTCTGGTTTTCAATCAACGTGGCATCGAGAATGCTAACAGCCTTGCTAGCAGCACTTGTTGCTACTTCGGAGAAATCTATATCTTTCCATCTTCTTGCCTGTTTGGACTCTCCAGCGCTTGCTTCTTTTCCTCCATCTTTTGCCTTACATCTAAACCATGTAACTACTCCTGTTCCTTCTCTTTCAGCTTCTATGCCATGGGAATTACAAATAGCAATTTTCCAAGTAGAAGTTTCAATAATTCCACGTGTAGGTTCAACAATTTCATTATAATCCATGGAAGATGTTATTAAAGTGTCAGCAGCATCAAAAATTTTTCCTATGTCCATTTCAGCGATTTCTCTATCATATATGCCAGAAACAGAAGACTTACCGAACTTTTTGTTTAATTCTCTAAAATCTGGGTCTGGGTCACTTGCCTTGGCTATCTTTACAGCTTTTTCAACCGCCTTTTCAACCTCATTTTCCTCCAAGCTTGTAATTCCGTAAACTCCAATCTTTTTATTAATAATCACTCTCACACCGATACCTGAGGCCACGTTGCTTTTAACAACATCGATCTTACCGCTTAAAAGACAGCTTTTTGAAGTATTTTGAACAAGATAAACTTCTACTTCACTTACATTTAGCTTCTCGGCGAAACTTAGAGCCTTTCCACCTATTTCCAATAAATCTATCATTTTATCTTCCTCCGATAATCATTTTTCTAATTCTAACAAACGGGCCTCCATGACCTACTCTAACACGTTGAGCACTTTTCCCGCAGCCACCAAAAACACTAGTAGTAACCTTAAAATCTTTTCCAACAGCATCAACACTCTTTAAGGTTTCTAAAATCAGTCCACTAATCGAAACAGATTTAACTAACTCTTTTATTTCTCCCTTTTCAATAACGTAGCTTGGTCCCGCATTAAAAATGAAACTGCCAACACCTACATCCACTTGACCACCGCCGCCGCCTCTACCTTTGATATAGTAACCAAAATCTACATCTTCTACAAGTTCTTCAAAACTATGGTCTCCAGGCTCCATATAATAGTTTGTTTGTCTAACGATGGGGACATTCTCAAAATCTTGGGCTCTAGCATTGCCGGTTGGCTCCAACCCAAGGTCAGAGGCAGTCTCCCTACTTAAAAGGTAACCGTCAAGAATACCTTCTTTAACTATAACGGTTTTCATCTTCTTCACTCCTTGATCATCATACCATACAGGATATCCCCCTTTAACTACTCCATTATCGACAATGGTCACATATTCACTTGCAACTTTCTCACCAAGCTTACCACAAAGTATAGATTCCTTGCTAGCAACTAGATCACCTTCACTAGCATGTCCAAAAGCCTCGTGAAGAATTAATCCAATAATGTCTGGATCAGCAACAACAGGATACGTTCCAGGCTTAGCAGGCTTAGCCTTCGCAGCGTCAATAGCAAGTCTCGATAGATCCGTTACGAATTTCTCAGCATTAAATTCCTTGAAAAATTCGTATCCACCAACGAAGGTTTCGGCATCCCTCACTCGTTCCATTACGCCATTAACCTTGGCAACCGAGTAGTGTCTTAACCCGGTTAACAAAATTCTAGTCTTTATATTTGCACCTTCACTTGATAAAAACCATCTTTGATCTTCTTCTACCCCAAGAGTTGTAGAAACACTCTTTACTTCATCACTTATAATCGATGCTTTGTTAACATCAACTACAAAGTTGACCTTTTCATCTGGAGAAACCTCAAATGGATCTACTTTTACGGAAACAGTTTTCTCATCGGTGTAAGGTTCTATTTCAGCATAAACCTTTTTGTTAACAAGTTTTGTGGACGTTTTAGCAATTTTAACAGCTTCATTTAAAACTTCCAATAAAATGTCTGGATTTATTATGGTAGTAGACGCAAAACCTGGAATTCCATCCACGATAGCCGTTATGCCAACACCGCGGGCAGCCTCACTTTCATACCTTGAAAATTTCCCATTTTCAGATACTATAATTTCGCTTTTCACCTCTTGATATCGCATATCAATATACTCAGCTCCAAGCTGGAACCCCTTTTCAACAATTTTATCAAAAATTTCTTCCATAAAATCCCTTCCTATCAAACCTAGTTATCTAATCTTTCAACATTCTTACAGATTCAATTACCTATTTTAAAGGTATTAGATATTATAATAATCTACCATTTCATTGCAATGACAGTATTTATCTACGTACAACGATATATAACCGACTTTAAATCAAACATCCAAATATTAGTTGCAACTGGCGTTCTAGGATTCTAGATAGAAAAACTAATATTATAATTCAGCAATATAAATATTGAGGCGGCGATAGGTGAAGCGTGATCCTCAATCCTCCTCTGTGGGGGATTAAGTGTATCTTTGGATGCAAAGGATCTGTCCGTAGCACGCTTCTCTCGCTATAGCCTCACCCTACGGCAATTTAATACGTTTTAAGTTTCCTCCAATTCTCTAGCTATGATTTTAAAATCTTCTTTAAGGTATTCTCTTAGTGGAGGTCTATAGAGAGAGGTAGCTGGATGATATGTTGGTATGATTTTTAATGTTGTTAGAAGTGTGGTTACTTTGAAAACTTTTCCACGAACCTTACTTATGTTTTCAGCTTTAAACCCAAATTTATTCAAAATATAACTAGTTGCATAATTTCCTAAGGTGACAATTATTTTCGGATTTACTACTTTAATCTGTTCATCTAAAAAGGGGGAACACGCAGCAATTTCTTCAGGCTTAGGGTCACGGTTTCCTGGAGGTCTGCATTTTACAACATTAGTAATGAAAACATCTTCCCTTTTCAAGCCTATTTCGCTTAAAAGGTCATCTAAGACTGCACCAGCTCTTCCACAAAAAGGTATACCATAAAGGTCTTCGTTCCTACCTGGAGCTTCTCCTATAAACATTATTTTTGCATTTGGGTTTCCTTCTCCCGGAACGGCATTTGTCCTATTTTTCCAAAGTTCGCATTTCTTACAGTTTTTTATCTTCTCAGCTATTTCCTTCAATTTTGTAGCTTTGTTTTCCATTTTCCTCAACCCTAGGATATTTATTTTTCTTTCTCCACGGATGTTTATATATTAATTTGCCATTGATATGTTAAATTTATAGAGAAGTATCTCGGAATTTTTATATAGATAAGTATACAATATTTTTAGTTGAAGTCGAATATAGGTGTAGACTCTTGGCAAGTCGCTTAATATTAGGAACGCCATCAATTTATGAGTTGACTTTTAACAAAAGTATGGCGCTTCCTCTTCCCTCCATCATTTTACATAGGTTTTATGACACGGTTTACATTCTTTCTTTTCGCGTTGTTAATTTTAGAGGCGAATGGAAACTATTAATAGCTATTTCTTCAAAAAATGTAAGGCAAGCAACCGAAAAACCATTTATTGACCACATATCTGTGCAATTCCCACTTACCGAGATAGATAAACTCTTTAAACTAAATGTAGCAACCATTAGTTTTCTAAAAGCCTCTGCTAAGCTATTTAACAAGGATCCCTTTATCATAAAGTTAACCTTAAGAGAAGCTGAGAAAATGGCTTCAAAACTTTACGAAACTCTCTCAGATAGGCTTTCTGTAACCCAAAGTTTTGTTGGAGGACCAATAGAAATAACTCCTCAGATAAATCTCTCATCTCATGCAATAGAGAGTAAAACATGTAAAATATCAGATTTGCCGCAAATTAAGGGAGAACGCTTACTAAGATTTACTTCCCTGATGGCTTTTGGAATATCTAGCGTCGATGGTGAACATTATGTTTCAATGTTTATAAAGTGGGCTGGTAAGAGAAGATTTGGAACCAGACATGGGCTGATTTCCCTAAGAGATTGGAACAAATTGTCTGCTCTTGTAAAAAATTCATTTTCCTTGTTGTTACTCTCATTTAGGTTGCGTGAAATGTCTGAAGAAGAAGTTAGAACAATTTTAAGGAATATAGGAGAAGCCACTGAAAAACTTTCCGCAAAAATATTTGAGGTATGTAAGTATAGGTTCTTTAAGACGAAACAAACATCTATTACAAAGTTTTTGGAATAATTCAAATCTATAGATGTTGCTATTTCGCAGTTGTATTAAATTGTGATGTTAGTAAGTCGACTTACCTTTGATTTCCTTAATGGATAGTGCTGTTACTGTTCTCTGTACTCCTTCCCAAGTCCTAATTTTTTTACTAACAAATTCGCTGATTTCTCTTATATCCTTTCCTCGTACTTTTGCTATAATGTCAAATTCTCCCGTTACGAAATGTGCTTCTATAACTTCTTCATGTTCCGAAAGTTTACTTAATATTTGTTCTTCGGTATCTGGTTTCGTAACTATGAGTACAAACGCTATCATCAAATCGCCCTCCGTAACACTAATAGAAATAACAACTTTTAACTAGATAAATATTAGTGATGAAGAGCAACATGAAATTAAGCACCCTTCTATATATGTCTTTACATTGCACATCTAGGCAGTAAGTCTATTTCGGAATCCAATGCTTTTCAGGTAAGTGTCAATTTATTTTAAGGAAATTACATAAAATTGCAGGTTATTAATAAACATTTCCAGAGTTAGATTCTAACATTTTTTGTAAACAATAGAATTAACACTAAAATTAGGGTAGTTATTGCAGCTAAAAATGCTATTTTTGAGACAGTTTCTTTTTTTATGTCCGGTCTTCTTTTCAATGATGCAGATAAACCTTTTTTAATGCTTCCTTCGATCCTTTTGGCAGGTTCTATTAGTCTCATTATGGTTTCTTCATCTACCTTTCTTCCATAAACTTTAGATAATTTTTCTCCAACTTCTCTGATGTTTATCTCTCCTCTAAGAAAACTCTCGATAATACTCGAGATCTCTGCTTTACCGATTGATCGCATTGTTAGCCATCCATGTTGTCTAGCATATTCTATTATTTCGAGAGCTCTTGGAGGTGGTAAGCCAACAATTTCGGAAATTTCTACTATATTACGAGTTCCGTCTGCAATACTTAGAACGTCTAATCCTTCTAAACCAAATTTTTTCATTATTTCTTCGCGAATTCTAGAACCTCGTCTTAATAATTCAATAATACTACATAATCGCTTTGGATAAATATTTTCCAGCTCTTTTTCAAGTTTAATTTCCAGTAAAACTGTAGGTTTAGCGTTAATTTTTTCAACTAAAGAATCCACAAAGTGTTGGAAGGCTAAAACTTCAGGAGTTTCACGAAGCATGTCACTGAAAAGAACAAGTTTTCGTTCAAATCTCTTGAAGAATTCCTTTTCAATTGCTTTCAGAAGTTCTTTACCTTCATTTCCAGTTTTATCATCTGAAGCAACTACAAAAAGTATATTTTTAGAGACAAGAAAAGTAAATGCTGTATCTTGCATGGAAATGGTTTCTAATCTATCTCCTCCAACCTCCCTAGCAAAATTGTATATAGCTGTAAAAAACCCGGAAATTAGATGTGGGTCTGTCTTGAACCCCCCATACGACCTATAAAATATACAAAGCCCAGAAGAATCAATAATCCAAATGTTATAAATCATATTGCGGGCCTCTTTACTAGTTTTGTTCATTCAACCTTTAACCTATATTTCTAACATATGAAATTTCACATATATCTCTTTTATTTTTGAGAACCTCGCAATTAATATAGCAGTTCCCATAATAGTAAACTTAAAGAGACATAAAATATTTCATTAATGGAGCGAAAGTTTCGGCGGTCAAAATGCGAACAAAAATATATCAAGAAGTAAAAAGAGAAAATCTTAATCACCCAATAGCTATAGTAGGGTTACCTGGAATAGCGAGAGTTGGAAAGCTAGCTGTAGTAAGAATGATAGTAGAATTAAACGCTAAACGAATTATGGATATTTTTCCATACGATTATCCTGCATGGATCGTGGTTGGAAAAAACGGAGTTGCACGGCCACTAAAAAGCTCAATTTTCCTCTATAAAGGTAAAGATCGAGACTTTTTGTTTTTAACAGGAGATGCGCAACCTTTAAGCCCGGTTGGTCTTCACGAGTATTCTAAATTTATTGCACAAAAGTTTCACGAGTTTGGATGTGAATTGATAATTGCACTGGCAGCGTACAGCATGGGGAGAGTGCCCGAACAACCTAAAATACATGTTGCAGCTACAAGTGAAGAACTCCTCAAACAGTTTTTAGACCACGATAATGCTGTACTTTTCAATGGAGGAA
>JAUQZC010000134.1 GCA_030587435.1 Candidatus Baldrarchaeota archaeon | reverse complement strand
CAATCTTATCTATTAAAAAACCGAAAGGCACAAGGAAAAGGAGAGCGAGAAAATGGCTAAAGCTAGAAATATAACCCCAGCCGATTTCACTTACCCCGAGAAAAACAACAGAGTAAATGGAGGTTAAAAAAGTCATAGATAATGCTATGTTTGCTGTAACATCTACCAAGACAACATATAACAATTTTTCTTTCACAAAGCGCAGCGCAACTCTATAGGCTTCCCCAAATTTTAAGATTTTATCATCCAAAGTTTCATGTTTCAGCAGTGTTTCTTTCAAGAAAACTCCTCTTATTGTAGCTGCTGTTACCCCGGAAACAAAGCATAGAAAATATATGAGTCGAATTGCAGGGACAAATGTGTATCGAGAAATAAAGTAAATGGCTAAAAGCGGTGAAAACGAGGAGATAATATCAGGTAAAAAGTGATACAGAGAGAATAGTTTACCACGTAACTCTTTTGGTGTAGAATCTGCCTCAATGCTCCACAAAGCAGGCTGATACAGCAATGCAACATTGGATAGAAAAGCAGCTATAATAAGCCATGTCCAATCTGGCGCATATGCGTAAATAAGAAAGGAAAAACTAAATAACCCAGTCATACACACGACAATCTTCTTTCGACCATATTTATCCGCCACATAACCCCCTAAAATTCTTGAAAAACCTAAAGTTATTGTTGAAACAAAGGAAATCGCACCTAAAATTACAGGAGTTGCTCCAAGTTCATATGCATATAGTTGAAAATAGGGGTCAGCCATTGATTGAAAAGGACCCCAAACAGTCCAGCTCAAAATAAGCCCAAAAACATTCCACTTATAAATTCTCCTCAAATACTCATCATACTGATCCTCAAATTCGCTCATAGCCTTAGTTAATTTTCACTTACTTAAAAATATTTTGAAAGATCTAGCAAGGCATGTGGTACACGTTTATAAACCCTTAGAGACCTATACAGTTTAAGGCTTCTTTTGCAAGTTTAATTTTGTTTTCTATTGTTTTCATTATGGTGTTTGTTACATGTACTTTTACTCCGATTTCTTCTATTTTAGGTTTTAAGTCTCTATCAATGTTGTCAATAATGAGCATGTCAAGGAGGTTTTTGTAGATTTTTGCTATTCCTAGGGCTGAGACCTCGATGCCTAAGCCTCGCATTAACTTGTCTGCGGGTCCCTTTATTGGGGCTCCTCCAACAATGGGGCTGATAGCTACGATTTTCGCTTTAGTTTTCTTCAAGGCTTCTTTTACACCTTTAATAGACAGAATGGGACCTATACTTACAATGGGGTTGCTTGGACATATAATAATTCCATCAGCATTTAATATTGCTTCAATTACTCCTGGAGCTGGTTCAGCTCTTTCTATTCCTTCAAACTTCACATCTAAAACAGGGTCTTGTGCTTTTCTTTTAACCAAATATTCTTGGAAATGCATTTCACCAACATTAGTAACAATTTTCGTTTGAACCTTGTCGTTTGTCATTGGGATAATTTTTACCTTAACTCCTAGGGTTTTTCGAATTTTTTCTGTTACTTCTGAAAGCTTCAATCCGCTTTTTAATAGCAGTGTTCTGTGAATGTGAGTTGCTAAGTCTTTATCTCCAAGCATAAACCACGTTTCATAACCGTATTTTCTAAGCATGTCTAAGCAATTGAAGGTGTCCCCGCGTATCCCCCAACCCTTTTCTTCATCAACAATTCCGGCGAGGGTGTAGGTCACTATGTCAACGTCAGGAGAGATATGTAAACCGTAAAATTCTATGTCATCTCCCGTATTAACTATTGTAACAATTTCTTCAGGTGGAACAACGTGAACTAGTCCTTGTAGAAATCTTGCAGCACCTACTCCTCCAGCTAATGTGGTTATCATTACCAACCCTCCCAATGTAAAACTTCTTCAATAGGTTTTCTTGGTGGGGGTGAAGGCTTCTCGTCTGGGTAGCCCACTTCTATTAATGCTTGAGGTTCTACATCTTCCGGGATATTTAAAACCTTCCTAACTATGTCCTTTGCGAAGAGGGGGGCACATCTCCAACATGCACCTAAACCTTCAATATGCGCAGCTAACAACAAGTTTTGAATTGCCGCCGCAACACTTTGAACAGCCATTACATACTCCGCTTTTTGCCTCCTCTCATCGGGGTATTTATCCATATCACGCATGGTCAAACAAGCAATTATTAAAACTGGTGCACTAACCATTCTTTTAACAGAAGTTTCAACCTTTTCCTCGATTTCCTCTTTTGAAAAACCGTTAGCTAAAAGATCTTCTCTAAATTTTTCACCCATACTTACTGCAAGCCTCTCTTTCACCTTTTTATCCCTTATTATTATGAAGTGCCATGGCTGAGCATTGTGAGCCGATGGAGCCCATATAGCTGCCCTGATCAGATTAAGCAAGGTTTCCTTAGGAATTTTCTCCCCCTTGAATTTCCTTATTGTCCTTCGAGTTTCAATTACCTTGTAAAAGTCTATATTATTTTTCAAATTTTCTCTCTCCTATTTAATTTATTTAGCTATCTTGAAGGTTTTAATAAGATTCAATAAAATTGAGGAAACTTAACAGTATGTGCATCACTATCTTACCTTTTTAAATTATCTTGAAGTTAATTTTATAAAATACTAAAGCAAACAAAGTGCATGAGTTTAGATGTTAAGTTTCTAAAGGTACATTAAAGTACTTCTCTAGAAATGTTACAAACTCTGAGTTGCCGACAAGAGCGCCCGTTATTATGCCTATAACTGCCATTTCTGCGACACCTTTAACGAGAATGGAAACTAGTATCATCCACCCTACGAAGAATCCTACAAAGTATGGCATTAGTACCGAGAAGTACAAAACCATGAACAGTATTTCTGGAATAAACCCTAAAATCACCAGAAACGTTGTTTTCAGGGACTTTCTTACCCCTTTAAGAACATTAAAGTATTTACATAAAAATCCTACGGAAAACCCTGTAATCGCTTTACCTATCGGTAAACCGAAAAGGGCAAGAAGCCCCGAATGCCCTCCAAGAAAACCAAACCATAACCCTGGAAGAATACCGGCAATGATGCCAGTAACTAAACCTGCTACGGGGCCACCGAAAACAGCTGTAACAACAACTCCTAGATTTGAAAGATCTAAGGCGATACCAGTAATCCCTCCGGGGATAGTCAACACCTGCGAAGACATAGCGAAGAGAGCGTTTCCAAGGGCTCCCATCATTGCGATGAAAGCAACATATCTTGAAGTCCATTTTTCTTCAGATCTCAAACTACCCACACCCCAATAAATCACAACTATTTAAACTTTATCAGGCGGTTTTTACAATCTGTCTTTAAGTTTAGTTTAACGATAAAACTGTTTGACTAATTAGGCATCATTCAATCTCATTTCCTTAGTTTTAAATGTTGCTACTCATTTTTGAGAAACCTTAACATTTAACCAGTTTTTATCTATTTAAGTGTCAATTTTAGGAGAGAATCATTTAAATCTTATATAGGCGTCATTAAATGTTGTTAAAACACATGGAGGGGAAAGTAATGAATGTTGAAAAGAAACTTGAGAGTTTAGGTTTAAGTTTGCCTAAACCACCTAAACCTGTCGCCGCATATATACCCGCTGTAAAAACTGGAAATCTAATTTTCGTTTCTGGGCAAATTCCTGTTGTCGAAGGGAAATTGAAGTATAAGGGGAAGGTTGGACGAGATCTCAAAGTCGAAGAAGGCTACGAAGCAGCTAGAATCTGCGTGTTAAATGCTCTAAGCATAATAAAAGATATGATCGGAAGCTTAGATAAGGTTAAACGAATTGTGAGGGTTGTAGGTTACGTTAATTGCTCAGATGACTTTGAGGAACCACATAAAGTTGTCAATGGTGCTTCTGAACTCTTAGTGGAAATTTTCGGCGAAAAAGGTAGACATGCAAGGCTGGCTCTCGGCTCAAACACGTTGCCTCTTGGAGCCGCCATAGAACTAGAAATGATCGTAGAAATAGAAGAATAACTACATCAACACCATTAAAGTTGTATCATATCACTTAGCTATTCACGAACTATTAAATAAGCATAAAATTGAATAAAGACGTGATGCCCATATCCAAGGGGAGGAATTTTGAAGAAGAACTTCGATGTTTTAAATTTTGTAATTTCACTTGTAAAAACGCCCAGTCCGTCCGGACAGGAAGGAAAAGTGGCAAAAATAATCTACGATGAAATGAAAAAACTAGAATACGATGAAGTGTTTACCGATGAACTTGGCAGCGTTATCGGAATTATTAACGGTAAACGTGGAAAAACTCTTTGCTTTAATGGTCATATGGATCATGTTCCCGAAGGCGATCCAAACAATTGGAAATATCCTCCATACAGCGCAACAATTGAAGGCGACAACCTATATGGCCGTGTTACAGTTGACATGAAAAGCGCACTTGCAAGCATGATTTACGCAGCTGCAAAAGCCCGTGACAAAGAAATGTCAAATGGAAGAATTGTTGTTACAGCGGTGGTTTTCGAGGAGTTACAAGAAGGAATTACCATGAAAAACATAGTTGAAAACCACAACATAAACCCGGACATCGTAGTTCTAGGTGAACCAACAAACCTAAACTTGGCAGTAGGACATAGGGGTCGAGCAGAAATAGAAATAACCGTATATGGGAAAACAAGTCACGCCAGCATGCCTGAGTTAGGCGATAACGCGGTTTTCAAGGCACTGCCACTTTTACGAGTTTTAAAAAATATTAATAAAGAAATGCCGGAACATCCTGTTTTAGGAAAAGAAACCTTAGCTTTAACCAAAATAGTTTCAGAACCACCAGAAGGTCCTATAATTCCAGATAAGTGTAGAATATTTCTAGATAGAAGAATATCAGTATTATTAACAAAGGAAGAAATCCTTCAAGAAACACAGAAAATTCTAGACTCCATTTCAGATAAATTATCAAAAGACGATGTAAAATATAAGATTATAGAAACAGAGTTAAAATGCTACACCGGCTACACTTTAAAGGCAGAAAGATTCTTCTACAAATGGGTACTCGATAAAGAGGATCCCCTAGTAAAAAAGTCGACTAAAGCATTAGAAGAAGCAGGTTTAACACCGAAAACAATTATATGGCGATTTGGAACAGATGGCTCATATACAGCCGGAGAAAAGGGGATTCCAACCATAGGATTTGGCCCTGGAGACGAACATTTAGCACACCAACCAAACGAACATATTTCAATAAAAGACGTAAACAAAGCAATAAACGGCTATATTTCATTAGCAAAAAACCTACTAGAAAAATAATAAAAGCAGTTTTGTTTATGTGCATAGTTCTACCAAATAGAAGGTTTCAGCCACAGTTTTACCAAATATTCGCCTATTTTCCAAAGTCTTAAATATTAATTACTCAATTAAATAATTGGTGAGAATATGTCTAGGTATACCACAATCACGATAAAAAGGGAAGTTAAAGAGAAACTTGAAAAATTGAAGAAAAATAAGAGTTGGGACGAGTTTCTAATGAATTTACTGAACGAATATGTTAAACTTAAAAAAATTGAAGCCGCAAAGAAACTAGAGAATTCTTTCACTAAGGAGGAACTAGAAACTCTGGAAGATATAGTAAAGAGGGAAAAATTAAAATGGAAGTTCAAGGAGCCAGAAGAGTTATTTTAGACACGGATGTTCTCATAAAACTCATAAAAGAAAAAAGATTAAGCCAAATCTTCGAATATATTGAGCCACACATAAGCTTTATAACGTTATACGAATATCTAAGAGGATTAAAATATTTAAATAAAAATCTTGAAAAAGAAAAAGAGAAAATAGAAGAAAGCTTAACCATCTTATGGATTAACAACGAAATATTAATCAAAATGAGCGAAATCTGGTTCAAATTAAGAAAAAAGGGGACGACAATAGATGAAAGAGACCTTCTGATAGGAACAACAGCAATAGCATATAACTTACCACTATGGACATTAAATAAAAGACATTTTGCCAGATTAGAAAAATACGGTTTAAAATTCTACAAATCAACAAGATAAGAAAACTATTTCTGACACTTGCACAGATACTCCTTCCTTAAGTTTACCATTTTGTAATCGTCAAAATCGGCCAATGTCCAGTAGATAAGATTTTGGATAATTGAAAGTAGAATATTTTTCAGCTACTTTAGATAATATTTCTTAAGGGTTGGTATCTATATTTTATACAATTTAGGAGTATGGAGGTAGGTCGATGTACTTTATTCCAACTTTTAAAGACGTGCTTGACGCTAAAAAAGTCGTTTCTAAGTATCTTATCAGAACTCCGTTGTTATATTCTAAGCATCTTTCAAGAATACTTGAATGCGATGCATATGTTAAGTGCGAAAATGTTCAGATCACCGGAGCATTTAAAGTTAGAGGAGGAGTTAACTTAGTTTCAAAACTGTGCGAGGAAGAGAAACGTAAGGGTGTTATTGCTGTCTCAACTGGAAACCACGGCTTATCAGTTGCTTACGCAGCTTCACTTTTCGACGTAGATGCAACGATAGTTATGCCTGAAGGAGCCAATCCATTTAAAGTTCAAGCCATAAAAGATCTAGGCGCCAAAGTGGTTTTCCACGGAAAAGACTATGATGAAGCAAAAGAGTGGACCGAGAAAGAAGCTGCTAAGGAAGGTTATCGATACATACATTCAGGAAACGAGCCGTACCTAATAGCGGGTGTAGGAACACTATACTTAGAAATACTTGAAGACCTACCAGATGTAGATGTAATAATTGTTCCAGTTGGCGGGGGAAGTGGAGCCTCAGCAGCGTGTATCGTAGCTAAAACAGTAAACCCGGAAATAAAGGTCATTGGAGTTCAATCAAGTGGAGCACCAGCAGTATACCTTTCGTGGAAAAACAGAAAAATCGTGAAAATGAAGGAAGTAAAAACTTTCGCAGAAGGCTTAGCTACAAGAGCACCTTTCGAACTAACATTGGACATAATGTGGAAATATTTAGACGATATGATTCTTGTAAAAGATGAGGAAATAGCTAAAGCAATAATATTATTACTTCAAACGATTCATCAAGTAGCTGAAGGAGCTGGTGCAGCAGCAACAGCAGCAGCCCTAAAAATAAAAGAACAAATAAAGGGGAAAAAGGTGGCACTAATTCTAAGCGGAGGCAACATATCGTTTGAAAAATTAAAAGAAATAGTAGCAAAATACAGTTAATCATAAAATAGCGGTAGCATTGGCGGATATTGTACGTAAAGAGTCGGGAGAAACTATTAAGAAACTGAAAGAAATGGGATTAAAATATATGATGCCTACTGGGGGACAATAAATATGTTGCGAAATGAGTGGCAGAAGAATTAGGTCTAGATGACTATTTTTCTGAAGTGCTGCTCCATGTGGGGGGTTCCCATCTCGCACAGTTTCCAGTACTCTCAACACCATCGATATTTGCTGTAATGCCGTCATATAGGAAGCCTTTTAACACTCCCTTTTCTATGAGTAGAGTTTTTGCGTGGGAGTGCCTTCATCATCAAATTTTGTAGTGTAAAGTCCCCCTTCATAGGTGCCTTCATCATACAACGTTAATTTTTCGGAGGCAATTTTTTCTCCAACTTTTCCTTCAAGTACAGACAGTTTTGCTTGAACTTGATCAGCACAGAGAGACGTTGTAAAAGAGTAGCTTAAAAGCTCAGCTAACACTTTTGGCGATAGAATTGCTTCATAATCTCCAGTTTCAATGTTTTTCTTCTCAGTTAATCTTAAAATATCATTTGCAGCAGTCTCTCCCAGTTTTTCTAAATCAAGACTGCTCATGGTCCTTCTAGACGAGTTAAATGGATACGTAATTTTTTCTTTCCCTTTTACAGATAAGGCTGTGCCTATCCCTATATAGGTACCTTTTTCTTCAACTTCAACACCCGCTGTGTTTACTATGATAGTGCTATTGACACAGTGATGTAGAGAGGACTCCAAAATAAGTATATCCTCGTTTACACCTTTTATGGAGTCTTCAAATAAGTCAATTAGTTCCATAGCTTTTTCAATACTTAAATTAGCGGTTTCATCATCGTATGTCCCCCTTACCTCGCTAACAGTTTTTGGCGTTGTAAACCCTTCAAATCCCTGTGTTTCCTCAGCCACGCTAAGAACAGATCTAATAGTAAACCTTAAAGCTTCCTCACTGAAATCCGAACTGTAACCAAAACCCAGTTTTCGCCTTTTGCAACTCTAATAGCTACTCCTCCTATAGTGGAAGAAATTATATTACTTACGATAGAACCTCTGTCTAAATGTTTCGTTTAGCTTATAAATGTAGATTAGGTTTCATAATAGTATTTGGAGGCAGTGAAAAATATCCCTGTTGCAGCTGCAACGAGGAAAACAGTTATGTTTATCGGTTCCCCCATAATTGTTAGTAGTTCCGCTAAGAGCGCATACATAAGTTGAGCTGAAACAGAAACCAGCATTGTGATGGCTTTTCGTCCTATTACACCGATTTTCTTTAGAATCTTACCCGACCAAATAAGATATCCAAGAAAAATATCGAAAACCGATGCAACTACAAGAGTTATGTATATTGGCGATATTTCTGGTTGGGTAAAAAACATTTGCTTGTATACTTCGTGAAAATTGTTTGGGCTCATAAACATTGGGAGTGTAAGTAAGAAAGCTACGAGCGCCAACCATGAGATTTTAATATATGAAATAAGGAACAACTTTCCGTTTGACATTGTATTCCCCCGTTTTAATCGATATTTATATCTCGAAATGTTGAAAGAAAGACTTTGAATAAGCTAACAGACTTAGATATAGTTTTCAAGTAATTTATATTTTAAGTTTTAAGACTCGTTTATTATCGTCGTGAGTTCATCAACTAGTTTTTCAACAGCATTTAGTTTAATATTTTCTAAAGGTTCACCTGCGAGGTTTTTTCTGGTTATCTCCGCTTCGTAGCTTATGCTTCCAAGTATGTTTTTATCTTTCAATTTTTCTCTGAGAATTCTCTCTGTTTCGATATCAACCTTATTGAGTATGAGGTAGAGCCTTTTATTTATTTGATGTGCTAGTTTCTCAGCCTTCTCTGCAAGGACTATGGATTCGTAGGTTGGATCTATAATTAAGAGAAGCATGTCACATGCTTCTTCAACTGCTCTTCCAAAATGTTCAATTCCAGCATCCGTGTCTATTAGAACAATTTCCCTATCTTTCAGTTTCAACTTTTTAATGAATTCTCTTGCAAGCGCGTTAAAGGGACATGCGCAGCCAGAACCATAGTCTCCAATCTTACCTATAACTAAAAGCCCCAAATCACTTTTCCAAACAATACATTCCTCAGGTATGTCATTAAAACTGAATGAACCCGGTATTTTCCAGTTTAATTCGCCTTTTCCTCTAAACAAAACGTTAGAAACTTGTTTGCGCCCGCCCATAAAGTCAGCTAAAGTTTTCGAAGGTGGATTTAAACCAAGCATTCTATAAAGGGTGACGTTAGATTCGTCCGAGTCTATCACTAAGGTCTTATACTTCTTACGCGTAAGGCTGTGAGCTAAAAGCGATATAACGGTACTCTTACCAGAACCGCCCTTACCGAAAAACAATATTTTAGACAAGCATTTCACCCCGAAATTCTTCAAAGCAAAGAAATATAAACCTATTGGCTCTTAAATTCCCTTACTTAACGATGATTTTAAACAATAAACTGACTCTTTCATACTGTTTATGAAAATGCTTAAGAATTAAAGCTTATAAAATGATAATGTTAGTGTCGTAGAGGGCAAACCAATTTCTGATCATTAATATGTTATGATTAAAATACGAGGTGATTTCTATGGCTAAGATTAAGGTAGGAGTTTTCGGGGTTGGAAATGCTTGCTCATCTTTCATCCAAGGCTTACAGCTATGTAAAGAACATGGAGAGAAAATCGAAGGGTTAGTGCACTGGAATCTTGGAGGATACACACCTCTCGACATAGAAATTGTTGCAGCTTTCGACATTGACAAAAGAAAGGTGGGAAAGGATCTTTCAGAAGCCATCTTTTCACCGCCAAACAACATGCTAAAACTCTGCGACGTACCAAAACTCGATGTAACCGTCGAAAAAGGACATTTACTCGACGAATTCAGTCCAGACATTAAAGAACTGATAAAGATAGACGATTCACCATCAGTTGACATCGTTGATTCCCTTAAAAGTAAAGGTGCAGAAATATTGGTCAACCTAGTTCCAAGTAGCGCTATTGAAACAACAAAATTCTACGCTGAAAAAACCATCGAGGCAGGCTGTGGATTCATAAACTGTGTGCCAGTTTTCATTGCCAGCGATGCTGAATGGGCTGGAAAATTTGAAAAAGCAGGGCTACCTGTTGTTGGAGACGACCTTGAAAGTCAAGCTGGATCAACAATATTACATAGATGGATTTTAGAGCTTTTAACCTTAAGAAGCGTAAAAATATTGGAAACCTATGCTTTAGATGTCGGAGGTAGTCCAGAATCTATACATGCCCTTGACTGGGAGAAAACTATGGCTAAAAGAATTGTTAAAACAGAAGCAGTTAAATCAGCTGTTCCCTATGATGTGCCGGTTGTTGCAGGATCCACAGATTACGTAGATTTTCTAGGAGACTTCAGAGATACTTTAATCTGGATAAAAGGGACAATTTTCGGCGGGGCTCCGATAACAATTGACCTTAAAATCAAGGTTCCCGACGGTGCAAACGCTGTTAGCCCATTGATGGATGCAATTAGAGGGATAAAAATAGCTATGGATAGAGGTATTTCCGGAGCGCTTGAAAGTGTTTCAGCATACGCCTTTAAGCATCCACCAAAATCTGCATCGCCAAAAACTGCAGAAAAATGGATGATGGAATTCATCGAAGGTAAAAGAGAAAAATAAAACCATCACACAGATTTTAGTTAAACAATTTTAACATTTTTTAGCTTCACTGCTTGTGATATTTAAATAGAATTTTAACCTTTAATTTACTTAATGGTAGATATTTTACCAAGGTTGAATGGGGAGGTCTTATATGTTTCCATATTTGACGGATGAGCAAGAAAAATTGAGAAGCGAAGTAACTAATTTTGTTGAGAACAAAGTGAAACCTGTTGCCTTTGAGCTGGATGAAAAATGCAAGTTCCCTGTGGAATTGTTTAGGGAAATAGGGGAAAGAGGCTGGTTTAAATTTAATGTCCCGGAAAAATATGGAGGTCTAGGGAAAAATACCACAAATCTCTTTATAGTGTTTAGTGAAATAGCTAAAGGCCTTGCATCGCTTTCAGTTAGCTTAGACACACAATACCTATTAATGGAAGCATTAAATCTTTATGGAAGCGACTACCTAAAAGAAAAATACATACCACCACTTGTTAAAGGTGAAATCATAGCAGCATTCGCTTTAACGGAAAAAAACGCTGGCTCTGACATAGGTGGGATTACTGGCACAGCAAAAAAAGATGGTAACGAATATATTTTAAACGGTGAGAAGTGCATTGTAGTGAGTGGAGCTGTTGCAGACATTTATTTAGTTTTTCTAAAAACCGACCCTACAAAGGGCGTCAAAGGGTTAAGCGCTTTCATAGTGGAGAGAAACATGGATGGAGTAGCTGTAGAACCTCTTAATCCAAGTGGTTTAAGAGCATGCGGCCTCGGAAAACTCGTTTTAAACGATGTAAGGATTCCCGTGGAAAATTTAGTTGGAAGTGAAAGTGAAGGTGCAAAAATAGCTTTATCCGTTCTTGATTTTGGAAGAATTGGAATAGCATCTACCGCCTATGGCATTGCTCAATCAGCCTTTGAAGCCGCAGTTGAATACGCTAAAGAGAGAAAACAGTTTAATGCACCTATATCTAGTTTTCAAGGCCTTCGCTGGATGCTTGCAGAATTAGCAGTGGAAATTGAAGCAGCAAAACTGTTAATACTTGAAGCAGCCACGATGAGAGACAAAGAGTTAAGGTACACTAAAGAAGCTGCTATGGCTAAACTTTATAGTAGTAAAGTTGCTGTAAAAGCTGCTCTAACCGCAATACAAGTTTTCGGACACTATGGATACCTAAAAGATAAACCTCTCGAAAGATATTTGAGAGATGCAAAAGGTTTAGAAATAGCTGAAGGAACAAGTGAAATCCAAAAACTTGTAATAGCAAGACAAATATTCAGTTAATATTCTAGGCTGGCAAGGAAACGAAGCTTTTTTTATTAATGTAATGCTTATATATACATTTATTTTTATTTTAATGTTTTCTTCTCCCTTTCTCCGTCCTATTGAGTTTAACTTTTGAACGGTTTTACCTTTTTGCTTTGGCATGATGGATTAAAAGGTTGAAGCTTCCTCTTCTGCTACTTACCTTCTTTTTAACAATAATTGTAGCTACAATTATAAGCATACACATATTAAAAGCGCTCCTAACACTAAAGTTAAAGTAAGAGATTCACGGAGAAAGATTAGGCATTTGGTTAGTTGAACAAGGTAATTATTGACTTATATTCCTGTAACAGGCATGAACTCTTAGCAAAAACATCTTAATAAAATGTTTAGGAAGTTGATGGAGAAGCAGATAGTTTATCTACGCTTTTCTCTTATAAAGGGTTTCCCAAGAGATGCTGGCGCCCCGATACGTTTTTTCATTATTTCGCTTGCACTAAGGATCATAACTATTATTATGGCTGCATATGGGATCATATTTGTTAAATGAGTGTTTAATCCGTATAGTGAATATAGTTCGATTGCTGCTACCTCTATTCCTCCGAAGAACAGTGAGGCAAGAAAGCCTCTCAGGGGGTTCCAAAAAGCAAATATCACAAGTGCAACTGCAGCCCAGCCTTTCCCCATGGTTATGCCTTCTCTCCAAGTATGCATATAAGCAACCGTTATATAAGCTCCTCCAAGACCTGCAAGCATCCCGCCAAAAACCGTGCACAAATACCTTACAACGTAAATGTTGATTCCCATGGAATCGGCGGCATAAGGGTTTTCACCCACTGCTCGAATATAAAGCCCCCACTTTGTCTTATAAAGTAAAAACCATAAAACAACCGTAAGTATGTAGGCTGTATACACCAAAATATCTTGGTTAAAGAACACAGGACCTATTAAGGGTATGCTTGACAATAAGGGGATTTTAATGGGCTGTAACATTAATTCTAAACGTAAACCAACATAATTTTTCCCTATAAAACTGCTTAAACCTAGACCTAGCATTGCAAGAGCTAACCCAGAAATCACCTGATTAGCATTAAAAGTGATCGAAATAAACGCGTGAATTAAAGCTAATAGACCGCCTGCAATTAAAGCAACAAGTATTCCTAAAGCTATGTTTCCAGTGACATATGTAACTACAAATGCTATCGCTGCTCCTAAACTCATTATTCCCTCAATTCCTAAATTCAAAACTCCAGACCGCTCCGCATATATTTCACCCATTGTTGCAAAAATTATAGGCGTACTAAGTAACATCATTTCGTAAAGCGGAGAAATTAAAGACTCAAAACTCATTTACTTTTCACCACTTTAAAAGAAATCTTATAACGCTTTAGAATCTCAGCAGAAATCAAAGAAAGAAGTATAAGCCCGTTAAATATGTTTACGATTCCGCGAGAAACATTTAAGGACGTTTGTAGAGCGTATCCCCCTACAATTATTCCACCCATTAAATATGATACCAGAATCGCTGCTATTGGGTTAAATCGCGCGAGACAAGCAACAATTATTGCTGTAAAACCATAACCCGCTGAAAGACCTTTCGGGTTAGCTGTTAAACGATACCTTACCCCCGCGAGTTCACCAACTCCCGCTACACCGGCTAGACCACCGCTAATAAACATTGTAAGCAATATAACCTTAGCTTCGTTAATTCCAGCATATTTTGCTGCTTCTGGATTTGAACCATAAACGCGAATTTCAAAACCAAACTTCGTATATTGCAATAAGATGTAAATGAAGATTGCTCCTACAATCGCAACTATTAATGTGGGATAATGAATTAATGTGCCCTCAATTTGGGGGAGCCTTGCTTGAGGTGGAATTAAATCCGTTTGTTTAAACCCCCATACAGTTTTTCCTATCCATGGTCCAGAGGCAAGATATGCAACCAGAAAATACGCTATATAATTCATCATTAACGTCGTAATTATCTCATTTATATCAAGATACGCCCGTAAGGCTGCTGGAATTAAAGCCCAAATCCCAGCAAAAAGAAACCCGAGAATAAACATGCAAGGTATCAATATGTAAGAGGGAGCATCAGGTATTAGAAATAGGGCTACCCACGCAGCTGCTACTGCCCCGATTAATAGTTGCCCCTCAGCTCCAATATTCCAAACATTCGCCTTAAAAACTATAACTAAACCAATACTACAAAGTAAAAGAGGAATCATTCTAACAGTTACAATATCTGCATTTAAAAGTGAAAGAAATATTTGTTTAAATGTTACAAAGGCGTTTATTCCAAAAGAAAGAAAAATTACAGCCACAACAAGAAGAGCTACGCAAATCGAAATAAACGTTAACAATATATCAAATTTCCGTGAAACTTCTTCCCTTTTCTGTATTTTCAGTTTGATTCCCAGTACATTAGACAGCAGCTTCATGTGAAAGCACTCCTCCCATTAAAAGTCCTATTTTCTCTTCATCTGCTTCATTTTTAGGAATAACAGCTAAAAATTTCCCTTCATACATAACTGCTATTCTATCACATATTTCAAACACTTCATCTAGATCAGATGAAACAAGAAACACAGCAGTGCCCTTCCTTTTATGTTCAAGGAGAAGAGAACGAATATATTTAGTTGCTACAATATCTAATCCATGAGTCGGATAAGCCGCAATTATAAGTCTTGGTTGCATTGAAAGTTCTCTTGCCACTATTACTTTTTGAACATTTCCACCTGAAAGATTTGAAACAGGGGTTTTCTCACTTGGAGTTATAATCGAATATTTAGAGATCAAATTCTTACTCCATTCATGTATTTTGTCCATCTTTAGGAAAATATTGCCTGAAAACATGTAATCATTATATTTTTTTAACAAAAGGTTTTCTGCGACACTTAAATTTTCAACAACACCATATCTTAATCGGTGTTCCGGTATATGTGCAACTCCTAACCTTATTATTTCAGATGGATGAGCATTTGTCACATCTTTCCCAAAAATTTTAATTTTACCTTTTTTCACTTTTCGAAGCCCAGTTATAGCCTCTACCAGCTCACTTTGCCCATTTCCAGCAACACCAATAACACCAAAAATTTCTCCAGCATTTATTTTGAAAGAAACTCCACGCACTGCGTCTTCTCCCTTATCACCCAAAACCCAGAGATCCTCAACTTCCAAAGCAACTATAGCATTTACTTTTACATCGGTGAGAGCATTTTCTTTGGAGGCATCTTTGATAAATACGTCGTATCCAATCATCATTTTCGCGAGTTCATTTACATTTGTTTCCAGTGATTTAAATGTGCCAACTGCTTTTCCTTTCCTAAGCACGGTTATTCTGTCACTAGTGGAAATAGCTTCTTCAAGTTTATGTGTAATGAAAACTATTGAGCATCCTTCGTTTCGCATTCTTTTCATGAAATTGAATAGAAATTCTTTTTCGCTCGGCGCAAGAATTGATGTAGGTTCATCAAGTATTAAGACTCTAGCATTTTGCATCAAAGCTTTAAGTATTTCAACATATTGTCTTTCACTTGCAGTAAGCTGCCAAATTTTTGCATCAGGATCTATCTTAAAACCATATTCCTTTGAAAATTCAAGTATTTTTTCCCTTATTTCATTAACAGGAGAAAGAATTCTGTTCGTTGTTTTTATTCCAATTGCGATGTTTTCTGCAACACTTAATGTTTCCACGAGAAGAGGATGTTGATGAACCATAAAAATTCCAAGTTTTATGGCGTCACGTGGAGACTTTATTACCACTTTGTGACCGTTAACATATATTTCTCCCTCATCTGGGCGATAATGTCCATAAAGAATATTCATAAGAGTAGTTTTTCCCGCTCCATTTTCGCCAAGTAAAGCATGGATCTCTCCAGTTTTTAAATCAAAGTTAACGTGATCGTTAGCAATCACACTACCAAATCTCTTCGTAATATTTACCATTCGAACAATTACCTTATCATGAGACGTGTTTTCCATAGATTTTCACCATATGTCACAAAGGTAAAAAAGAGGTTTAAAATTTGAGGTATCTTTGGCTAAACACTTTTAGCCTATCTATTTCTTTCTTTTTACCATGGCAAAGTACACGACAACAACTACTATTACTACGCCAGCAATTGCTCCAATAACCCATATGGGTATGCCTGCTGCTTTCGCCATTTCTACTCCTTGCACGAACCATTGCATGTCCCAAAGCTCATCGTGACCAAGTTTTACTCCTTCTTGGACCATTAATGTTCCGTTGTTGGCATATATTGGTCCTGTGAATGGCTCAAATTCTGGCTCTGTCTTGTTCATAGCATTTAGTCTGCGCATCACAAGCTCATAGGCGCTAACTGTTTCCCCCGTTAACTTATCCTCAACCATTACATTTTTTAGGTCATCTTCGAAAATCGGGTTAATTGGTACACCGAAGTCGGCTCCAAGTTCTACAGCGCCTTCTCCAAGCATCCACCAGTAATCTACATTCTCAAGATTTGTCGTATTGTATGTTCCGTTGTGGATTTTCACGAGAATGTCTTCGTAGATAACTTCCCAGTGCACTAGTTGACCGCTCAAAGTTACATTTCGCCCATAGCTTAGCATTGGGCTATAGTGTGCAAAAGCATAAACAAGCTTGCCTTTGGATTCGAAGAGTTCCTGGCAATATTGAATAACTGCAGGCGAATCCTCTGTAAATGCTAAAGCATCGCAATCGTATCTTTCAATTAAGACTCTTGCAAACTCTCTTGCTTTATCTGGATTATACCATGCACCTATCTCGAGAACGTAAACCTTGGGGTCATCGAATCCCCTAGCTTTTGCTGTTTCTCTGAAACCTAAGGCGAATGCATTTATATGACGTACAACTTCTGGAATTAAATAGGCTGCTACATATCCTGCTTTACCAGTTTTTGTAAGTGCGCCGGCCATCAATCCGTTAAGATAATATAGCTGGTAGAATTCAGCGAAATATGTTCCCATGTTTTTGTACCGTTTGTAACCAGAGCAGTGGAAGAAGATTATATCAGGATGTTGCTTGGCAGCTTCCAAGGTTGCATCCATAAAACCGAAACTTGTGGTGAAGATAACATTGCATCCCTGGTTTATGAGATTTTCAATTGCAGATGAGGCTTCTGCTTCAGGAACAGATTCCAGATATACTGTATTTAGCCAATTATATTTGTTATCAACAATTTTCCTCCCCTGATCATGGGCATGCGTCCAACCGTAGTCTCCTATTGGGCCAACATAAACAAATCCTGCCTTTATTGTTTCAAAGCCTGCTTTAACATTCCCTAAAGTTGGAGTTGTTTCCTTAATATTTGGCGTTACTGGTACACCGGTTTGTATCGGGGGCACGCTAAAAACGGGCGTTAATGATCCAAGAAATAGGAAAAATATTATTGAGGCTATTATAACTTTCTTCACTTTTAACCCTCTCAGCCTTTTCTGATTTTATCTTGCTTTTTACTTGTTAATAAATTTTATGATTACCAGAATTTTTGACATAAAAATGTATAAATTAAAAGTAAAAATATTTCTTGTCTTTAGTAAAGAACAAGAATAGTTTAAATCGCACTCAAGGTTTAAAGCATGCATTATAGTAGACTTGTAAATTCGTTAAACAAATTCATATTTGATGCTAGCAATTAAGTGAAAGCCACCTGTCCTCAACTTGCAGTTTCGTTAACTATAGTGAAGGATATTAAACTATAACTATAATTGGGACCTTAAATTACTTAACTGATTGTGGCATAGGTTTTTAAGACACAATTTTACTATTTAACTTAAGTTATTGCGTATATGGCATAGCAATTGGTGTGCCAGATGAAATGGATCAGAGAGTTGTTAGATGATTTGAAAAAAACGTTTCGTGATAATTTACTTTCTGCTGTTATTTTCGGTTCAGTTGCTCGAGGTGAAGATTTCCCAGACAGTGATATCGATATACTAGTTATTTGTAACCATAGTTATGAGGAAGCTGAAAAACAGGTAAGAAAAATTGGACTAAAATACACTATAAATACTGGCAGGAAAGTAAACATAGTTGTTTATACTCCAGATGACTTTGAATATATGATTGAGCAAAAATTTCCATTTATTTTTGGAGTAGCTTCAGGATATAAAATTCTCTACGACCATAACAGATTTTTTAAGAAACAAATGGAAAAAATCGAAGAGTTAGCAAAGAAAGAGAAGATAAAAAAATATTCAAAATCCCACGTATGGGTTATTAAATCTTAATGGTTGGAATTAGGATGGTAACGAAATTAAATATTGAACTAGCTAAAGCGCTACTTGAAGAAGCTAAACTTGACTTAGAATCAGCCAAAACACATATCCAATACAAAAGATGGCATAAAGCTGTATTTGATGCACAACAATGCGCAGAAAAAGCTATGAAAGCAGCGCTTGCATGCGAAGGGATAACATACATTAGTGATCATGACCCTTCAGGCTTCTTTGCAGTTGATGTGGTAATGAGAGCTCCTGAAAGCTGGGTTGAATCATTAAGGGAAATTTTACATGAAACTGCTTGGCTAATGGATCAGTATTCCGTAGCAAGGTATGCACGGATAAGAGCCAGAAGAGTGGTAACCCCTCTTAAACTATATAAGAAGGAAGATGCTGAAGAAGCTGTAAGAATAGCAGAAAAAACGCTTTTTACAATTGAAAAATTCCTAAAGGAAGTGTATTTTAAAAATGTGTGATTATTCTATTTTCTAACGTTAATAACATGAATGTCATATTAGGATGATACATAAGCTGATTTACACCAGTGTTTTGTTAGACAAATTTAAGTATATTTGAGTGATTTTATTTTTAGGTTTTGAAATTTGAAGGTGAGTTGCAGCGTGGTTCGTGTTCTCCCATTCACCGCGATTGTAGGATTAAATCAATTAAAACTTGCATTACTCGTTAATGTAGTAGATCCTACAATAGGTGGCTTATTGATAAGAGGGCCTAAGGGAACAGGTAAATCCACTGCTGTAAGAGCGTTAGAGGACTTACTTCCAGAAATCGAGGTTGTTAAAGGCTGTAGATTCGGTTGTAACCCTCGAGATCCAACAAATATGTGCGAAAAATGTAGAGAAAAATATGAGCAAGGACAGAAACTTCCGGTAGAAAAGAAAAAGATGAGAATAGTTACTCTTCCACTAAGCGCAACTGAAGACCGAGTAGTTGGTAGTATTGATGTTGAAAAAGCATTAAAGCACGGTATTGAAGCATTTAAGCCAGGAATATTAGCAGATGCGAATCAGAACATTCTATATATTGATGAAATAAATCTGCTACCAGATCATCTTGTTGACGATTTGCTTGACACTGCTGCGTCAGGCTGGAACATTGTGGAAAGAGAAGGTGTATCGGTAAAACATCCGTCTCGATTTATTTTAATAGGTACTATGAACCCTGAGGAAGGCGAGTTAAGACCGCAGCTTCTTGATAGACTTGCTCTTTCCGTCACAATCGACAATATAAGTTCTGTGGAGGATAGAGCAGAAATTGTGCGAAGAAACACAGAGTTTGAAAGGAATCCTGAAGAATTTTACAAAAAATATGCTGAAGAACAGAGAAAGCTACGTGAAAAAATATTGAAAGCAAGAAGTATAATTTCCAAGGTTAAAGTGCCAGAAAAACTTCTCAAAGTCATTTCTAAGATGTGTATCAATTTACAGGTAGATGGTGTAAGACCTGATATTGTAATATATAAAACTGCGCGTGCAATTGCAGCATTAGATAATAGAACCACAGTGACTGAGGAAGATATCCTTAAAGCAGCAAAACTAGCGTTACAACATCGTACAAGGAAAAAGGGGTTCTTGGATCCTCCGACCGAAAAGGAAATAGAGGAAGCATTTAAGACTGCTCTTTCAGAAATCGAACTGGTTCCATATTTAAGTAAAAGAAGTGGAGAAAAGTCAAAAGACCTGTTCCTTACCAGTTCGAGGCCCGCAACAAAGGTACCTTTCTCCTCATCCAAGGAAAAAGAATCTGCTAACGTCAATCTGCAAGAAGAAGGAAAAGAAGGAATAGAGGAAAAAAGTGTTAGAGGAGTAGTCGTAGAAGGACGGAGGAGGAAACTGCTTAAACGGATATCTCGTATACTGTTAATTCCTATTTTGGCTATTTTAATTTATACTGCAGTTAAATGGCCAACACTTCTCTTCACAACATTAATTATCGCTGTTCCAATGCTGTTAACTCTCTATCTTCTTTCAAAGAAATTTACAAGAAAAATAAAAATAACTGATGATATAAAACCTTCTAAACTTCAAAATAAAGGTCTTAAAGCAGGTATTTTTAAAAAACTCCTAGCGGTGAAAAACTTCTTCTCCAAAATTAAGTCTTCAAGTTTTTTTAAGGGACTTACCATACTAGTTGAGTGGCAAATGAGTATCTTCAGAACATATCAAACTCTTTTCAAACTTAAAGAAAGAGACAGAATCGCAAGACAAAACATTGGGAAAAGAGCTCTTACGATATCTAAGGGAAGACAAGGTAAAATTATAGGGTGGAAAATACCTAAGGGAACTGTATCAGATGTACATATTCCCGCAACCATTAGAGCTGCAGCTGCGCATGGAGCATCTTTTGGGGAAAATGGGGTACTTCAACTCTCAAAGTCAGACCTAAGGGAACGCATATACGCTTACTATGCCCCCATAACCATTATGCTAATCCTAGATCTCAGTGATTCTATGTCGGTTACCAGATTCCATTTAAGGGAAGTTCTCCACAGAATTTATCAGGAAGCATACCGCTACCGCGATAAGCTTGGCATAGTAGCACTAAAAGACGCCAGCGCAGCGGTAATCCAATATCCGACCAGAAATCTCAGAGTTGTTGCAGGAAAAATAAAGATGCTAAAAGTAAGCGGCTACACACCACTGGCATCCGGAATTCTAGAAGCAGTTAAAAGCCTGCATAGAGAAAAGTTAAGAGACCCTGAAACAATTCCAATGGTTGTTATACTCACAGATGGTTTTGCAAATATTCCCCTTCGCGTAGATCCGATAAGCGGCGAAATTCGACCATCTTCTGTACTAGTTAAATCCTCGGAAAGAAATCTGGCTATCGAAGACGTTGTTTCCACCTGTACTCTACTTAGGAAAACAGGTATACACACCGTGATAATAAATCCTGATCCCAATGCTGAAAACTACAGGATGAGTGATGAAGAGATTCTAAAAATATATCATTTGGCTTCTGTTCAAGGTAAATTCAACGGGTCAGTATTTATAAAAGAGGTGGAAAAGCGATGGGATGCTCCAGCGGTTGGACCCGCGGTAACTAAGTTAATGGCGGTACTTAGTGGAGGAAAACTTTACTTCGCCTCATCTATAAATACCGCTGGAGAAATAGCAAAGATAATAGGATCTGAAAGAGATATGCTAGCTAAAAGGTTTGCTTACGAAAAAATACACAAAATAGTCTATATGTAAGTATTATTCGTCAAAATAAACTGATGTTTATACCGAGCTTAAAACTTTTAAACAGTTGCAAAGTAACTGCAAGTCACTTGAAATCTCTTAGAAATGCATGATAAATTCCGATTTATTAAACTAGATATAAGTTTATGTTTAATCAAAGTTATGAAGAAGTCTTTGCTTTGTTCTAGCTCTGCGAGCTACTAAGTCTTTACATAATATTTGTTCTACTTATATTCTTCTCTTCCCACATCTTTCCTTAAAGTTAATATACTAGATTAATGAACTTTTAAAAGGTAGTAGGGGGATAACGTTGTTAAAAAGTGTCAGTGCTGCAATGCTTAAGTGCATATACAACTTTTCTTCATATGCGTCCAAATTTAAAATTGATCCAAAACCGGTAGCAATGCATATCGAAATAACTTATAGATGTAATCTTAAGTGTGTTTTCTGCGATAGATGGAAAGTAGCTCCAAAAATATGGTCACAAGAACTTGACTGGTCAGAATTGGAAAGCCTACTTTTTCAAGCAAAGAAATTAGGTATAAAATTCTTGGCATTTTCTGGCGGAGAACCCCTATTAAGAGAAGAAACTATTAAATTAGCAAACTTAGCGAAGAAACTTGGAATATTTACCTTCCTCAACACTAACGGTACCTTAATAAATGAAGACAACGTTAAAACGATCATTAAAAACTTCGATCAAGTTATAGTAAGCATAGATAGCATAAACCCCGAATTGCATGACTTTTTTAGAGGAGTAAAGGGCACATTTAAAAAGGCTTTAAAAGCGATAAAACTATTAGTAGAAAACAGTAAACGGAAAAATCAAGTAGCCGTGCAGACAGTTTTCTCAAATAAAAACTATCAAGAGATCCTACATATGCAGGAATTCTTTAAAAAGCTCAAAGTTCCGTTGTTTGCCCAACCTATACATAATATACCCTCAAGTTTATACAAGGCAGATAACGGCTTCAAAATAAATAAAGAAGAGTATATAGAAATTAAGAGAACTGTGAGAAGCTTTTTAAAAAATTTTACTTTTTGTGACCCCTACATAAACATAGCCTATAAAACCATCTATAAAAGATATTTCGAAAAATTTCCAGAGTTTCTGAAAAACCCAAATAACTTGAACAATCATTTTATTTGCTTTGCAGGGTCATTCAGTTTCCTAATTGATCCAGTAGGTAATGTTTTCCCGTGTGACGGACTAAGAATACCTCAAGGAAATATAAGGGAAAAGCCTCTCACGAAAATATGGAGAGAAATGAGAAACATAAGGAAAAAAATAAGCAGCATAAAAAGATCATGCAGTTGCTGGCTCCTATGTATAACTCCATTTTCTATGATGTTATCAATTCCGTTTAAACCATTTCTCTACATAAAAAGAAGAAAACAAGCAAAACTAAGCTCGTAAATAAATGTTAAGAGATAAATAACTTAGAAGTTAAAATACTGCGTATATTCCCATGGCGTTACTTGCATCGAATATTCAATCCACTCTTTTCTTTTAACTTCTAAGAATTGATCTAAAACTTCAGATCCAAGTGCTCTCTGCACAACTTCATCTGATTCCAATGCATCCAAGGCTTCTTTCAAAGATCCAGGCAACTCTCTTATACCCAACTCTCTCAGCTTTTTCTTTGAAAACTCGTATACATCTTCGTCCACAGGGTCACCAGGATCAATTTTTTTCTTAATTCCGTCCAGCCCAGCTAAAGCCATGGCAGCAAAAGCCAAATATGGGTTGCACAGCGGGTCTGGAAATCTAAGTTCTATTCTTTTCCTTCTCTTTTCCACTTCTCCCTTTAAATACAAGGGTACTCTTACAAGAGCAGATCTATTTTTCCTACCCCAACATATGTATACCGGTGCCTCAAACCCTGGTACAAGTCTCTTATACGAGTTTACTGTTGGAGCTACAATTGCAGCCAAAGCCTCCGCATGTTCTAAGATGCCTCCAATATAATATCGGCCTGTTTGACTTAGTTCAGCATAATCGTCATCTGGATCGTAGAAAACATTTACATCTCTTTTCCACAAGCTTTGATGTACATGCATTCCGCTACCATTGTCTTCAACTATCGGTTTAGGCATGAAAGTAGCTACAAGTCCATGTTGCTCCGCAATGTTTCTCGCTGTAAACTTGTAGATCTGAACCTTATCAGCCATATTTGTAAGGGTATCCGCGATCATTATTATTTCAACTTGCCCAAGAGTAGCGACTTCATGGTGGGTTTTCCCTATTTTTATGCCGAGATCCATCAATGCGCTTGCAAAATCCATTCTAAACTCATGAGTTTCATCAAGAGGTGGAACTTGGAAATACCCGTCTTTAAACTTTATACCATGTTTAAAATTAACCACGGAAACTAATTCACTCGTTGAAGCTGTACTTACCTGTCCCATGTTTACAGCGGGATTTATCTTCTTAAATACAAAGAATTCTATTTCAGGCGCCATATAAGCTGCAGTGAATCCGGATTCGTTTAAAATTTTTTCTGCTCTTTGAGCCACGTATCTCGGGTCGCCTTTGAACCTTTCTCCGCTGTAACCTTCATATATGTCGGTGATGAAAAACGCCGACTTATATTCATTCATAGTCCAAGGTATAACTTTCATAGTTTTTAGATCTGGCTTTGCCACCATATCTGATTCTTCTATGCTCTTAAAGCTTGGAATTGATGAACCGTCGAAACCCATGCCCATTTCAAGATCTCTTTCATCTAAATTGGAGAGAGGATAGGAGAAGCTGCGTATACGTCCGTTTATATCGGTTATCCAAAAGTTTACCCACTTAACCTGTTCACGTCGCAAGTATTCAATCGCATTAACACTTGTCAAATTCCCACACCACTCACTGTACATTTATTATAATACAGCATAGAAAACTCTATCAAATTAAAAATTTTCTAGCAAAAATATTAACATTTAGTAGTGATTTTAAAATATAAATAAACAAATGTACTAATACATAGTATATGGACAATGGGAGAGTAATATGAATGTTTAATTTAAAAGGCATTGCTGTGGACGAAAAAGACCTAAAAATATTGGAAGCTCTACAGGAAAACTCTAGATTATCCTTCAGGCAACTTGCAAGAAAAACAGGTTTGTCCGTAGTAACAGTCATATCTAGAGTAAAGAAACTCGAAGAAATGGGAATTATCAAAAAATACACAGTTGAAATAGACTACTCAAAACTTGGCTTAGATTTTCCCGTAATAATTGATGTAAGAGTCTCCAAAGGAAAACTGTTTGAAGTTGAAGAAGAAATAGCTAAAGACCCCCATGTTCTAGCGGTTTACGATATCACTGGAGACTTCGATGTAGCTATACTTGCCAGATTCAGAACAAGAAAAGAATTAGACAAATTTGTAAAAGAGCTGCAAAAAATGAAATATGTGGAAAGAACCTATACAAAACTAATACTAAACATAATAAAGGAGACCTCAGGAAACAACATAACAAAAATAATCAAACCAGAAGAACCAAAATAACCGACACTTCCGTGAGCGCATACAGTCTTCTTTTAATGTCACTAACATTTAAAGTATCTTGATTACCTTTCTAGAATGACGAAAATACCATTCAGCTTCACGTTTATTTACCAAATGGATTTCAAATGGATGATACAATGGAAGACCAGCCTTTTCTTCTATTTTCGCCTTCAACTCTCCTCTTTCCTTATTTCTTTCGGGTAATTTGTCACAAACCACCAGTATGTCAACGTCACTTCCACCCGTGTTTTCCCCTTCAGCAACGCTACCAAAAACATAAACTTCACATGAACCTAAAATCTCCTTAGCAGCCTTGGCTATCCTTTTACACCATTTCTTCCATTCTAAAGCAAGTTTCCTAAGCTCAATTCGCGCTTTGAATATCTTTAACAAAATTGATCACCTTCTCAGCAAAGTCTATTAACTCCCCTACTTCTTCCATTTCATCTAAAACCCTCTTCGCTAAAGGAATAACATTATAGTGCACCTTAACTTACCAATAAAATATAACAACTATATAGTTATATGTTTAGAGGTTGTGCATGTTGGTGGTTTAGTTGGGTTGGAAGCGAGATTTAAAGAAATACGAAGACGAGACGGGTATTAAAGTTCCTAGTGTTTGGGAAATTTTAAGCCGTGCTGATAAAGAGGGACATGGGCAGTTAGTTAAGGCCTGTGTTGAGAAGTTAAGGGCTGATGGTTATCGAATATTACATTGTGAGTTGCCGAATCTTTCAGATGTTAGTGAGGATGAGCTTAGATACAAGATTGCGCCAAAATACGGCTTCTCTTATGGTGATATGGTGAGACATGATGTAGTTGCGGATAAAAATGGAAAACTTTTAATTGTAGAGGTTTCAACTTCCGATAGAATTGCGAAACAGGTTGCTGAGGCTAAGCGGAAGGGAAAGGTTATCGTAGTCTTTCCTATTTCAGACGCAAGTAATATTGAAGTTTGGGGGTTAAAAGAAATCGGTTTAAAAGAAGCGAAGAAACATCGAGGCTTAAAAATGTTATAACTCTTATCACTTAAGTGTTCCAACAACATAAACCTTTATTTCAAAAAGGCAGTTAAGCAAGATGTTGTTCTTCTCCCCTTCTCCAAAAAATCCATGTATAAATATATCCTCTCGATTCTGACTTTTGGTTTTAATACTACAAGTGTCCCTAAAAGTCTACAAATTTAAATGCGACACTCAAAAAATACTAGATGAGAGTACATGACACGTATGCGTTGTTGTATGAAAGGAATAACCTCATACTAAATGGCTTTTAAATTTCATTTGGGAGAGTATAGAGATATGATTAAAGTAGAAGAAGTAAACAACGTATTTGCAATAAAATGTGGCAATGAAATAAATGGGCGGGTCTTATATTGGACAACTCTTATACTACTATAAAAACTTGGTTATAGATACTGGATGCCCTCATACAGCCCACGAAATAAAAGAGTTCTTCCGTAACAAAGCTGTCAAAGCTATCTTAACAACTCATTACCATGAAGATCATAGCGGAGGAGCTTATGTTTTTCAGTCAACCTGTTTATGCTTCGAGGGAATCACTTGAAATACTTAAAAACCCACCTAAAATCCCGGAATATAGACAAATTGTTTGGGGGCAGCCAAAACCTGTGCATGCAAAACCCTTGAAAAACAGAATGGAGTTCGAAGACGTTACTGTTGAGGTAATAGAGACACCTGGCCACAGCTTTGATCACGTCAGCTTTTTAATTGATGAAAAACTCTTTAGTGGAGAACTCGTTATAGCAAAGAGGCAAATGGTATGTATGAGAGAGGAGGACTACATAGCAACAATAAACTCGCTTAAAAAAGTATTAGAGCTCAAATTTGATAAAGCTTATGGTGGAACCCTGATTTTAACAAGAGAAAAGGTTGAAGAATATTTAAACTATTTACTTGAATTGAAAAAGAAAGCTGAAGAGCTTTATAGCGAGGGAAAACCATAAAAGAAATCGTTAAAATACTCTTTCCCGATGTTTCCCAATTTGTATACCTAATGGAAACATTCAGCGAAATGAAGTAGTCGAGAGAAAACTTCATAAGATCCCTCCTAGGCTTAAAACAAGAAAACCTTCATAACTCTACCTTTATAATAAAATTCTTTAGCAATTGTAGAGTACTAAATATCGTGCTATTTACAATACTCATAAACTGTATTTGCCTTACTCTGAAAACCAGTTTCGATAATTTTGTTATAATACCTATTACAATAAAATGAAAAAACTTAAATATTGTGTAAATCTCTAACTATCATATAACTTTTTGAAATATTCGCAATA
>JAUQZC010000033.1 GCA_030587435.1 Candidatus Baldrarchaeota archaeon | reverse complement strand
CAAGTATCGCTCCGCTCTTAAACTTCCTCAGTTCCTTAGTTATCTTGGTTGTTAATTTGTGCATGAAGTCTTTAGCTCTATTCTTTTCCCTCTTAGAGCATTTTTGCATCAGCTTCTCAGCGATCTTAGGCTTATGCTTAGAAAAATTTATATTCTTCTCCTCTTCTCCTCGTAAACCCCGTGGATGTGGTATAGCTTTTTAAGGTCACACCTAATGATTTCTCCATTGATTAGAGCTGTTATGTTTGTTAGGTTGATGTCGAATGAAGCCCACCGCTTAGGCTTTTCAAATTTAACCTCTCTTTTAACCGTTATTATCAGTTCCCCTTCGGTTAGAATCAATCCTCCAATCTTATCGAAACCCTTAGGAATCCAATCATACTTTCTCAAATCAACCTCTAAATATCTTCTATTCGGTTCGATACTAATCTTTAGAATTCCACTCCTATAGCTGAATAATGTATTCTTAATGTAAACCGTTCTCCTCGTTATTTTTGGCTTGGATCTTGCTTTACCTCTATTATATAGTTTTATCCATCCTTTAACCAATCCTATAACTGAGTTTATAGCTGAGTCAACGTAATGTTTTGAATATTTCCAACCTTTGAGAAGTGTGTTCCTTAGCTCTCTTCTGTCTTTGGCATTGAAATGTAGGTGGGCTTTACCGTTTTCAGAGTACTTAACATGGGTTAGTATTTCCTCCAATACTACTCTCTTAGCCTTGAAATATGCATTAATTAAATCCTTTGGAGACTCAATAGGAATCTTATATGCTTTAATCGCTTCTTCCTTCAAGTATTTTTTTCACCTCACTTTCAGGTATCCTATATCTCCCGCTTGGGAGCTTTATCGCTCTAATTTTGCCTTCCTTAATCCACTTAACTACGGTATGTCTATCAACTCCGAGAATCTTAGCAACTTCGCCGCTTCTTAACATTCTCTCCTTCTTCTCCATACCCACCACAAATACCAAAACAACCAAACAAATATATAAATCCATCTAAAATGTAACTGCTACACTAGGCGATGGGTTCCGTGGGAAAGAGATTAAGTTTACTAACCATGCTGAAAAACGTATGTTAGAGCGGGACATTGCTAATCATGATGTCGTTGCAGTGGTAGCACGTCCTGAGGATATACTATATGATACTTTTACAGGTAGAGAAATACTAGTAGATTATAATCGCAATGTAGCCGTGATTTGCGAAGAATCAGCAGATACGATTGTTGTTGTAACCGTACTTTGCTCTAAAAATTTAAAAGATTTAGTTAAGAGAAGAATTAATAGTGGAAGATGGATAAAATGGTGAAAAAAATTATTGAATATGATGTTAAAGCGGATGTTTTAACTATTAATTTAATTGAAGACTTTAAAGTGGTTGAAGATAAGCTATTGGATAATGATGTTGTTGTAAGTTTTAATGAAAATGGAAAAGTAGTTCAAATACAGGTTCTTGACGCGAGTAAGAAGGGACTTATAGAAATTCTAATTAATTTGTTAAAATCTAAGAAGTACTTATTGTCAAAGTTAACAGAACAAAATAAGTAGTAAGTTAAGAATGTTAACAATGTTTTCTTCTTAGGATTGCCATATACTTTATTTTTTCGGTGAGATAATGCTTGCTAAGTCTTTTGCGTCAAGTATCTTTATTCCATTAAGTGTTTCTTCTTTTTTCTTTGTTATGAAGAGTTTTTCTCCTGGAATAGTTTCAGTTTTATTTAGAAAGTTTCTCAAATCTTTTTTACTGTAGTTTCCCCATTTGATTTCGCCCACCGCTTTAGGTTTACCTCGCACTGTCACTACGAAGTCTATCTCTGGTCGTAGCATGTATTCTCTTCGTCCACCCATTATTTCCGCGAAGAGGTCAGCTATGAGCCTTTCAACTTCTAAGTGAATTAATTTGTTCAATGTAGGTTCTAATTCTTCAAATGATGTTTCTCTTTCGGTTACCTCATATCTGCTTTCCATATAGTAGAAGTTTTCCATTATTGGAGATTTTATTCGATAAAATTTCCGTTTAGAGCCATATATTTTTGTAGATTCAATCAAATCCATTTCCATAAGATTTTTCAGATATCCCGCTATAGCAGAACTGCTGGGTTCCTTTAAAATACCTCTCGTATACAATATATTTGCAATATCCTTTGGCTGCCATTTTCCAGAGCCTATAAGGCTTAATATTGCCTCGTAAGTTCTTGTCAGTGTTCTTTCTTCTTCTGTAAACACTTCTCCGAGCAGCGCTTTAACTACCTGCCAATACTTACACGTATATCTATACACGAACTCGTTAAGTTCTTCTCCCCCGTAAAGGGGTATAAGCCAAGGATCGCGCAAATATGCGGAAAGCTCTACTGCCCTCATCGAATCATACTTTTTGGATAACGTTGATAAAATATCTCTAGGACTTATTAATGAAATCCTTATGGGTGTGAAAAATCCTAAAAGTGGAGAGGAAGGCTCAAAAATCTTTTTTATAATTCCTAGAGCTGAGCCTGAAAGAATTAGCCTTCCATGTGGATGGAACTGCGTTAAGTCCTCAAGTATACGCATAGGCAACCTCTGAAACTCATCAATAACAACAGTGTCACCAACCTTAAGCTTTTCCCCAACCCTATCGACTAAATCATTTAGATTTTCTATTTTGATTCCTTCAGATCTTATCGAAAGGTCGCGTCTAACTAAAATATATGCATCCCACTTCGTTAAATTTCGCAGCAAAAAAGTTTTACCAACTTTACGACGACCATATACAATAATCCAGCCACGTGTTTTATGAAGTTCCTTAACTTCTTTTCTAACCACAGTTAAATAACTCATATTATTTAACCATGGTTATTAAATATTTAAATATTACCATAATATCTTAGAGAGAAACAATAAAATACAGATAAACTAAGGAAGAACCCGTTGAAAACTACGAGCTATACGAATGAATCTACAAAGTGAGAAATTGCTGGTGGAATATGGATCCATGTAGCTGTAATCTGCAAATAACTGGTAGGTCCCACCGTTAAACCAACGAATTAGAACAAAATACTCATTAGCAAACTAATCTATCTAAGATTAATGAAAACTGAAAATAAACTTAAACAGGTACGCAATGGCGTATCATAACTTCTTCCCTTCTTATTTCATTTATTCTTATTTCTTTATGCGTGGAACTCCGAATATTTTGATGATGTGATGCGATTTTGAAAATGTTTATATTGAGTTCTCCTATAGCTTCATAAGACTGAAATAAAGAATAAGACTAAATAAATTTTGAAATAGGGAGTGATGGGGCTTATGAAAGA
>JAUQZC010000155.1 GCA_030587435.1 Candidatus Baldrarchaeota archaeon | reverse complement strand
TGTGAATGGTCTACAAGGTGTTTCCTCGTTTGCTATGCCTTTAAATTTTCCTATGACTGATACAGAGCTTGTGAAAACGATTTTTGAGTCGTATTTCAAACATTTATCTACCACGTTTCTTGTTCCTTCAACGTTAACAGAATACATTAGTTCTTTTGGCGCCGAATAACTTACTATTGCGGCGAGGTGAAAAACCAGCTCTGGTTGAACTTTTTTAAAAACTTCTTTGAGGTTCGCATTGTCTCTTATATCACCTATAATTACTTTTATGCCCTCTACTTCAAGGGGATCTATTGCGTAAACCGTAATGTCGTGACTTTCCTCCTTTAATTTTTCGATTAAATGTCTACCTATAAAACCAGTTCCACCTGTTATCAGTATTTTCATTTCAAGCATCTCCAAAACTTTCAAAATGTTATCTTTAGCGAATTATGATGATGAAATGGTATATTAACTTTTAAAAAGGGAAAATTTAAATATGTAGGTTTTTCCTAAAAGGGTAACCCAGCAGTTTTGAAATAGTTAGATTTATATATTGTTTTGTCTCTTTATGTGTATTATGTCTAAATTTGAGAGGCTTTATAGGGTTAAGGAAGTTTGTGAGATTTTGAGAATTGATAGGAGAACGCTTTGGAAGTGGATTAAGGAGGGGAAAATCAGAGCTATCAAACTTCCAAGCGGCAGACATCGTATTCCAGAAAGTGAAATTCGAAAAATAGTGGGTGGAAGTGGTGGGAGAAGCAGTTAAACTTACTGCGTGTTTCAAAATCGATGGAGAAGTTCCTGACATGTTCAACTTATATAAGCAACTTGTAAATGGACTGTTGAACTACGCTTTCTTGAGAAACATAACTTCTTTTAAAAGGCTTAAAGCAGAAAAATATTTTGAAATGCGGGGAAAATACCCTAATCTACCTTCTCATTATGTTTATACTGCTTGTCAAATGACGTGTTCAATCTACAAGTCCTTTAGAAAACTTAAAAGGAAAGGTAAAGCTAAAGGAGATAAGCCTGTATTTAGAAAGGATGTTATTATGCTTGACGATATTCTTTTCACTTTAAAACTTGATGATTGGGTTGTTTCAATAGCAACGCCGAACGGAAGAGTTAAGCTTAAACTTCTACATGGAAAATATCATGAGAAGTTTAAATATTGGAAAATTGGACAAGCATGGCTAATTAAAAGAAATAATGATTTATTCTTAAATGTTGTTTTCTCGAAAGAAGTTGAAGTTGAGAAGCCGATTAATGTTATTGGTGTGGATGTTAATGAAAATAATGTTACTATAGCTAAGCCAAATGACTTTGAACGTAGGGTTACGGGGGAGAAAAATATTAGAATTGCTTATTTTTTGAAGCGTAGAAGGATTCAGTCTAAAATTAAGGGTGGGGAAATTAGGAGGAAACTTTTAGCTAAGTATGGTGAAAGGGAGAAGAATAGAGTTTTGGATGTTTATCATGTAGTTGCGAATTGGGTTGTTAAAGAAGCTTTAAAGTCAAACTCGGCAATAGCATTGGAGGACATCAAAAACATTAGGAAGAGGATTAAGTTTTCTAGGGAAATGAATGGTAGGTTGCATAGGTGGAGTTTTCGCAAACTTCAAAAAATAATTGAATATAAGGCTAAGTTAAATGGAATCCCCGTAGTTTATATTGATGCTAAGGGTACTTCTACTTACTGCCCGATATGTGGGGCAAAACTAAGCCCGAATGGGCAGTACAGAACAATGAAATGTAAAAGATGTGGTTTAAAAGCAGATAGAGATATCATAGGAGCATGGAACATTAGGTTGAGAGGATTAAAACAGATAGATGTGGCGAGCCCCGTTCCCGCCGAAAGCCTCCCAATGAAACTGGAGGGAGGAAGGGAGACAAAATATTACAAAACGTTAAGCCTCCTAGAACGGTTACGAGGTAGTTAACGTGAAGTGGTTCATGGAGCTTCCAGATGTTTTTGAATCGATTAGTCATAGAATGAATAAACAATTTAATTCTTTTAGGAGAAAACTACTTCAATTGTACAATTTGCGTTCCATTTTTTTGGCTGATGCTTTTGATGCTGATGAGAAACTTGAGATATTTTATGATGATTCCGGTTATTTGATGTGTGAAATTCTCTTTAAAAAAAGCGGAAAAGTGGAAATTACTGCTTACTCCAGAGAGGTAGCCGAGCTAGATGAGTCAAAGGCAGGGATATTTGACTTTTTAGGAAAAAGAAAATAGAAAGAATAAAATAGCATCGTGTAGAGAATAATAAATTACTTAAAATAAAGCTATTATAAAGAGGATATACTTGCATACCTGGGAATTGAAGCTTGAAGAAGAAAAAATAACTTTCTACGATGTAACTACAAAGCTTGGGAATGTTATTCTCAGACATTACTTAATTGATGATTTTAAGAAAAAGGGAAGTTTCCTTCCCTTAAATTTTGAGTTAACATGTGGTGGAAAACGCAAGGCTACTGAGTATTATGCAATCGTTCTTATTCGAACAATGAATGAGGAGCAACTTTTTGGAGCGATTTTCGAGTGGTTAAGTTTAGGGCTTAGAATAGTTGCTGTAGCACCGAAAGAACTTGCGGATCAACCCACAGATGTAATACTTTCAAGGATTGAAGATTTTGCAGCGAAGGGGGGAAATGTAAAAGAAATGGAGATAATTGTTTCTCAAAAGACTAAATTTTCGGGTAAATAAGGTTCTGAATGGAAACATTTTAAAGGTAATTAGTGGATTGAATTTTCACGTTAATTAGCTTGGTTGTGATTTTATGTCATGGAAAGAAGCTCCGTCGGAGGAGGATTTAAAAAACTTTAAGCAATATGTGGAAAATGCTCGCGAAGATTTACATACAATAGCTAGAAATGATGCTGAAATGATTTCAAGTAAGGTAAAGGAAGAAGATTACAAGGCTGCTGCTGAGTTTGTTCTTGACATGGTTATAAACTCTATACTTGTTAATAACACAGAGTCTCCTAGGAAGGTTATTGAGTTCATGAAGAAAAAACCTGAGAAGTATGGTAGAATTTTTGAGAATGAAGCTTTCAAAATCGCGGAAAAACTTCTGAAGGCATTTGAGGATAAGAACTTAGACCTGTTTTCTGAAGCTATGCAAGAAATTGTAGATAAATTGTTCGGGAAAACTTCGCTAGAACTTAGATTCTCAACACTTAAAGACCTTCACTGTGCCTTCTTTACATACAAGTGAGCTTATTCTCCCTGCATATGTTTTTGGGCTTTAATTTGAATAGATCTCTAAGTAAACCTTTAATAACGTCTACTACGCTTCTAAGCAGAAAATGTTTTACTGGTTTTAGTCCTTTCGCCGCATATTCTTCTGACCTTTCTATTCTGAACCAGAGAGGTGGATGGGGGTCCCAGCTGAACCATTTAAGTGCAGATCTACGTAGTTTATATGCTGGCATATATATGGTAAATTTTCTGAGGGCTGAAGCAAGTTCTTTGGGTTTCCCAGAAACATATATGGCTTCTAGATCTGATTTTGCTTCAAAAAATTTTGCAATAAAAAAGAGAAAAGTAAAGGCAATAAAGAAATATAAGAACCAGAATTGAACAAGGAAGGGAAACTTGTAAAAGAGGAAAATTCTTATTATGTACTCTCCTATGAAGAGTAGGAATAGACGAAGCGGATCTTTACCTTTAATGTGAGAAAATTCGTGGCCGATAATTACTTCAAGTTCACCTTCATCACATATACCTAGGAGGCCAGAAGTTATAAGTAGTGTTGACCTTTTAGAGGAAATTCCAGCTGCTGCAGCGTTTGGTAATAAAACGTTGGCTATTGTTATTTT
>JAUQZC010000146.1 GCA_030587435.1 Candidatus Baldrarchaeota archaeon | reverse complement strand
TACCCACATTAATTAATGTCTTCGCTATTCTACTAACAATGGGAATTTTACTTGGATTAATCCTTGCCATCGGAATGCTAAGAAAAGGAGCAGTTAATATTCTAAGGGATGAAATATGATAATAGAAGCCATAAAAATAAAAAAATACTATGAATCTAATCAATCCACCATAAAAGTGCTTAAAGAAGTTAATTTACAAGTTGAAGAAGGGGAACTTATAGCAATAGTCGGCCCATCTGGCTCTGGTAAAACAACTTTACTCAACATATTAGGCTTATTGGATAGTCCAACTTCAGGAGAACTCTACTTAAACGGAAAAAACGCAGCAAACCTTAGCGGCAAAGAAAAACGTAAAATAAGGCTCCACAAAATAGGCTTCATTTTCCAAAACTTCAACCTAATATCTAGTTTAACAGCCCTTGAAAACGTTGAACTACCCATGGCGCTAGCAGGCGTATCTCCAAAGGAACAGAGAAAAAGAGCTATTGAGCTGCTCAAAGCAGTTAAACTTGACGATAAAATCAACAGTAAAATACATGAGTTAAGCATGGGAGAAGCCCAAAGGGTTGCTATTGCCAGAGCATTTGCAAACAATCCTTCAATTATATTGGCAGATGAGCCTACCGCACAACTAGACTACGAAAACAAAATGAATATTATAGAACTCCTTCAAAAACTACGTGAAGAGAGGAACACAACAGTCATAGTTGCAACGCACGACTTAAGTATTACAAGGAACTTTAACAAAATATATGAATTAAAAAACGGGAAACTAATAAACCAAACATGAGTTTTTATAAGGTGGCAATGACCAAGTACAGCAGAAACAATATTAGAGCTGCAAAACAAAACTAACAGTGAAACTAAAGGATATATCATCATTAACCTAAAACATATCTCTAAGCATTTTTATTCACCAAATTCTGAGCTTATAATGCTTTTTTCCTTTTCACGAAAATCTGATAAAATATGAAAGCGATAATCGAGGCTGGTACAACTAATAGGCAGACTTCACTTAACACAAGTGAGAATAATGGCAAGGCTTGCAGCTTCTCGATACCTGCTTCTCCTAATGTTCTAGCTACGGGAAATTCATGGCTGTAATATTCTGTCTCTTTAGCGGGGGCTATTAAACCGCCATATAATGTTAAAGGTATAAAAGCTACCAATACGCCTAGTGCTATACTCATAGCCATATAGACAAAGATTTTTTTCACACCATACACCTCAAATTTACATGAACACTTAACATAGGAGTAATTTAATTCTACTTTTTAGTACATGTGTTCTAGTTTTTAGACACATGATTAAAATGGTTTTTGACGCCAACATCTATAGGTTTCAAGCCAACAAATAAAGGAAGCCAAGGAACCAAACAATATAGCAGCAATATTATGCGTAGAGAAAGTTAAAGGATAAACCAAAAGATATGTTATGAGACTTGTTGTAAAGAAAATCGCATAGAAAAGATATCGAGGAAATACATATCCACCTACAAAAACAAAATATTTTAAGACACCAACATGAACATTTTCCTCCAAAACATACCCTTCACTACTTTTCTTAGCTAATCCTAACTCCACAAGTTTGTCTAAATGATAAGCGGCAACGCTTGGAGAGGAAAATCCAAGTTTTCTCTGCACCTCCCTAATACCAACAGCTCTACCAGCTAAAAGCATATAATAATAAACTCTAAGAGTTTTCCCTTTTAATCTCTCCTCAATCTCGCTTCCTCTCATTCCACATACCACATTCATAGCTAAGATCAATAAAAAGCTTAGAGCAAAAACATATAACTATTTCTCAAATTCAACATTTAGGTTCTTCTACAAACCCACAAACTTAAAATATTAAATTTCCAAGTTAACTTTACTAAATTCCATTTAAACTTAATTTGAGGTGATTTATCGTGGAAAAAATTTCTTTTAAAGCTGAAGTTCATTGGACTCAAGGAACAAGAGGAGAAATACGCATAAAAAACTTTAAGCCAATAGAAATTGGAATAATTAAGGAGTTTGGAGGGGAAGAAGTTTTAGGGCCAGAAGAACTCTTCATAGCATCAGTTGCATCATGCGTACTCACAACTTTTCTATACTTCGCCAAGAAATACAAAGTAGAGTATCACAAGATAACTGTGGACGTTAGCGGTAATATTAAAAGGATGGAAGGTGGCTACTACAAGTTTACAAAAATAGATGTTAAACTTAAAGTAGCAGCACCAGAAGAAGCCGAATTTGACATTAAGGAGTGCTTTAATTTCACCAAAAAATATTGCATAATCTCAAACACGATCAAAGAATGCGTGCCACTCAACATAACATTGGAGTTCCTCAAATAAAGCATAAATTTTTAAACATTGATCGCGGATTGTTAAGTGTCGATATGCATGGGGATTCATAATGTTAATTGACCCTTATGGAAGACCAGTAAATGATATCAGAATCTCTATCACCCAAAAATGCAACCTAAACTGCTTCTATTGTCACAGAGAAGGAGAAAATGAAAAAACAGCAAAAGAAATGACACCAAACGAAATAAAGAAAATAGTTGAAATAGCTGCAAAACTAGGTATAAAACGAGTAAAAATAACTGGCGGCGAACCTCTCGTAAGAAAAGACGTAACAGAAATAATAGAAAAAATATCGAACATTAAAGGAATCGTAGACGTATCACTAACAACAAATGGAGTGCTACTAGCAGAATACGCAGAAAAACTTAGAAAAGCCGGATTAAAAAGGGTAAATGTTAGTTTAGATACATTAGATCCACAAAAATATCAAAAAATAACTGGACACAACTACTCTAAACGGGTAATAGAGGGAATCATAAAAGCAGTTGAAACAGGTCTTAACCCCGTAAAAATAAACATGGTTGTGCTAAAAGGCATAAACGACACAGAAATCTGGGACATGATAGATTTTTCAGCAAAAACAAACACAATACTGCAACTTATTGAATTCATACCTCTAAATACACCAAATCTATCTTTTCAAAAACATCACATGAACTTAGACCCTATAGAGGAAGAATTAAGAAAAAGAGCAATTAAAATAATTACACGTAAACTTCATGCAAGAAAGAAGTATCTTCTTCCGAACGGAGCCGAAGTTGAAATAGTAAAACCTTTCCACAACACAGTTTTCTGCGCAAACTGCACAAGAATACGCGTAACAAGCGATGGAAAATTAAAACCATGCTTAATGAGAAATGACAACCTAGTAGACATTCTAACACCAATGAGAAACAATGCAAATAACAAAAAATTAGAGGAACTTTTTATAAAAGCCGTGAACCTGAGAGAACCATTCTACAAGAAATAACACCTAACCAGCAAAACATTGTAACTTAGAAAACTTCGTTGTTCTTACCTATCTTAAATGCTCTATTACTTCCTTCATCGTTAAGCATTTAACCCCTAAGCTTTGAAAAACGGGGTCATTGGATATTAAAGTTAAACTTGTTCTTAAGGCAACAGCAGCATGTAAAACATCAAAATATGCTGCCTCAGTTTCTTCTCTTAACTTATCTGCCAGTATTATGTCATCAGAAGTTAGCGGGAACTTCCACAATACCCTCTTCATCAAGTTTAGCCTTAAGATGAGCAATTGCACGGTGTACAAACCCAGCTTTTTCCCCGTGAGAATAAAGAACGGCTCTTATTTCAAGCAAACTGGAAAGAGTATAGTTAATAGGGACATTTTTCATTCTACTAAGCGAAATAATTTCCTTAACCAAATTACTCCACTTATCACTAGGCCTTAATCCCAGAAGAAATTCGGTCTCAACAAGAAACATCACTGTTCACGCTCTTTAGCCTGCTCTAGCACGTATTTTTCTGCCTTCTTCTTAACATCTCTTGTTAACTTTATATCTCCTAAAAATTCATCCAATGCCTTGCTTAGATTCTCTCTCAATAATATTAGAGTTATTGAATCTCCACGTGGGATAAGCATAACTTTTTGTCTCTTCTTTACTTTCACAATTTTTCTGATATCCTCTGGAATAGTAATTCTATACCGTGAATCCACCTTTGAAATACTCATATTAAATCCCACAAATGAAAAATATTACACACAAAAAATAAATATTACCCATTCACTAGGCCTTACGATCTTTAATGATTGTTTGCTAATAATGGCGATAGTGAGACATAAATGAATTTATTGAATTAATCACATGGATAACTGATATATACAGGCATTAAGGGTTTTACATTTTTTCTTTAACAGCTTTAACTTTATACTCCATTGTTTCTTTTTTGTCTCTTCTATCATCTATTTTAATCGTAGTTACTACTCTTTGAGCGCCTGCTTTAAACACAGCTTCATGGGCTTCTAAAATAGCTTTTAAGATTTCAGCTAGGTCCTCACCTTCCACAACGGTACCCATGGGTGTAACTTGAAACTTCAAATCGCCATGTTTCTTAAACACCTTAATGGCTTCAGCAACATATTTGCTAACGCTAGTATTTTTGGTTCCGATTGGAACAACGGAAAACTCAACAATAGGCATAACACCAACCTCCCAACCTGACAAATCATGAGTAAAATTCAACTTACAACATTAAAATATTATCATTTCATAACAAAGCCGCTAAAAATTGAAATAAAGTTTTTTCAAGTTTTAATTGATTAACTAAAAAATAAATAGGTTTTATGAAGCTAATTTTAGGTAGAGGCTGTTACCTTCAAATTAACGATTATTTAAATATCTACCTTCACTACTACGTAATGTTGCTGTTAAAAAGCTAGCAGAAACTTCGTTGACTAGTCCACAAGCAGAATTTAAATTAAGTTAGTGAACACTTTGATATTAGCAGAGGGTAAAACTTGAAGTTTCAAGAACTAAGAAAAGGACTAGAACATATTCCCTTAAAGTATAGAGAGGCACTATCGGAGTTTCTTGCCTTTCTAAAAGATAAATTACGTGGAAATTTGATTTCCGTTGTTGTCTTTGGATCAGTTGCAAGAGGAACCTTCAAGGAGCATAGTGATGTAGATCTATTAGTTGTTTCCAGAAATTTCCCAAAAAAACTTGTTGATCGAATCGATTTATTTGTCGATAAAACCTTTGAAATCTCAATGAAATATGGAATTAACATTTCAATAATACCACTAAAAATTGATGAAGCTCAAAATACTCAGCCAATTTACTTAGACATGACCTATGAAGGAATAATACTATATGACAAGAATAATTTCATCGAAAAAAAGCTAAACGATCTGAGAGAGAAGCTGAACAAGATGGGAGCAAAAAGAGTCCCCTATAAGAGAGGATATTTCTGGAAATTAAAGAAGAAAATAGAAGTTGGAGAGGTAATAAAAATTTGATTAGCGACAAAGAAGCTGAAATACTGGTACAAAAAGCTAAGAGGGAATTAAGAACAGCTAAAAGGAATCTTGAAGACAAATTATATCCCGAAGCGGTGTTTGATGCCCAAAGAGCAGCTGAAAAAGCCATAAAAGCTGCAATTAGAATAACAGGCCATAATTCTCTGGGTTGAAAAATTCATTGAATGGTGGAAGTCTGCCTCTAAAAACAAGTATCAAAAGTAGATGGTTACTTCCTAACTTTTAAAATCATCCATTCACCAAAATTCCTTAGAATAGGCTTGATTCCCAAGGCTTTTTTAATAAATTCAAAGAGAAGATCTGGCGTATATAATTGTTCCTTTGGGTGCGGTGCTACCGTAGTTTCCCGTGTCCAGTCGACTATGACTAAAATCCCGCCGGGCTTTAACACTCTATACATTTCCTTCAAACTTCTTACTGGATCTGAAAAATGATGAAAAGACATGATAGAAGAGACTCTATCAAAAAAGTTATCTTTAAATGGAAGCTCTTCAACTCTAGCCTTTTTGAGAACAACTATCTTATCTAATTTCTCTTCCTTTAACCTACCAAAAGCTTTATTTAGAGCGTTTTCAGAAGGATCGATAGAATATATGCGCCCATTTGCACCTACAGCTTTTGCTAAGAGTGCTGCTGCAAAGCCAGAACCGGTACCTACATCTAAAACGACTTGTCCTTCTTTTATTTCACTAAAAGTCAAGAATTCTTTCTTAATTTCTTCTTCAAATGGCCCAAACATTTTAATCATCCTCACGTATTATATGCAGATTGTTAAGGTATTTTAATAGCTTTCACGCAAACAAACCCTTTGCCACCAACTTCATCAGTGGGGTCTTCAACACGAGGCTTATCATGTGGATCATAGCTGAGTGTAGCCTTAAATTCTGTTACCCTAAACATGCATTCTTCTAACATTCTTTCTATTTCTTCTATGGTATAAAAATGAGCGTGACGGTAAAAAATATGGCCTTGTTTCGCTTTTTCGATATAAAATTCTCCCCATGAAGAGTCTTTTGGGACAATGCAAGCTGCTAAAAAACCGTGTTTTTTGAGAACCCTCCAAATCTCGTTGAGAGAAGCTTTTGGTTCATCTAAAAAACATAAGGTAACAATCATTATCACGTAGTTAAATATTTCACTACGAAAAGGTAGGTTCTCACCTACAGCTCGAACAACATTTACCCCTCGGTCTTTAGCTATTCTTAACATACCTACTGCA
>JAUQZC010000023.1 GCA_030587435.1 Candidatus Baldrarchaeota archaeon | reverse complement strand
CTTTTTTGAACTGTTTAAGAAGCTTAACCCGAAAGTGGAAGTAGTTGATGTTCATGCATTAATAATGAAGCTTAGGATGATTAAAGATCTTAAAGAAATAGAATATATACAGAAAGCTTCAAACATCGCTGTAAAAGGAATCTCATCCGCCATAGACGCTATTGATGCAAATGTTAGTGAAACCGAAATTGCTGCTGAGGCAATTTACACGATGATGAAAAGTGGATCAGAACATCCTCATGTTTACGTCAATGTAGGATCTAAACCAAGGGTACATGCAGAGCCACGTAGCAATGTAAAAGTTAAACCAGGCGATGTAATTAACATTGTAGTTGGTGCTGATTTCAACAACTATCACAGCAATATGAGTAGAACAGTATTCATGGGGACCCCTTCAGAAGAGAAAAGGGAAGCTTTAGAGACGATGATCAAAGTACAAGACTTAGCGGCAAGTTCTCTTAAACCGGGAGTAAAATTCATTGAAATTGAAAAAAAGATAAAAGAACTAGTCGAAAAGAAAGGTTTCGGGAAGTATTATGTAGAAGGTTTTGTTCATAGTGTTGGGCTTCTTATAGAAGAAGATCCTATAACCACTATTGTTGTTCAGCATAGACGATACGAAGCTGTTGAAAACATGGTTCTAGCATTCATTCATGCACCATTAACCATTCCAGGTATAGGTTCCATAAAGTGCGAAGATACATTTACAGTAAAGGCAGATGGAGTGAAAAAACTCACAGAATATGAATATGAAATATCAAAATAAAATAATGAAGACGTTTGTCCGTCATTAAAGTAGTTTAAATGCTATTTGAATAATTGTCTGCACAAGGATGTATATGGTTAAATATTAGTAAAAACACTCCTATTTTTTCTTTACTTTCAAATTCCTCAGCTTCTCTTCTATATTTTCTACCAATAAAAAAGAGAAGTACTGAACTAAACGCTATACCTCCAGCAAAATACCTAATAGTAGACCGTGTATTAACCACATTCAATGCAGTAAGTTCTGATAGTAGAACTATTACGAGCAGAAAGAGGATTATTTGGGTCCCTAAGACTGTCAATTTTAAATTTTCCACTAATTGCCGAAATCTGTCAAATCTGTCAATGTCTTCTTTTTCTTTAATTTTAAGAGCAAGTTGTGAGCAAATTTCTCCGATTTCGCTCAATTTATATTTCCCATCGTCATTTTTTTCAATCAGTAAGCCGTCCATTTTTCTCAAATGGTAATTTAAAAAACTGCTTTCTTTAACATTTAGTTTCCTTAAAAGCTGTGAATAAGTTTGCGAATTTTTGGATAACTGTCTTAGAATCTCTCTATGTAAAGGATGTTTTAGTAGGTTGAAGATGCGTGAAAGTTCTTTTTCCGACAACTGGTCAGTTAATGGCATGGCAACCACCAATTTATGAATGGGAAATAAAAGTTTTAAGCCTTTTTGGAAAAATTTCTTTACAAACATTAAATTGGCAGGTCAAATACGAGTTTACAAGCATCTGCACGATCTAAAACGATAAAACTTAAAATTAGAACATATACAATATTTTAGTCAAAATAACATTTGAAAATCTTTTCAACACAATAATTAGCGCATTAATAAAACAATGGATTATGGCTACTTATTTTAAAAAGAAGAGTAATTTGAGCTTAGTTTGATTATACTATTAACAGCGGAAGTTAGCGGAGATCTTCCTGATTAAGCCATTCTGGAAACCACTTGTAGTGCTCAAGTGGATAAGCTTCTTTTAAGCCTTTGTATGTCGGCCTTACCATTAAGATTTCTCCCTTTCTCCCCTTAAACAGCTTTACTAACTCTTTTTCCTCAAGTTCTAAGAGAAGTTTATCAAGTTTTTCATCAGTGATAGACATTATCATTTTGATGTCTTCTTTTGTCATGTAGAGCCCTGGATTCACAACGTAGTTATCAGCCAAAACTTTTAGAATATCTTCTTGAGTTATATCTTCTTTAACTACGAATGGCTGGGTTTTAAAATACGGCACCGGAAGTTTTAGCTCCTTATTCATGCGGCGAAGCGGTGGACGAAGGTTTCGCAATAACATTTTAGTTCCTTGCCTGTATAAGATGAGTCTCATAATTTCGTTTGTTCCAGCCACTATTTCCATAACCTTAGCGCTTCTAAATATCTCTTCGACCGGGTAAAACTTTGTCCAACCATCACCACCCATACACTGTATTGCATCTATTGATATTTTCATAAGAGATTCAGTGGCAAAAAGTTTCGCTGTTGTAGCGTCAAGAAGAGGCTGGTATCCCTGATCTAGAAGATACGCTGCATAGTACACAATGAGCCTCGATAATCTATACCTCCAAATAATATCCGCTATCTTAAACTGGTTTACAGGTATATCAGCAGTTCTCACACCAAATTGAACCCTTCTATTAGTGTGGAAAACAGCGTAACGCAAAGCCTCTTTCATCTGACCTAAACACCCGGCTGCGACCACGGTACGTTCCAGATTAAAACCGCTCATCATTATAAGCCAGCCATAACCCACTTTTCCAAGAAGATTCTCTTCTGGAACTCTAACCTCGTTGAAGTCTAAGTAGCCGTTAAACACACCTTCCCAACCCGATAGATCAGTTATCCTCTCAACAGATAGCCCTGGTCTATCTTTTTCCACGATGAATGCCGACAAGTGCTGATATTTTCTCCTGTCCTGCGGGTCGTTGCTTGTTTTAGCATATACTAAGTAAAATTCAGAAATTCCAGCATTTGTTATAAATCTCTTTTTCCCATTAATAACCCACTCGTCCCCCTCTTTCCTCGCCACAGTCTCTATATTTGCAGCATCAGAACCAACATAGGGCTCTGTGACGCAGACACCTGTCAAAATTTCTCCTCTTGCAATCCTTGGTAACCACTTTTCTTTCTGTTCTTCAGTTCCAAAATGAACAAGTTGATGAGTACCTCCAAACATAGTGTCACTAAATGTTAAACCTATTGGCCCTAAACGAGATAATTCCTCAGCAAGAATGCAACATGCAGTAACACCGTACTCCTTACCCAACCCTCCATACTTTTCAGGAATTAATATACCAAACCATCCACGTTTTGCCACTTCCCTCATGACGTCCCATGGGAATCTCTTCTGCCTGACCATTGCTACTACTTTCGGCATCCATTCATCAGCAAAATCCTCCACTTCATCCGCAAGCTTTTTCTGCTTTTCATTCCACCAAGGAAACTTCTCCATAATAAACACCTTTATTTTCGTATTTTGACAATTCAAGTTAAAATTTCCATTAAATTATAAAAATGTACCATTTTAACAATTGACATTTCGTTTTCCACTTTGTATTTGCAAATTTTAAGAAGACCGAAAATGGATCATATGAAATAATTTTCTTAAAATTAAAGGAGTTTCATGCTGCTTGTCCCAAGAGGCTTATTATAAGGTGTAAATTATCTTCACCTCACAAAAGGGGAAGTAAGATATGTTTTTATTGACTGTGTCATCTAATTGTTTCTCTAGAAGTTAATTCTTCTATGTTTTCCTTAAATGTTTCATTCTAACTTTTATTTTCTTCATACTATACCGTAAATTTGTAATTTGTCCACATTTAGAGCTGGTATATCTAACCATTTAACACGGTGATCGTTAGAAAATCGTTATCAAAGATATTAAAAACACTTTCTAGCTTATTGGGGTTGAAGTTGTTCAAAAACAGTTGATACTAAGCGTTGCACATCTGCAACACAAATCACGTTATTTGTATTCAGCGAAGTTAAGTAAAACTTCGGTTTAACAACTTTTAAATTAGTATTTGATACATGTTTCTGAAAGATTTTAGATTTTGTAATAGTGATGGTTTGTTCGTATCACTAAGCGGATATATAAAAATGTTTCAATATAAATTATCGTACAACGATAATATTTATTAATGGTATATTATAAATCAGATGAACACCAACTAATGGTGAGCGAAAAACGGCAAGGAGATATAGCGGTGGTTTCATCCTTATTTGTCCAGATAGAAATGAATATTCTAATGGTTGTAGGAATATCTATTATTCTAGGGTTTATAGCAGGGCTTTTATTTAAAAAAATAAATGTACCTGAAGTTGTGGGAATGATTTTAATGGGAGTTTTCCTTGGAGAAAGTGTTTTAGGATTTTTAAGTTACAGTTTTATCGAAAACATGAAGCCTCTAATAGACTTGGCACTAGCATTCATTGGGCTAGGTATAGGAACAGAATTGAAATTTGACTTAATAAGCAAGTTAAAAAAATCGATATTTTTTATTCTGATATTTGAATCCTTTGGGGCTTTTGCTTTGGTTACTCTCGGTGTTTTCGCTTTAACACGTGAACTTCATATAGCTTTAGTTTTTGGCGCTTTAGCTATCTCTACTGCTCCAGCGGCCACAGCAAAAGTATTGTGGGACTATGGAGCAAAAGGGGATCTCACTACAACTATCTTTTCAGTTCTTGCCCTAGATGACATTGTAGCCATAATTGCATATGCATTTGCCTTTTCATATGCAGAAAGTGTAGTCATTAACGGTAAAACAGTTTTAATCGATATTCTTTTGGATTCTCTACTACACATTATTGGTTCCATCGTCTTAGGCTTAATTACAGGATACATAATGATAATCTTATCTAATAAAACCAAAGAGATAACAAGATTGCTCTGGTTTATTTTCATATGTGTTATAGCGGTAAGTGGAGTAGCTGAATCTGCAGGTTTCTCTCTAATACTGACAAACGTAATTGCCGGAATTATATTCACAAATTTCTCGAACTTTAACGAAAAAACTTTCTTTTTGATTAGAGAGGCAACCTACCCTCTTATTGTGCTCTTTTTTGTTCTAATAGGAGGTAAATTAAGGCTTGACTACATGGCACACATAGGTTTAATAGGTTTAACATATTTAATATTGAGATTTGCTGGAAAATTTTCTGGAGTGGCAGTGGGAGGTCATATATCTAAATCATCGGCAAAGATAAAAAAGTACTTAGGATTCTGTTTACTAACACAAGGAGGACTAGCAATAGGTCTGGCAACATCATTTTACTATAATTTAGCGGCTTTAAGTGAAGTCGGATATCATCTTGGCACATTAGTCCTTAACACCATTGTTGCAACAACTTTAATAGTCGAAATACTAGGACCAATTTTCGTAAAACATGCAATAACCAAAACAGACGAAATATACAAAAAACCTCCAACCTAATTCTACATGTCTATTTGTTATTAACATATTTTCCTTGATTGACACTAAACCGGTGTTAACCAGATGAAAGTGGAAAATCATAAAATTAATCGCATTCTAAAAGCCCTCAACAACAAACTGAGAAGGGAAATTCTTCTTTTACTATCAACTTACGGTAGGCTTCGCTACTCTGAAATTATGCATAAGTTAAATTTATCTCCAGAAAGCGATTCGGGATGATTTGCATATCATATCAAAACTTTAATGGATGCCGATTTAATAAAGCGTGGCAACGGAAGTTACTATCTTTCAAGAATAGGGAAAAAAGCGGTGTTATTGATGGAGGAAATAGGTAAACCAGAGGAGAGCATATCTATAAAATTGTTCGAAGGACTAGCAAGGATGACTATTGTTGATGAAATAAAAGCAACATGGGCACTTTTAACCTTTTTATTTGGCGTATTGTTCATTGGATTTTATGCTGAATACGCTTCTGAAAACTTAATTTTTTGTTTATTAGGCATCTTGTCCTTAATAGTTAGTATAGTTCTATATGTTAGTCTCGCTGTTTCTTTGAAGTCTATTTATTGTCTTCCAATTTTCTTCAATCTCTACTGGATATTTATGAGACCGCGAAGATCGAAAGAAATCTCAACAATAATATTATCTGGATGCCTATCAATATTCCTCTTTCTAAGACCACTCAAACTAAATGATTTCAACTTAAACCTAATTTTGTCAGCCTTTTTCTTCATGGTTTCTATCCTACTTTCAGTTCTTCTTCTTAGGGCCAAAAAGACAGTTGTCTAAAGTTTTATACAAGAATTTTCTCCACTGTATAAATTTCTATATAAAAATCCTTTAATTTACGGGCTTGTTATTTGTTGTTGGTGAGATAAATGGCTTTTAAAGAAATATTGCTTTTGTTGCTGCCTCTAGTAATTGTTCAACTAGGTTTTCAAGTGTATGCTTTACTAGATCTGTGGAGGAATGAAGAACAGCAGGATAAACTAGTGTGGGCGCTGGTCATTATATTTCTGGGATTTATTGGGCCGCTCATATACTTTTTATGGGGTAGGAAGAGTTGAAACACGCAATAGTAGTTGAAAACCTAGTTAAACATTATGGAAACGTCGTTGCAGTTGATAATATATCTTTTGAAGTTCCAAAAGCGTCTATTTACGGGTTTGTAGGACCTAATGGCGCTGGGAAAACAACTACCATAAAAATGCTCTGTTGTTTACTGAAGCCAATAAGTGGAAAAGCATGGATAAATGGAATTCCAATTGAAGAAGAACTAAAAATAAAAGAAATAATAGGATATCTTCCAGAGAACCTACAGTTATACAAGTTTTTCACAGTTGAGGAACATATAAGGTTCATAGGAAAACTTTACAAAATCGAAGAAAACGAATTAAAGCAAAAGATAAGGGAACTGCTTGAAATCGTTAACATGCACGGCTTTCGTAAGAGGAAGTGCGGTAAACTGAGTAAGGGACAGCAACGTAGAGTAGGCATTGCTATTTCTCTGATAAACGACCCCGAGATCCTTATCTTAGACGAACCTACTTCAGGTCTAGATCCTCTTGGAAGAAAAGATATTCTGAACTTATTATTAAAACTTAGATCTGCTGGGAAAACAATCTTTTTATCTTCGCACATTTTACCTGAAATTTCCCAAATTTGTACTCATATTGGAGTAATTAACTGTGGAAAACTCCTTTTTTCCGGGTCGATAGATGATTTAAAACAGCAATTTATGTCTTTAAAAATGGAAGTTAAAGTTGAAAAAGATCCGTCAAAGTTCATCGGCGATTTAGAAACTAAAGATTGGGTTAAAAGTGTTAAAGTCGAAAATAACAGAATCGTCGTTGAAGTTTTAGATATGAATGTTGCTAAGGTCGAGTTAATTAAGGTCTTAGCTAAACATAGTTTACCTGTTGTTTCTCTGAGAATTTTAGAGCCAAACCTAGAAGACTTGTTCATTAAAATGCTTGGAGGAAAATAAAATGATATTAACAGCGTTAATATGGAAGGAATTAAAAGAAAATGTTAAAGCATACATTTCTTTCCTAACGATTATGGTCATTTTCGGAATGCTTAGTGTCGTCTTACTTTATTTAATGCCAGAACTCTTGCCAGAAGAATTAAAGGAAGTTCTCCCAAAACCAACCGTAATTGATGCTCTAAAAGAGTTTTTTGAAAATATAATTCAAATAGGCGGACTATTAACAGCCTTAATGGCTTCTAGTGCCATAGCCAAGGAAATAGAAAGCAATACCCTAGAAATTCTTTTAGTAAGACCAATAAAAAAGGAATTCATAGTCATCTCCAAATTTATTTCAAGAACACTAATCATTATTACATCAATATTTTTAGCAGCCCTTATAACATGGATATACTCAAAAATATTAGGTGAGTTTCCTCTAAACAGATTTCTAATTGCAGTAGTGCCCATGCTTTCCTCCTTGATTTTCATATGTTCAATATCCATTCTAGTAAGCACATTTTCAAAATCTCAAATCTCATCTGGGGCGGCATCTATTGGAACTTTCATCGTTCTCATGGTAGTGCAAAGCTTTACAATTCAAAAAATACCTGAAGGTTTACGAGGTCTTTACCCATTATACGGGGCATCATTATCAATTAAACTCTTAAGCGAAACTGTAAATCTAACTGCATACGTTTTAACAACGGTAACCCCCATAATATACTCCACAATAATTCTCATCATTTCTGCACTCATTTTCACGAATATAAGCAAACCATAGCCTGGAACATATAAATGGAATGAGAAACGTTACCTACTTTAAATAACAAACCACTTACATATTCAACGGCCGTGTCTTGAGGATGTCAAAATTTAGATGCGTAAGTTTAATCTAGATGCATAAATCTTGGACGTTTTGAAAGATACCTTGAAAAGTATATTGGTTTTCTTGGATATCCTTTTGTTTCTTCGCGAAGACGATTTATGAGTTCGTCGACACTCATTTGCACAGTTTCTCCACTTTCTCTTACTCTCACGGATATTTTCTTTGCTTCTTTTTCCTTTTGTCCAACTACAACGATGTACGGTATCCATTCACGCTCTGCATCAACGATTTTTCGTCCCAAGGGACGACTTGTATCATCAATATCTACGCGGAAACCTTCATTTTCAATTTTTTGAGCAATTTCTTCTGCGTAATCTAAAAGCTCATTGGTAATAGGCATTATTCTAACCTGCACTGGTGAAATCCAAACTGGAAGCATGGGATGTTCCTTTTGGAGCGCAGTGTCAAACAAAGTGAAAATATATCTTTCTATGGTTCCTATAATGGCTGTATGTAAAATTACAGGATACTTTTCAGTTTGGTCGGCGTCTACATATTTTATATCGAATCTTTTAGCATTTCCAATATCTATTTGAACAGTGCCTATCTCTCTAGGCCTATTTAACACATCTACAATATGGTATTCGATATTTATGGTCCAATAATAGTTTGCACCAGTAGCCGGATATATCGCTACAAGAACAGGCTTCTTCACTTCTTGAGCGATTTTAACAATGAAGTCCTTATATCTTTCGTACTGCTCGGGATTTACAACATTTATGAGAAGCTCGTAGTTCCTTCCCAACAGTTTTATTTCATCCATTATTAGTCTGTGAACTTTAAGAAGCCATTCTTTTGCTTCTTCTTCATCTTTGGTAAATACGTGGAGGTCGGGCATGTAGAATCTTCTAAGTCTGAAACTTAACTCTACTTCTCCGCTTTGCTCATATCTATAGGAATCTGCAATTTCAAATGCTCCAAAAGGCAAATCCTTATATGAAATTGTCCAATCTTTTAACATTGAAAATTGCTGATGACACGCAGCGTAACGTAGTACAAATTCTCCTCTATCAGTTTCCATCATGTAAAGTCTATCACCATAAAGTTCAGCATGCTCTTTAACCGGTTTCTCGTGAAGATTGAAAAACGCGGTGCCTTTAACTTCAAAAATAGGTATTCCTAGCTTTCTAGTAACAGTTCTGGAATAGTCAGCTACAAGATCAAAAATTAGAGCCCCGTAAGGCTCCATTCTCATGTGGCCATAATCGGAATATGGTTCCCACTCAAAGCCAAATCTCCTCAAATACCTTGTAACTTTAGATTCCCCACCTGGAAGTGCTTCTCCTAATGCTTCTTTTCTCACCATAATTTGGAAATCTCTATTAAATTCGTCAAGATCAGCAGATTCTACATCGATTTCCATGCTGTCAGGAGTTAAAATAACATACTTTTTCTCCACACCTTTCTTTTCTTCTTTCTTCTTTTCCTCTCCTGGTTTAATTTCCCTAGAAAGCTCTGACAATGGATGACCTTTTACAGAAATCTTGAATGCTTTATACCATCCAAAGGGGGCTCTTACTACCTCTACACCTTCCTCTGTAAGCTTTGACTCTAATTTTTTCAGAATTTCAAGAGCATTAATCGGCGAAGCTAAGTTACTACTTAAATGCGCCCAAGGATATAAAACGATCCTCTCCGCTTTAACACGTCTAAAAACGTCCAATATGTCTCTTGCTGCTTTCTCTACAACCTCAGCATTGTCCCCCTTTTCGACGGTAACCATTGTAACAAGGGCTTCTTCCACTCTTACCTCTTTCTTCGATGTTTCTTCCGCAGTTTTAACAGCTTTTTCTCGAGGCTTAAACTCTATCCAATCACTGTGAAGTAACACCATCTTCAAGAATAATCACCTTTTACGAAAGAAATGTAATCTCTTGAAACCGTTTCAAAGGGAATTTGTAAACGGTTAGTTTTAACATTTACATTTCACCCTTTTAAGTATTTCTTGGGAAAAGTTGTTAAATATTAAGTAAACGGTAAAAAAAGTTGACCAGTATCTCCTAGAGTCGCCGGGAAGTCGTAATAGGATTTGTTATGACCCCCATTAATTATAACAATCATTACTATGGAATGCAAAGATCTACTGTAAATCTCTCAGTGTGACATCTAGCTTAAATTTCTTTGAAGGTAAGATTAATTGCGGAATACGTTAAATGAGGAGGTTAATATGAGTAAAGTTGAGGTTTCCTTTGTAAAATATGTGGGGAAAACTTTAGAGTTGATGCAAGATCCAGGTCTTCTACTGGTTTCCACAAGTAAAGATGGGAAGCCTAATGTTATGACCATTGGTTGGGGTTTTATTGGCGTTATCTGGTATAAGCCAGTGTTTGTTGTGGCAGTAAGACCTTCAAGATATACGTACAAATTGATTGAGGAAACAGGAGACTTTACAGTTAACGTCCCTACCGAAGACATGAGTGACATAGTAGAATATTGCGGCACCGTTTCCGGTAGAGATCACGATAAATTTAAGGAGAAAAACCTCAAAGCAGTCCCCAGCAAATATGTAAAGTCCCCGATAATCGAACAGTGTCCAATTAACTACGAATGCAAAGTAATATACAAAACGGATCTAGATTCCTCTAAAGTACCGAAAGAAGTCGTTTCGTCATTCTATTCGGCGGGAGACTATCATACGCTCTACTTCGGCGAAATACTAACGGTACACGCAGATAAAACAGTTACTTAAAATGAGAGGCACAATAAACGTCTATTGTTCCTATGCTTCTTTCTCACGTTTTTATAGAAAAACATTTAGAATCGGAAAGACAGTAACACCTTAGAGGTACTTTTAGGTGAGTGCATGAAAAGCTATAAGTGTATTGTAACTTTTCAGAAAAAGTTAAGTAGACTTGTAATTTTCATAGGTGCTATTGTTCCTATTCCTATTTCGTTTTTCATTGTAAGGGACGCTATAATACATGGATATATCTATGATCCACTTTTCATCGTTTCTCTAGTTTCTTTAGCTTTTGTAGTGTCCATTTTATTCTATAAGGGCTGGAGGTTTCTTGTCCCAACGGAATGTATAATCTTTGATGACAGGATAGAAGCAAGAAAAGGCAGAAAAGTGATTTCTAAAGTAAAATTTGATCTAATAAAAAATGTATGTATTGACAGAGAAGGGCCGTCAGTCGGAAAAATTATGGCGGGTTCAATTTTTATCGATATCACAGGAGGTAAGACAGAAAAATATGTATTAATAGAAACAGAACATATAGATATTTACCTTACGCCTGTTGATCCAGATGGATTTGTAAAGGATCTGAAAGAGGCTATCAGAAACTATAAAGGTAAAGAAAAGCAACAATATCCAGTCATTACAGAATATGAAGAATATAGCGCATCGAAAAGAGCGTTATTTTATTTTCTTTTCATAAAAATGCCAGTAGGCTATTTTCTCTTGATTTTACCTATTTATTTCCTTTTATTGTTTTCCGGTTTTCCCCTAGAAATTATAGTGATATCAATTATGGCAATCGTCTCAATATTCGAATTTTTAATTTATTTTCATTCAGAAAAAAATAGTCTCTTCGATGTTAAGAACCGTGCCGCTGGAAGTTTTTCTCTCGAAAAAACGAATTCCGACAAGTTTTAAATATGATGTTTCATTCCCAATTGAAGTTGCTCCTTATATGTCCTTAACAAATGCGATGGCAACCGGCTTAACACCCCAAAAATCTAAGATAATAGTGAGCTCAAACTTCTTTAAACATTCAATAAATGTGCAAAACGCCATATTAAGACACGAAAGAGCCCATATCATCAATAAAGATATTTTAAAACTATTTCTCTTATCCCTAACCTTCAACATATTATTGATGTTGCTTGTGCTTATTTTCCCAAATACCAAAGTTATGAATGTAACACTATTTTTGTGGATCTTATTTTTGTGGATTGTTGTTAAATCTATTGAACTTAGAGCAGATATAACATCCGTAGGGAATGAAGTAGAAGCTAACGAACTAGTGGATGCGCTGATAGAAATAGGTGTAGAAGTCAAAAAGGCTTCAGGAGAGATTTTAGACATAATAAATAGGGGAGAAGAAAGAAAACCAGAAATATTGGGAGACATGAGTATTAAAAGACCAAAATCAAGACTTAAAAGAATAATTAAATGGATACGAATTCATCCACCTCTTTATATTAGAATTAACGAAACAAAAAACTTCAAAAAATATAAATCCAAAACCCTACTGTACTTTATTCCAAAAATATTACATCTAATGTTGGCAGATATCCTTTAAATAGAAAAACACGACCTACGTTAAAATAAAGCTGTTTACCCCCGCCTACAACTGGCATAACTACTATTTGGTCGCTATCCTTTACCTCAGTCTCCAGTGTTGCAGGTTTACCATTTATTAACACTATTATTCTTTCCTCGTCTATTTCATCTATTTTCTCAATGTTTAAAGGATCCTTCACTCTGGTAAATGAATTAATTTTTACCTCTTTTTCCTTAAATTTAGCTAAATCTGCGATCCACCCTATTAATTTAATTTTTACCACGAATATCCACCTACAATTAATGCTGATGATAATACACTTTACATTTGTTCGAAGTGGCGATTAGTGTATACAGCACTTAAACGATAATAGCCAAAATATATAGATTACTCATACCAGCTTCAATCGCCTACTAGTTAAGGTAAAAGCGTTTTTAGAAGTAATAAGATGAATTTAGTTGAAATAAGTGCAGGAGATACATTAAAAATAGGAATAGTATTTAATTTATCCTTCGCCTATAACTGGCATAACTACTATTTGGTCGCTATTTCAATTGAACATATTTTTCTATTTCGGTAACCACGTAATCTAAGCCTAGTTTTTCAAGAGTTTCCTTGCGTGGTATTCCTCTTTCATCCCATCCCCTAGCTTCATAGTACCAAGATAAGAGTTGCTGATACTTGTCGAAATCTAAATGTTTACCCTTTAGAGGTCCTTTGGTTAAAGGTTCCTTGAACCATCTTGCTGGTGGAGTGTCCATGGTTCTATCCCATTTTCCACCATACTCTCTAATCCAGAAGGCTCTGATAAGTGCGTATATTCTATCGCCAACAGTGTACAAGTCGTTTAATGTAAGGGTTATTCCTGTGGCTGCTTTAAGGAACTTTGAGTACCATTCTAATTCGAAGCCAAGTTCTATCCATGGAAGCCTACATGTAACTAAGCTTTCAAACATTCCTCCTCTAATTCTCTGGAACTCAATCACCTTATCGACCTTCTCCTTACTGTATGCTTCTCTTCCAACCTTTATCTCCCATGAAATAACCCATGCATCCTTGTGATGTGCACCTATAGGAGAGGTGCCAAAGGACAAAGCCATACCTGGACAGTAATGGCAATCATAGGCGGAGATTTCAAGACCTTTCACATGCATAGCCCAGTTCTTAGAGTCTCCACCAATCTTCTCTGAAATCCTTTTAACTCCCTCAGCCAGCAAGTCTCCAATTCCCTCTCTAAAAGCAATTTTATTAATTAATTCCTTTGTTTTTTCAAAGTCTCCCCATTCAACTTTCTCATCTATCAGTCCCTTTTCTGAAGCTTCCATAGTGAATCCTATTACGCTTCCCAGCGATATCGTGTCTATTCCGTAGTCGTCAGCCATCCAAATCAAAGTTGCTATCTGCTTTAAATCTTTCATTCCAATGTTTGATCCTAGAAGTCCAACGTTTTCGTAGTCCATTTCAGCCTGTCTACCTTCGGTGTCCGGGTTCATATTTCCACACTGCATGTTACAGTTAGGACACCCATATCTTGCAACCTTTAGTTTTTCCATAACATCTCCATTTATCTGGTCCGCATATTCGAAAACGCCTTCTCTAAAGTTGTACGTTGGTAATACACTGTTTTCTTGACACCAAACATGAACAGCCATAGTTCCTTGCCTTATCCAGAAATCGTAGTTAGGCTTCTTCTTAATATCATCGTAAGCTTCACGTCCAAGTTCTCTAAGCTTATCAGGATCTGCTAAAGGTATTTCCTTAGTACCTTTAACTACGATAGCCTTAAGTTTTTTAGAACCCATTACAGCACCAATACCTGGTCTACCTCCAGCTCTGCCTTCCATGGATCTAACAACAGCGTATCGAACTAAATTTTCCCCGGCTTGCCCTATACATAAGATACCTACATTTTTGCCGTGTTTTTCCTCTAGCTTCTTTTGTACATCAAATGTTCCGAGGCCCCATAAATCATCTGCAGGCAGAATCTCGGTTTTATCATCTTCCACGTAAAGGTAGACAGGTTTTTCAGCAGCTCCATCAACCACAATGGCGTCATAGCCAGCTTTTCTTAAATGGTTGGCAGCTCTAGAACCGAGATTTCCATCACCGTAGCCTCCAGTTAACGGGCTTTTTGCAGCAACTACAAGTTTTCCGCTACTGGGGAGGGGTAAGCCGGTCAGTGGACCTGCTGCTACCACAAGCTTGTTTTTAGGAGATAGTGGATCAACGCCTGGTTCCAATTCGTCCCATAGAATTTTTATGGCAAAACCTCTTCCGCCAACAAAGTCTAAAGCAAGTTTTTCATCGTATTCTTGTGCTGTGACTTTATTTTCGGAAAGATTTACTCTAAGTATTCTACCAGTCCACCCCTTCATCTCCATACACCTAACACTTACTTATCGCAACAACTACCCAATCAAGATAGTCAAACTATCGTCCTGATGGGAGATTAGAACGTCATGTACTCTTGGTTCATGTAAATCAAGATGGTAGTTTTAACGAATCTAGATATGTTGTATGTTACATTTAAAGATTTGTTATTGCTTAAACTTCACTTCAATAATATTTTAATTCATACTACGGCATCGAAATGGACACTTATTATTTGGAACATTTAGTGAAGCATTGCTTGTGGTATTTAATTGGTCTTATTTTGATTTTAGTACGAATTCCCACTCACACCATAGGTTTTCGTCGTGTTTATCTGGAGGACACACGATGCAATTTACCTCTATTTCTGGATTGAACTCCTTTGCAAATTCTTTCAAATACGTCCACCTAACCTGTTTGCAGGGGAACTCTCCAAGACCTTTTCTTATTCTCGCCTTTTGAGTACGGCAACTGGTAATTCTTAATATTGCTCTGTCAGCTTTAACCTCCCATTCCTTTCCCTCCTGATATAGCGCCCAACTTGTAGCCCTTAACGCTGTTACAAACGCTTCTATGTCATTGCTTTTCAGTTCTAGAAGTTCTTTTAACGCTCTGGCTTCTAATTTCGCTAAAATACTCCAACAGTTTCTATCAATGGTGGTAGCTGCTTCGGTACCAAATTTCTCTTCTATACCCAAAAAATATAGACCGTCAACTCTCCAAATATTTCTAATCTGCAAAAAAAGTAAATCTACTAACTTCTCCTTAGAAAGTTCTAGTAGCCAACTTCTATCATCTTGTCCCATCAAGTTCATCACCTGCAAACTAGCAGAACTAAACATAATCGAATTTAGACTAAACTAAGTCATATATTTGTAGTAGCGTAAATGTATAGGTAAAAACATCAATAAAAACTTATAGTAGCAACCAATTTCTTCGGGAATCATGCTACCAATTCTAGACAATTAATACAAATTAACGACTTAAAACAGTAAAACCTTAATTAAAGGACGTTTTTATGGGAAATTAATGATACGACAATGTCGCAAAAATTGTGAATAAAGAAAATTTAGTAGAGAATTGTTAGGTGCATACTAGGGTTTCTGTATATTCGATTTCTGGTATGCTTCTTATTTTGCTTATTAGATTGCTAATCTCTCTAAAATCGCTTACCTTAACTCTCACTATGAGATCCCATGATCCGTAGATAATTCTCACTTCATCGACACCCCGTATTCTCTTTAATCTCTCTGCAGCTTTATGTTCCGTTCCAATTGTAGTTACTATTAATATGTATCCCTCTGTTTCTGTTTTAGCTGTCATGTCCGTCATCTCCTTCAATCAAGCTTATTGCCTGACTATAACTGTGGTCTTTGCCTCCATTGCCATTATTTAGCAGTTTTCTCGCAATAATTTGTCCAACTTCTGTTAAACGTACCGAGGTACCCTTACTATTTACGTCTCCCGCTATAATCAATCTCATGTTTCTAAGTTCTCGTAGATTCCATTTTACAGTGGACTCTGGCAACCTTAGTTTTAAAGAAAGAATTCGACCTGCCGAGGTCATTGTTAACTCTCTGTTACGATCTAAAATTTGCGCCAACTCTTTCAAAAGTAGTTTCTGTTTTTCATTCAACTTGGCCATGGCAAAAGTATAAATCGATACTTCTAATCTCCGTATCTTCTCTACTAGAAAACTAAAAATCTCATTTACAAGTATATTCTTTAAAAATCTCAAATCCTTTTCAGAATATTCTCCTACATCATACGAGAAAGATTTCACCTCCACCTCTCGTTTCACACTCACTCTCCTTGTAAACAGATTCACCTCCCATTTTCTACACCTCCTGAAGTTTTATTTCGTAGAAAAACAGTCATTAATTTTAAAGTTTTTGGTTAAACAATTTTACACATTTATATTACCCTACAAAAATTGAGAGAAAAAGTGTAATAGAGTTCAAATCGACTTAGAAAAGATCACATCATCTACATTTCTTCCCTTTCGCTTAGGTACAGCTACTTCCCTAAATTCAAATTCAAACCCATTCTTAAGGTAAAACAGAATGGCAGGAAAATTGTCAGCATCGGTATCAACTTGAAGACAAACAATACCTTTGCGTTTAGCGTTTTCCTCCAACTTTTTCAGGAGGGATGTACCTATGTGGTGGCCTTGAGCAGAGTGAAGTACCGCTAAAAGATATATCCAAGCATTTCTAGGACTCCACTCCCACGCAAAAATTCCACCAACAATATTACTATTGCTATCTAACGCTATTAGATTCAGCTCAGGGTCTTTCTTCGAAATCTCTTCAATAAGCTCAGCATCTTCAAACGGATCTTCACCAGGGAAAGCGTCTCTTGATAATTTTAAAATTTTAACGTAATCTTCACTTTTATAAGGTCTTATATAAAACTCCAGTGGCTCAGTTGTATGAATAGGTATTTCAGGTATAGTTGGAGACCACTTACACATGGAAATAACATCGATAAGCCTGCCATCAGCATCAAGCATCGATTTTCTTAATCTACCTTCAAACTCGAACCCAAGTTTAGTGAGAGAAATCTGTAAATCAATCCGATTAGCAGGTATAAAAGTTCTGATCTTAGTTGAACCAGTTTTGAAGGCAGTATCTAACAGAAATCTTACCAGTTCAACTAAGTTTTCCCAAGTATTAGCAGTTACGAAATGGATAAAAGTTTCATCCCCAAAACTGCAAAGAGCGGCGCCCACTATTTTTCCGTTTTCCTTAGCGACAACAATTTTATCTATCCATTTTGAAAGCCAAGACAAAGTTATATCCGGTCTATATCTCTTGGCGAAAATCAAAATGTCCTTTAACTCGTTTTTATCAGCCGTGTGAAACCTTACCAAGGAGAGAGCACCGTCCTACATGAAAACTTCTTAGGACCAATAAAACCAAACTATAAATAATGCCGTGCAAACTTTATTCCACCGATTTTACCTAACCAATCTATAATGATTGCAAATGATGATTGAAATATTAAGTTTTTGTAGCATGTTTTTCATTTGTAACACAAAATGTTACTTGATGCTTAAATAGTAATCGCATGTAAACTATGTTTTAATTTCACTTTTATTTTGTTCCTATCTTTGCTACCGTATAAAAAAGTTTATAGCCTGGGTGGTTTAATTCCTCCTTTCAGTGGTTGGCTTGAAAATACTAGTGCTAGGTTGCGGAAATGTAGGTTCGGCTATAGTAAAAGACTTAGCAAGATACTTGCCTTCGAACCAGATCGTAGCTGCAGATAGAAATCCAGATGTGGCTAGAAAAGTAGCTGAAGAAATAGGTAAAGAGAATGTTTCATGGACACAGGCAGACGCCTCAAAATACGATGAACTTGTTAACATAATCAAGAAGCATGATCTGGTAGTAGGGGCACTGCCAGGCTCTCTCGGATATACTTCAGCAAAAGCATGTGTAGATGCAAAGGTAAGCATGGTAGATATATCCTATATGCCGGAGAATCCACTTACATTAAACGAGGCAGCAATCAAAGCAGACATAACTATTGTTCCTGATTGTGGAGTAGCACCTGGATTAAGCAATTTACTTGCTGGAAGAGGCGCCAGTAGACTTGACCAAATTGAAAGCATTCACATAATGTGTGGAGGTCTCCCAATAACACCGGTTCCACCGCTGGGATACACAATAACATGGTCAGTAGAAGGACTCATAGACGAGTATATGAGACCAGCAAGGATTATTGAAGATGGCAAACTAGTCAAAAAAGAGGCACTAAGTGGTTTAGAAATCATAGAATTCCCGAAACTAGGTAAACTTGAAGCATTTTACACTGACGGACTCAGGACATTACTTGAAACAATAAAGGGAGTTAAAAGCATGTGGGAAAAGACTTTCCGATACCCTGGGCACGTAGAGAAAATCAAACTACTAAGAGACTTGGGCTTCTTTGATGAAGAACCGATTGACGTTGAAAATGTCAAAATAGTACCTAAGAAAGTTACAATTAAACTATTAGATAGAAAATTAAGGAAACCGAAAGTAAAAGACCTAATGGCGATGAAAGTTGAAGTAACCGGAATAAAAAACGGATCAAAAGTTAAGTACGTTTACTACCTCTTAGACTACTACGATGATGCCAGTAAAACAACAGCTATGGCAAGAACAACAGGGTACATGGCCTCTGTAGTTGCACAGCTAATAGTGAAAGGTGTAATAGAAGACAAAGGGGTTATTCCACCGGAAAAACTAGGTATGAACGAAAGAATCTACAAACAGATCATAGAAGAACTTGAAAAAAGAAACATAAAAATAACAGAAATTGAAGAAAAAGTTAGTTAATAGCCGCTTTAATATCAATATCTTAATTCCTTATTTCTATTTTGACTATCCGTCTCTTCCTTAAGAAAATCACTTACCTCTGTAATTTTGCGAGTTTTATTGTTTTAATGAGTAAATACGATCCGTTTCTGGCTGAAAATATTAGTGCCGTGAAATCGCTACACACGCCACAAACTATTTACATGAGATTATAACTTAGGTAAAGTATTATAGATACAGTATTGCGAGGAATGGAGGTTGCGCAATTGCTTGACTTCCCCTATAGGCGATAGACCTCTACTAGAGATACTTTCTAAAGAAAAAATAGAGGAAATACATGTAGCCTCTCTTAGAGTTTTAGAGGAAACAGGGATTATGGTGAACAGCGAAAACGCACTAAAAATTTTTATCGAGATGGGTGCTGACGTAGACAAAGATAAGAAAATAGTCTACATACCAGAACACCTAGTAAAAGAAGCTTTGAAAAGAGCCCCATCCGTAGTAAAAATGTACAGTAGAGACGGAAAACTCAGCATGCTATTAACCAAAAACAAAGTGCACTACAATCCAGGTTCCGCAGCTCTTTACGTACTTGATAGGGAAACTGGAGAAATGAGAAGACCTCTTTCAGAAGACTTCAGACAATTTGTAAGACTTGTTGACGCGATGGAAAATATTCATGCACAAAGCACAGCAATGGTTGTTTCAGACGTACCAGAAATAGTTGCAGATAGATACAGACTATACATAGTGCTAAAAAACTCCACAAAACCAATCATCACCGGGGCCTTCACCATAGAAGGAGTCCACGACATGAAGAAGATGCTTGAAACAGTTCTCGGAGGAGAAAAAGAGCTAAGAAGACGGCCGTTAGCAATTTTTGACGCCTGCGTGTCGTCACCGCTTGAATGGAGTGAAATAACTGTACAAAACCTAATAGACTGTGTGAACTACGGAATACCAGTGGAAGTTATAACAGCTCCACAAGTAGGTGGAACAGCCCCAGCAACACTTGCAGGAACGCTCGTACAGCTCAACGCCGAAGTATTATCAGGAATAGTTTTAACCCAAATGATAAAACCAGGCACACCCGTAATATACGGTGGATCTCCCTGCGTGTTAGATATGAGAACAGGAACAGGAAGACTAGCTGCAATAGAAGCCGTAATGATATGTTGCGCCTACGCACAAATGGGTAAATACTACGATCTACCAACACACGGCTACCTTGGCCTTAGTGATGCAAAAACCATTGATGCACAGGCAGGTTTAGAAGCTTCGATGGGACTTATACTCGGAGCACTTGCAGGAATCAATAACATTGCAGGACCAGGAATGTTAAGTTTCGAGAATTGTCAAAGCTTCGAGAAACTTGTAATAGACAACGAAATATGTGGATATGCCTTGCGTCTCCTTAGGGGAATCCAAGTAAACGAAGAAACTTTGGCCTTAGACGTTATAAAACGTGTAGGTCCAAAGGGACATTTCCTAGCTCAGAAACACACTAATAAGTGGTTTAGAATAGAGGAATACATGCCGTCTTACGTCATAGACACGCGTAGCGAGAGAGATTGGCTTGAAAAGGGAGCAAAAGACATAGTAAAAAGAGCTAAAGAAAGAGTAGACGAAGTACTAAAAGAACATGAACCAGAGCCATTACCACCAGATGTAGGAAAAGAACTAGACAATATCGCCTTAGAAATCCTGAAAAAACATGGTGCAACAAAACTACCATAATCAAATACGTTTTTCAATTTTTATTATTGTGCGTAAAGTTGGAGTCCTATGATGATAAAATAGAAAAACTAGGTAATGGTTAAAATATTCTGTATAATGGATGTTTTTTCACTTTTGGTCTAATTCCATGTCTTATGGCTCTATATGCTATTATAGCGTCAGTCATTGCACATGCTGGAAATGCCACTTCGGCGTATTTGATAGGACCATAAAAGAGAAAATCGGCACCTTCCATTTGTGCTGTAATCAACGATCCAGCAGCGCAAGCATTTTTCGCAATTTTACCATAATTTTTCACTTTTTTCCATTCTAGAACAGCGTTAAGCGGAGCAGCTCCAGACGGGTAACCAAATTCACTTTTAACTAATTTAATGGCTTCCACAGCAAGTCCAATGCTTGGTACATCCAAAACACTTACATCTATCAACAGTTTCTTAATATTTGCTTCCATTGCCAAATCTAAAAGGCCTCTTGCCTCACCGTCACCTTTTAAAAGTTTTATTCGCCCCTCAGGCCACACATTTCTAGGATTGTGAGCCAATATTATTGCCGCCTCTAGTTTATTTTCTTTTATAGCTGCTAACTCCTCCTCTTTTACGTGGGCTGATATCGAGTTATAAACTGCTCTTTCCAGTAGCCCAACCTCTACTACGTACTTTACAGCTGAAATTTTTACCTGCATAGCTGCGCTGTCAATGAGGAAAGGCGCATCAGTGACATCGGCGACAAAATCTATGTACTTGATAATTGCCTCTTCAGATAATCCAACAATGTCTGTCATGTAGGGATTCCCTGTAATTTCAGAGAGCTCTTCCTGCTTTTTAAGTAATGTTTCAGCTTTTTCTCTGTCAAAGTCACCTTTCATCGGGTCTTTTACAATTTTATGTCCTTCATAAAATATGGTGCCTATGAGTACTGTTGGAAGTTCTCCGGGCTGTCCGCCAACTTTAACATTGTAGATGGTAAATATTTCCTGCGTCTTATCAAATTTCATTATTCTTTCTCCTTTCTTCCTATAAGAACGTTACAAAATTATTTTATCAATTTTCAACATAACGTAATTTATCTAACCAACCATAGTTTTAATATAATTTTTGATAAAATCCTTTACCAGCTACATCATCTAAAATTTTAATAATGCAAAACAGTACACTCATATATTGCTTTAAAAGTTCAACTTTTAAAGCAATGCAGAAGGGTTCATTTTGAGTAAAACACCAGAAGAATTAATAAAAAAGGTGGTAGATGCCATACTTGAGTATGACCCTGAAAAAACAACTGAAGCTGTAAAGGAAGCTTTAAACGCTGGTGTTCCTCCCTTAGAAATAATGGAAAAGGGTGTAACGCAAGCTCTTAAAGAAGTAGGTAAAATGTTTAGCGAGGGAAAAATCTTTTTACCAGAGCTTATCATGGTTGGAGAAGCTGGAAAAGCTGCACTAAGCATACTTGAACCGAAAATCAAAGAAAGAAAAGAAACCATCAAAAGCTACGGCAAAGTATTGCTGGCAACTGTTGAAGGAGACATCCATGACATTGGCAAAAGCCTAGTCGGCGCAGTTTTGATGGCAAATGGATTTGAAGTAATAGACATAGGTGTGGATGTACCAACAGACAAATTAGTTGAAAAGGTTAAGGAATTAAAACCAGATGTCGTAGGTTTATCGGCACTTATGACCACGACGATGTTAAACCAAGAAAAAGTGATTAAGAAGCTAGGGGAAGCAGGGCTCAGAGATACTGTTAAAGTAATTGTTGGAGGAGCGCCCGTAACAGAAGAGTGGGCTAAGAAAATAGGTGCAGACGCATACGGCGCAGATGCTATGGACACAGTTAAAAAAATCAAGAAACTACTCGGGGTTAAAGAATAATTTAATAGCTTTAGCTATATCGGGTTAGGATGGAAAATAACAGATAATTTTCCCGAAAAACGTCCTTTGAGACTTTAGCTCGAAAATATGCTTTGAAAGGAGAGAGGTTATACATTGATGGCTCTATTGATTACGAGGAGAACTCTTATTGGGCAATTTTCTATGAAATGAAGAAGTTCCTAAAAAAGCCGGTGAGAACCTGCGTCATTGCTACTGATTCAAATCAAAGAATTGTAACAGATAAAGATGTTTTTAAAGAAATAGCTCAAGTATTCTTACTTCCTCGCCCAAATATATATTTTAAAGAGATACGTGAAGAGGAGAAAAATCTTTTAGGAATTCAGCGATACTTTGATCCAGAAAACTATGTTTTGGATTTAGATCTCCTACAGTTTGTTGAAAAATCTAAAAACTTAATCTTCTCGGTGTTTCTAAAGTGTTAGAGGATGTTATAAATCATTATGGAAAGATTAGTAAGGTAGTTGAGAAGATACTTGATGTAAAAGAGAAGTAGGAGAACTATTGAAAACATATAGAAAACGAGTCTATTCAAGACCACGTTGAAAAGTTTTTGAACTTAGTAGTTGTTAATAGAGCAACCTTTACTGGAGCACGATCTACAGGGAACAGACAATCTACAGACATACCTATAATGCTAGATGAAAGCATACGTTCCATCTATGACGTTTTAACAGCTGTTAAATTTGAAGCATGCGACATGGCCAGTGTAAAAACAATGAAGACTAGAGGGCTCCTGAAAATAAAAGAAATAACAAAAATGTGTCAAGTTCTCGGAACACCGTGCCATATGGGGACCTCATGGGAAAGTGAAGTTGGATGGGCAGCAAATCTCCACTTAATTGCAGGGTTATCTGGAATAAAGTTGTGGGATGCTTATTCGCCAACAGAAATATACTGGGGCTATAATGAAAGCATAGCTACTCCCATCAGAAGTTATCTTAAAAATGGAATACGCATGGTTCAAGTACCAGAAGGACCAGGACTAGGCATAACGATAAACTTCGATATACTAAACAAATACTTAGTATCTAAGCCATTACATCTAAAGCAGAAAGATTAATTTGCAAACACGTTACAAGGGATATAGCGCAGGTTTTGCGGTTATCCTTGTTCAAACTCGCTTTGAAGTATGCCCATTAGTATTGTGTTGTGCCATTTTCCGTTTCTCCAAAAAACTTCCCTTAAAATCCCTTCTTTTTTGAAACCCACTTTCTCGTAGCACCTTATAGCTCTTTTATTGAAATCGTGTACCCTTAAATATACTTTATGAAGATTTAATTCATGGAACGCGTATTTTAAAAGTGTTTTTATAGCATCAGCTCCGTAGCCTTTCCCCCAGTAGTCCTTTTTCCATATTGCGATTCCAAGTTCAGTGTTTCTATTTTTCCAATCAATTCTATGTAAACCAATAGTGCCTATAAGCTGTCCGCTTTCTTTGTCGTCGATTGCAAAAATAAAGTCAGTGCCACTTTTCCTCTTCTCCCAACTACTCCGCACAAATTCTTCTTCCTCAACTTCCGAAATGGGGTAAAACATGTTTAAATATTGTCTAATTTCCCAGTCATTAATATATTTGTGAAGTTCCTTTGCGTCTCTCAGCTCTAGACCTCTTAAAATAACCTTTTCACCTACAAGCATTCTTTTAACCTCAAAGAACCCCTTGACTATCTATTAATGACATGATAAATAATTCACCTATAAGCATTTTAATCTTAATTTCAGGATTTTAAATTTAATTTAGAGGTTAACAGATTTTGATGTATAACTTTTAAGAAATGAGTGTTTTAGGCTTTTTAATAAATAGAAAAGGTATAGAGCATAGTCTAAAAGTTTTTGTGGACTTAATAGGAGTAGTAAAGCTAAACAGACAGCAAAAAACATAGTTGTTAAAATAATTCTTTTAGTCGGTAAAAATGGATACATGTTGTTCACATGTAACGGTTTTTCCGTCCGTATTGCTGGATAGTATATTTTTGGAGGCTTTCCTAAAAGAGAGACTAAATGAACATATATGTATAGCGGTATTATCCTACTGTACCCTAAGGCCTTGTTCCGCCTTATTGACGTCATAACATACGTTTCATCAAGATATATTATCCTTCCTTTCTTTTTCATTCGTATACCCAGGTCATGGTCCTCAAAAACGGTAAGACTTTCATCAAACCCTCCGATATCCTCGAAAATATCTTTCCTAATAAAACATATAAACCCAGGAACTGCCGCAATGTTTCTCAAGAAAAATAGGTCACAAAGCTTTGTTAAATTATTTGCCGTGATATAAATAAATCTGTCAAACAATCTTGTCGAATCTGGGTGATAAAAACAAGTACCCCCAACAATTTTGTCATCAGTAAAGGCACGTAAAATTTTTTCTAAAAGATCTTTTGAAGCTACGGTATCTGCATCAATAAAAACCAGAATTCTTCCATTTGCAATTTTCGCGCCAACATTCCTCGCATAACCTGGACCATTTCTGGGTACAAAAACAATTTTATCCACGTATTTTTCAGAGATCTTCGCAGTATTATCATTACTATAAGAATCAACTAGGATGATCTCATATTTTTCACGTGGCAAAGTTTGATTAGCTAAAGCCTTTAAACAAAGCCCTATATATTTTCCTTCGTTTAATGTTGGAACTATTACACTTAAATCCAACGACATCTATGGTACCCCGCCATTTCACCGCTAATCATGCAAGCATAAATAGTTACAGCAAACTGCCCTAAAATATTTTCCTTTGCAACTATTAAGTCTTTATATCTTAGTTGTTGAATTCCAAAAATGAAAGACAAATTTCCTGAATGAAAATTGAAGATGTGTTGTTGTTTAAAATTTAATAAAATTGTCTCGCCATAATCTTTATACTCCAACTTGTATAAGACTTGATACTTTTACAAAAATGGGAGGAGTATAATGTTATAGCTCTACTTCCCTGTACCATTTTTTCTTTGTTCCTTTCTTCGCTCTCTTTTTCCATTTTTTGGTTTTAGGTTCTTCCTCAATGTACTTTAATAGTAAATCTACTCTAGCATTAACAACTTGCTTATCTTCTTCGCTTAGCTGGTCGTAGTTTTTAATGTCTTCCTTTATTCTCTTAAGGTTTGTTGTTGCTGTGTACCAGAATCCCCAGTCATCTGCAAGCAGCTTTGCAATGTATTTCGCGTTTATTGTTCTAGGAGAATCATCTTCACCTATATGAAGATCCTTAAGCAGAACGATGACATCTTTTACATCTTCATCGCTAAATTTAACTCTTTGAAGCTTTATTAACAATAAGTCAGTCGGGGAAAGCGTTAGAGGATGTATATTAATTCTATCCTTGAAAGGTACTTTATGATTTAAGTCAATTGCATCATAGAAAACATCTATATCCATAGTTTCTCCTCGAAATACGTGACGATTTTCTACGCCACCAAACCATCGAATAAGTTGATGGATGCGCCAATCAAATTCCCATCCTTTCGATTCAAAGAATTTTTTAATCTCTTTCTCTTGTTCGGACAGGGCCGCAAAGGAGGGCGCGAAATCTGCATGCGCAAAATATGAACCTTCAATTCCCCTAAGTTTTTTATAAAGTTCTGCGGTTTCCGGCGATAAATGTATTCTAATGGCAGCCCCACCAATAAGCCTTAATTCGATTCCTTTCTTCTTAGCTTCTTCAACCAAGTTAACACCAATATCTATAGGCCATTCCCAACGTTTCTCAGCAACTTCCTCTACCTCTTTCTTTTCCTCTACTGGTTTTGCTACTTTAACGGCTTCTACTTCTACTGGTTTTGTTTCTGTTACTGGTTTTGGTGCGGGTGTTGGCGGTGGTGGAGGGGGTGGAGCTGGGACTTTTATCTTTTTCATCATCTTTTCCATTGTCTTGAAATCTTCTCTAAGCTTTTCTTCTAGTCGCTTTGCAGACAATATAATGATTCCTTCTTTCTCATAGCTATTTAGTGCAATTGCAAGTCTATCTGTCATTTTGTAGATTAATAGATTTGTTTTGCTTAGCTTTTTGACTTGATAATCTCCAACGTCCCATATTGTCATTGCAGCTTTAGCTAATCGTCTGGCAATTTCTTCAGCTTCTGGTGAAAGTGAAGAGTATATCAGACCGCCATCAGCATCTATTATTGCCAACTCGGCTTTTATCGACAGTAAACTTGCAATTTTATCGCCAATCTCTTTAATATGAGACATTTAACTACACCAACTTTCCTAAACGACATTACATATGTTTATACTTAATGTGCAGTATTACAACATGTAACGTATTTTTTCAGAACTTAAATTTAGTTTTTTATATCATGGAAAATACTTTTTTAAATTCTAAACTGAAAATAGACATCTAAAATGTGAAAAATACTGAAAATCAACAAAACATGTTTTCAACACATAGGAATTGATAAGTAAGTCTGTTAAAACGACATTAAGCAAAACTTATTTGTCAAAGAATTATATTCTAACTTCTACACAATCATTATTCACCGTTTTTAAGTCTTAGGTTTTTTACTTTTGAAAAAGCTAAATTATATGAGGAAAAGTAAATGAAAATAAGAAACGCAAAAAGACAGCCGGAAACCTGAAAGAATCTTTATGAACTTAACAATTGAATCTTTAAAAGGTAAACGTAGTGAAATTAAATGTCAGATGCTAAACATTATATACTTTATTACTTATATTCAAAGGGTAAAGTACTTAGAAATATGAACTCCAGAAACCGAGGTTGACAAAACCATCTTTAAAACCTCCTAGACCTGTCAATTCGCTATATTAGCAGCTACTATGAGAAAATAATCTATATTTTGTCTTGGAGGTATCGTTATGGTTAACTGGGATGAAATTAAAGAATTCTTCAGTAGCTTCGGTAAAGATTTCATGGATCTCCTAAAAGTTGGAGCAACATGGGAATATCGCATTTTAGATAGATCAGACCTTGTATGGCATATCGTTAAGGGTGAAGATGGGTTACCAAAGGTGGTAGAGGGGTCAGCAGAGAAACCAGACGCAATACTCTTTTACAATGAAAAAACATTAGAGTGGATTATCAAAAATACAGCCAGAGACCAAAATGGCAGGCCTATTGCAGAGGACTTTTACAAGAAGTGGAAAGAAATTCACGATCACCCTAGACCAGGCTTTGACACATATTGGGAGTTAAAAATAAGCCTTGGAAGGCTTAAAAGAAAAGGATACATGGAGTTTGCTAAAAAATACGGGCTACTAACAGAATAAGGTGTAGAGACATGGATGAACTACCAATAATTGAAAGAAAATACTATGAAAGTAGCGAAAAACCTGAGAAAGAAATGTTTATTGGAGGAAAATTCATTTATAGTGAAAGTGAGAAATCCCTTCAAATAGTTAACCCCTATAACGGCGAGATAGCTGGATCAGTTCCATCAGCCACAACCAAAGAACTAAAACTCGCAGTAGAAGCCGCAAAGAAAGCAGCAGAAAACACGAAAAACATGCCTTTGGTTGAACGACAACAATTACTTAACGCTGTCTCAAAGGAAATCGAGAAAAGAATAGATGAAATAGCTAAAACAATAACATTAGAAACTGGAAAACCAATTGAACAAGCATTTATTGAAGCTATGTATGGTGCAGCAACTTTTCAAATAATGGCGGCTTCTCTAAGCGAATTAAAGGGAACTCTTGTTGAAAGCATAGTAGACCCCTATAGGAAATTTGCGTTAGAGATCTGGGAGCCCATGGGCGTCGTAGCTATAATAACGCCTAGCAACTTTCCGTTCCTTTTGCCTTGCTACATAGTTAGTGCAGCTATTGCAGCTGGAAACGCAGTTATACTAAAACCTGCAAGTGATGCGCCTCTAAGCGCTATTTACCTCGCTGAATGCTTTGCGAGCGCCAGTGCAGTTCTTCCAGTTTCAGAAAGAACACCGATGCCAGAAACAATATTAAAAATCGCCAGATTTCCTGGAGGGGTTCTAAACGTTGTAACCGGAATAGGTTTAGGGGAAAAACTTGCAACACATCCAGATATAGATGTTGTTTCCATTACCGGAGCAATTGAAACTGGTATGAAAGTTTACGAGGCAGTAGGTAAAAGCATAACATCCAGCAGGGTTCCAAAACATATTTTACTTGAACTTGGCGGCTGTGATCCTGCAATAGTTTTTGCAGATGCAGATCTTGAGGAAGCCGTTAACAAACTTGCTTACGGTGCTTTTTGTTGGAATGGTGAAGTTGCTTTAAGCACTCAAAGAATATACGTTGAAAAGGAAATTTACGAAGAGTTCTTGGACAAGTTCATAAAGTTAGCTAGAGAAATCAAGTGGGGAGATCCGTTAGACGATGAGACGGAAATAGGGCCGCTCATAAATAAAGAAACATTAGATAAAAATCTTAAAACAATAGAAGATGCCAAGTCGAAAGGAGCGGAGATTGTGGGTGGAGTAAATCACGGAATGATACTTGAACCAACAGTAATTTACCCTATGAAACCTGAAATGCTCGTTAGCTACGAAGAATCTTTCGGTCCAGTAACAGGCATCGCATCGTTTATAGATGAGAAAGAGGCTTTAAGAGAAGCAAACAAAACAAAATATGGATTAATGGCTGCAGTCTTCACGGAAAACCTCAGAAAAGCATTTGATATTGCTAAGAAACTTGAATCTGGAACTGTAATAGTTAATGATAGCACAGAATGGTTTGAGCCGCACATAGCTTTCGGAGGATATAAGTGGAGCGGAACAAAGGGACGTGAAGGAGGAATACACGCCATAAAAGAGTTCTCAAAAATAAAAACCATAGTAATAGACTACAAAAGATAAGATAATGACATGATACATGCATGTAAGCTATTCAGAGACATCTGTACTCTCTTTTCCCACTATTTTTTGGTAAATACTTTGAGATAAATTGGCTATATCCCTGAAAAGTAGATCAAAACATTTGCTGAAAACATCTCCAAACTGTTTTAATGCACGCAGACCTTTTTCAGTAATTTTGTAAAGTTTTCTCCTTCTCTTACCTCGTTGTTCCCATTCACCTGTAATCAGACCTATTTCTTCCATTTGGTAAAGCATCGGGTAAACCGTGCCAGGACTAAATCTCTGCCCAGTCATTTCAGCTAGTTGGTTCAGTATTTCGTAGCCATGCATAGTTCTTCTTAATAAAAACCATAAAATTAAGGGTTTTGCTAACCCTCTAACAATGATTTTAAGTACTTCGCTTTCCATAAGCGAAACCGCTCCTTACACTCAAACCTATTGGTGTTACCTCATATTTATATTTTTCATATTTGAGCTGTTCCCAGAAAATTTTATTGTTTATACATCCAGGGTCTGGTGCAAGGTAGTCTCCAAAATATCCGTAGGCTCTCGCCCTACAGCCACCACAAACATATTTGAACTCACATTCACCGCAATGTCCCTTTAATTTGTCTCTGTTTCTCAAATCCCAAAACACTGGATTATTATCCCAAATATCCTCAAAGTCATCTTCTCTTATGTTACCAACTGGTAATGGGAAGAACACGCATGGCGTAATTGTTCCATCTGGATCTAAAGCACAGTAGAACCGTCCCGCACCGCAACCACCAATGAACTCACTTAAATTTATAAGTTGACCATGTAAGTGAGGATTGTAGAAGTGTGTTGGAACAATGATTTCATCGCTTTCTCCGTATTCTTTTTCCATTTGCAATGCAACTCTTGCAAACTGTGGAGCGGTGCTAAGCACCTGCATTTTTCTTCCTTCTCTCAATCTTTCCCACAGAAATCTTAAAATCTTTTCTCTTTCTTCCGGTGTAAGATCATTTTCGATTATGAATCGTCCTCTGCCGGTTGGAACAAAGTTATACATCATCCACCAATCTACACCGAGTTTCTCGCAAAGATCAACGATTTCTGGGATTTCCTTATAATTAAATTTTGTCGCAGTTGTTGAGACTTCAACAAAGACACCTTCCTCAACACAGTTTTTTATACCTCTAATAGTTTTCTCAAATACTCCTGGTATACCACGGAAATTGTCATGGGTTTCAGGGCTTGCGCCATCCAAACTAATTTGAACATATCCTATTCCTATTTCCTTAAGTTTTCTTGCAACGTCCTTAGTGATTAGCGTTCCATTTGTTGCAACCGCGGTAAACATTCCATACTCATGAGCCAACTTAGCCACATCGTAAAAGTCCCTTCTCATCAGAGGCTCTCCACCAGAAAAAGCAATGATGTTTACACCAGCATCTGCAAATTTCTTCACAACATCCTTAGCTTCCTCAGTTGTAAGTTCATTTGGATGAGGCTTCCCTGCCGAAGCGTAGCAATGCTTACATCTAAGGTTACATAAATATGTATAATTCCAAACAACTAGAAACGGTGCGCCAGGTACGAATGGTTTACGTACTCCAAACTTCGCTATACCACGAATAACGTTAACAAGCCCTCTTCGCCAATAAACATCCTTAAATTTCTCTTTAAGATCTTCTTCACCGACACCGAAAGCAATTCCACCCTTTTTTACCACCCACTTTACGACGGGGGCAACTATATGTGTACAAACCCAACAAGCATTAGTTCTCTCACCAACATAAAGTTCTAAAGCAACCTCAAGTCGATTTTTATTATCTTTTTTACAGAAACCAGAAAACTGTTTTAAAATAAATCTTAAAGGTTTTCTATCAATTGCATATTTTAATACTTCAATAGTTTTAACGGTTGATGCTTTTCCAACCATTAAGAACACCTTCCTCAATTTTTAAATATGTTTTACTTTTAGATGCTTCTTCCATTCTTTCATAAATAATTTTTCTAACTCTTTTATTTGCTTTCTTAACAACAAAATTTACAAAACGCATTATAAAAGCCCTTGCAATCCATCTCATTCGGTGGAAATACTCTCGGGCAAGTTCAACTAGCCAGCGAATATCATGATCCCAACAAGCTAACATCAGTTCCCAGTGGTACTCATTCATATCTTGAACGCCAAACCCTCTCTCGTTTTTTAAGACTCCTAAAGGAACGAAAAATAACGGCACTATTAAGCTCTTATAATCTTTAATCCTATCTAAAAGCTCAACGGTTTTTATAACATCGTCTTCTGTTTCTCCTGGTAATCCCATTATTAGAGTAGCACATGGAACCCAGTTACTGTCTTTACATATTCCAAAGGCCTGTTCAACAACATCAGGCCATTCATCAGGTTTAAATGGTAAAACTTTACCACGCATATGTATGCTCATTATTCTAGGGCTCCCACTCTCAATTCCGGTTTGACCTGCAATCCAAGGTTTATCTTTTGTGCCAACACCAACTATAGTGGACAACTCCTCTAGTAAAGTTGGTTCCGAAGCAACGGATGAAAGAGCAAAATGACTTGGACCCACACCAATAACTCCATCCATTTTCATTATAGATTCCCAAAGCTCAACAACAGCTTGACGATTAACTTTAATTCCATGTGCCTTGTACCGTAAAATATCTTCAGCATGCAAATTTATCCATCTAGGCCCATCTCTAAGATTTACCTCGACTTCCTTCAAAATATGCTCCAAAGGTCTGGAACGCAACCTTCTAAGAGTTGGAAGACAGAACTTACAGCCACGGCCACAACCTCTAGCAACTTCAACCAAAGAACAAACAGTAGGGTTTCTGATAAGAGACATTTTATCTACTTCAACAACATCCCCATAAACGACTTCAGGAACATCCTCACCTCTAATAATCTTCTCAAACAACGGTGGAACAACATTTTCCCCTTCACCACTAACAACAACATCTATGCCAAGTTCACGGCGAGGTTCAGGGTCTTCAAGCTGCCAAGCTCCAGGGCCACCTACAACTATTTTTGCACCCCACTTCCTAAGGTAAGGATCGGTTACCAGTTCTCTAAACTTCCATGCTATGTAGGATTCCCCGGGAACAAGTCCGGAAGGTCCTGTAAAAGTAGTTGAGGCAGGCCCCCTACCAAGGGGGTCATTGGATGATACCCCAATAATTTTCGTGTTAGAACCAACAAATTTTCTTATTTTATCTGGAGCTACAACCACAACTTCATTTTCATCGAATCCGTAGTCTAGGAGTGCAGCTTCTATTTTACGTAAACCGTAAGGAGCATTCCTAGCTATACCACCATTATG
>JAUQZC010000021.1 GCA_030587435.1 Candidatus Baldrarchaeota archaeon | reverse complement strand
AAATGTTGAAGTTTTTCCCATAAGGAGGCATTTGACAAGGGTAAAAAGTATCCACTTACCCCAGCGATCTTAGGATTCTCAAAGTGAATGAGACCGTTTTCAAGCCATCGGCGTGAAATTGGAAGTGAATGTCCATTGGTTATGCAAACAAATTCGTTATCGGCAAAATAGACGCCCAGATTTGTAGAATAGGCATGAGAAAAAAGTTCATCTGGTAAAGCAACGAGTCTTATGGCCGTTTCGCTTTTAAATAGCTTTTTCTTGGCTTTCAAAAGAAACGATTTCATGTCCCTTAAACTTCTTTCACATGAATAATTATCAACAATAACTATTTGTTTAGGTTTAATTGTTTGAGCGGCTAGCATGCTTAAAAGTTTAAACAGTTTGTCTTCTATATCGCGGGTTCTAATGACTACTGAAACCTCATACAATTTTCATGCAATCCAACTATTATCGTTCACTTAAATTAAGTTAACGACTTGTTACATCTTAATAAAAGCCCTTAAAAATTTAGATTAGACACGAAAGTTAAGGATATGTTTCCATTAAAATTTTAAGCATTTAACTCTGTTTACCTTCTGCATTAGGTTAGAATTAGCTCCATTTGCTGGTAATGAATTCAATTTGTGGATAAAATGACATTTACTAATTGTCTTCTGTATTATTTACGACTTTTATTTTGATGATGATGGTTGTTCATAGAATTTATAAAAATAGAGCAAACAAGTGCTGGATAAAGTTGGGTATACGTAAACGATCACACCTTTTATGTTTGATTTGATTTTGACTTCAACTTTGTCGGTTATGGTCTGCCCTCCGAGAAGATGATATTCCTTATAAGCTGGCGGAGAATCTTTTGCTGCATAAATTATTCCTGAACACAAAATTTGCGCTATATCTCTAGCTGAAAGTTCAGGGCCATTGAGTATATAGCTTCCTAGAACAAAAAATCCAAATAGAATTATTTTTCCTTTTCCAATAGGGATAATTGAAACCGAACTTCTCGGAGGATTTCCTCCTATCATTCCGATGGCTAGGCCATTTTCTGACAGTGAATCATTGAGCGCTCCATAATTAATTAAGTTGTAATTGATATCTAGTACTTCGCCAATGTAGGATGGCTTTTCGGCAGTTTCTAGAATGTTTTCGTATGGTTTTATTTCAATAATTTCTTCGAGGCCAAAATGTTCAACACCGTCCTCATGTAGATGTTGCGGCAATGCACAGAAGTGTGGTGTTTCAATTTGTCCCTTATACACTGTATAATATCCTGGAGGCCATCCAAACCATATCAGAATCCCGCCAGCGTCCAGCCACGGCTTCACCAGATCATTATCACGTGAAAACACATTTGCAGGAAAGGCTCCTGAAGCAAATATGACTATGGCTCTCTTCTTTTCATACAATAAACTTTCCAGTTGCTTTGCAGTGATAAGTTGCACATCTTTTTTAAAGCCTCTTAGGAACAGTTCCCTTCTTAAATTGCTCCGAAGCATATGAATTATTTCCCAACTTGTCCCTAGAGCGGGATAGTTGGGATCATAAAAAACATAAATTGATAGGTTGCTCGGCTTTTCGGTTACAGGCATTAATACTACTTTGATGTCTAGGGGCATATTTGTATACAGCGAAAATTTAACCGTGAAGGATTCATTTTTGAATTCGGGATCGTATATAGAAAACCTTACGTCTGCATAAACAACCAGTGAAAAATGCCAAGCTATCTGTGAGCCTAAAACATAGATTATCATGAGGATTATTAAATGTCTCCAGTTAAAGCTTGCCATCTTCACCAATTTTAGACAACTCCTTTATGACTAAATAAAGCGTTATCAGATGCCCTAAAAACGCAAAGGCGCCAAAAATGGTGCATAAGTCTTCGCGTAAGTAAAGAGAGAAAACTCCGGGGCTTGATGCATAGCTAACAATAGACGTATTTAACTGTTCAACAGTGCATAGTGAAGTAAATAGTGCTAGTGGATACATGAAAGCATATGGACTTTGAATGGAGAAGAAAAACGCGGATGCAGCTAAAGAGAAAATTGCAAATGAATAAAGAAATGACTTCTTCTTTGCGTAGATTACTATCAAAATCGGAATTATCCACATGAGGTATTGCGGCTGAACGGTTAACGGAAGGACAAAATATAGTATTTCAAATGAGAGAATTGAAAAAAGCAGAGTTATGTAAGGAAAGTCCTGGAGTTTCTTAAAAATTTTATGATAAAGAAGAACGGGAATAAGGCTTAGTAGCGGGTATAAATAAAAAACTTTCATCAAGATAGAAATGTTTGAATTAATGCTGTACCTTAAATTTTGGTTTGCAGCAAAAAACCATTGATTTAACCCTCCTTTAATTGAGACTTCATTCAATGTCACTGTATTAACCATGTTATAGTAATTGATGCACCAAGGCAGGCAAATTATAGTAGGAATCATGTATCCCGCCAGAAATTTAAATGTAGTCAGAAAAGCTTCCTTCAGAGAATTTTTCGCGTGCTTCATGAAGATCATCCCCAAAATCGGTATAGCCACCAGAAATGGGGAAAGTTTGGTCAAGCCGCCAAGCCCGAAACTAATTCCCGAAAAAAGGTATTTTTTATCTATTAAAAAGTAGAGGCCCAGTAGGATGAAGAAAGCCACTATTACATCGAATGCCCCGTGCATATAGGAAGTTATCAAAACAAAGGGGTTTAAAAACCACAAAATGAACGCTTTTTTAGCTTTTGATGAATTAAGGGTCAATTTTTTTGTGAATTGATAGATTAGAATTCCTAAAAGCAAGTCAAAGACAAAAAGAGGGATTTTCCACAATACAAGAAAGATTGGATCGCCGTAAATAGAAGTAATGAGCTCCGTGACCGTTGCAGCTTCAAAGGTTTCAGGAAAAACATCGAACCTCAACTCTATCCCTATCTGAGAGATTAGGGATAGTAAGGGACAAAATATAACATAGATAAGTGGGGGGTACATCGAGACAAATACGGAATAGGGATCATGATGATTCAAGACATAGAATATACTGTAGTATTGCGCTACTATGTCGTGAGGCCATATGAAGAAAGGCATTAAGACCAACCTTAAAATAATCCCAATTAAAAGCGGGACAAAAAGCTCATGCCTTATCAACTTTAAAAAAATGTGCCTCATTCTCATACATGCTTTATGTTCTAGACGATTGGCTGTCTGGCTCGAAGGCATTTGCTTTATCATAGACTAACCTTGCCTCTTTAAATTTATTTGATTTTCCTTCATTATCTCCACATTTAGAACGAGATTTAAATGCTGAAAACTGATCTAGTTGAAATTTTAGGTTACGTTTAACTTCTTTGCGTATTCTATATAGCCGAGAAACGGGGAATTGAATGAAGCCAGAGCTGTCTCTTCGAATCGATTTCTATGCATCGATGTAGTGAGCATGCGCATTGAAACATTGAAGTGATGTTCAAGATTAGCCTTTGTTATAAATGATACGAAGTGTGTGATTTCATTTAGCGTAAGCTTCGACTTTCCTAATTTTCTGTTTGTGAAGGTTATTGGAATTTCAGCGGCGAGGAATCCGTTCTTTACTGCTTGTCTTACTGTTTCGATTTGTATTTCATATGTTTGGCTATGGAGATTCTTGATTACTCTTTTAAGAAATTTTATTGAGTAGCATCTGAATCCGCTTGTGCAGTCATTTACTTTTATGTGGAGGAGTGTTGCGGCGAGTTTGTTTGCTATTTTGCTAATTAGGATGCGTATTGGGCTCCATTTTCTAACTTTTCCGCCTATACAGTAGCGGCTTCCAACAACCAAATCGTAGCCCTTTTTTGCTAGTGAAACTAGTCGGGGAATATCTTTGGGATTATGGGAGAAGTCTGCATCCATAGTGATTACGTATTTCGGTTTATTTTTTAGCGAAAGTAGTATTTTGAAAGCATCTGTTATTGCTGTTCCAAGCCCCATTTTGCCGGGTCTTACTACTAGAAGAATGTTTGAGTATTTTTTCTGTAGTTCCTCCACTATTTTTGATGTTCCATCCGGGCTTGAGTCGTCTATAACTAAAATTAACGGGTCTATCTTCAAATTTTGGATTTGCTCGATTAACTTTTTTACGTTCTCGGCTTCACAGTATGTGGGCAGAATTATCGCGATTTCATGTCTTCTTCTTATTTTTCCTTTAATCCTATAATAGGTAGGGGTAACTATGAATCTTCTCGGAGTGTATAATGTCTGTGTTGGAGTTAACCCTATTTTCATTCTAAGCCACTTAAATTATGAACAGCTTAATATTTGATGTTCTGATAGCCGGTATGTCGTATATAACTTTTCTCATTACTGGTTTTTCTTTCTTATTTTATTTCGGTAATATGAAAGTGGATGACGTATTCTTCTGCATAGCTCATCTGGGTTTTGGCATACTCCGTGGGTCTTTAGGGTTTCACACTTGGGCGGTGTGTAGCGGGTTCTTGAGCCTCTTTCGCCGGCTATATGTTCTACCTGATAGCGGGTTAATCTTTCGTTGAAGTCGGATAGGTTTCTGAACAAGTTTATTATTGATTCTGTAGGCATTCCTATGTTGACTAGGAAGGATGTTAGAGTGAAGCGGCCAATATGGGATAGGTGACGTCCTGAAGACAGCATATCATATAGGGCTTTAATACATGGCGGAAAAGCCTCTATAACCACTTTGTTAGGGAATGTTCCTATTGAGGGGATTTTTCCTCTAATTTCTGTGAAAAGATTCTTCAATGATTCAACTTTCTTCTGGAGTTCAAACGGAAGCAGTGTAACGTCAACTTCGGTATCCAGTTTTCCTTCAATGTATCTGCGTATTTCTTCTTGTAAAAGTCGGCAAACTTCTCTTTTAGTTAAGTAGACTTCTCCTTTGACAACAAATCTGTTAACCAATTTCCACTTTTTATCTTGAATACTTACAGCATTCTTTACATAATCCCTAAAATTAACGGCAAATTCATATGGGTTTTTAGCACGGTGCAATTTATCAAGTAATCTTATCTTCCACCCAAAGAACCTTGCAATATTTAGTATATTTTCAGTTTTTTCGTCTGTCAAGAATTCATACATTCTTTTCGCTTCTGCTAGAGAAAAAGCCCTCATAATTCTCTTATCCTTTGTCGAAGCAACCATTAACACTGCTACCGGAAAAGAGGAGATTTCAATTTCATTATTTCTAACTGGAGGGCCTACCACTCCGTGCAGAATTGCTTCTCGCACTCTTGTTTCAGCTCTTTTAATAATTTCCGCGTATTCCGGGCTAACAAGCTCTTTTATATTCATTTCCGTTGTTATGTATCTGTATAACCTCTGTAGAAATGGATACTTAACTAGGTTATATGAAGCAGTAGTTCTTACCTTTTCCAATCGATTAACCCTATTCTACTTCTATTCTTGGAGCTAAGTAGTATACGAGCTTTCCTTCTCTTGGCTGCTGGAAATCCAGTTTTATTGGCATGTCTGTTGAGAATTCTAGGGTTGCAATATCGGATGTTGTTGAGGCTGACTTTACTATTTCAGATAGGTAGCTTAGGCTATAAGTTGCCTTTGAGGGTTCGGAAACTTCGATGTCTAGTAGCGCGTCTCCTCCCTTCTTTAGTTCGATTACTGCGCCCATTATGTCTCCCGACGCCCTTAAAACCAGTTTTTCGCTGTCAGCTTCGAATCTTACATGGTCGCTAACGAGTGCTGCTTCGCCCAAGGCTCCTTTTAAACCGTCCGTTGTAACTTTAGCCTTAACATTAAAAGTAAGTTTCGGCGTCGGAATCTCCTCTTCGGCCGTTTCAAGAGTTGGCATAATAAATGTTCGCGTATACTTCCCAACAAGGGTTATCTGCATTTTTCCAGTCTTCTCGTCGAGGTAAAGCTCAACATGCTCATCCTTTCCAACCCTTCTCAAAAGTTTGAGCAATTCGCTTATGTTTATGCACATTTTTGTTGGTTGCTCACAAACATACTCGTCAAATACCGTTTTTGGCCATTCAAAGTCTACCATGGCTACGCGTGAGGGATCCATGGCTTTAAGATTCATTCCTTCAGGAGTTATATTGAAGGTGGCTTCATCTATTAGGGTTGATATTGCTGAAATCATGTTTTTGAGTAGGCGGGCGTCAGCCAATTTTATCTTGAACATGCTTTATTCTCTCCTTTAAAGCGTATATTGAACACTCGTCTAATAAGGCTTAAGGCTATAAGTGATTCGCGGGCAAGCATAAGCAGAGAAGGAAAGTGGTCCGGTAAGTTATCCTATACGACGGTGAACTCTATTCTTTCTATGCCTTTACCCTTTGATTTTCTTCTTAAGAGTTTTATTCCGCCGATTTCGCCTGTTGATCTTACGTGCGTTCCGCCGCATGCACATGCATGCCAATTTTCTATTTCAACTATTCTAACGGTTTGAACATGCGCTGGCAGGGTTTTTAAGGTCTCGTTATATTTTGCAAGATACTTTTCCGCTTCTTCTCGGGGCATCATTTTAATGATTACTGGCCTATCTTCAGCAACAACCTTGTTAGCTATTTTTTCTATTTCTGGGAAAAGTTCACGAATAGACTTTTCATATTTAAAATCGAATCTGGCTTTTTCCAATTCAATTGCTGAACCCACAATCTCTAACGGTTTTCCGATAGTTCTTCTAACGGCTTCTGAAAGTAGATGTGCAGCCGTATGAGTGCGCATTAAACGATAACGTCTACTCCAGTCAATGACGCCTTTAACAGTATGGCCTTCTGCTAATTTTCCTTCAATTTTATCTGCGAAATGAAAAACTTGATTACCTCTCTTTTCAACAAAGGTTATAATGGCTCTTCCAGTTTCGCTGAAAATTTCGCCTGTATCGGATGGTTGACCGCCGCCGAGTGGATAGAAAGCTGTCTGATCTAAAACTATTCCGAATTTGTCTTCAATTCTCTCTATTTTAATTATCTTTGCTTCAAATTCCCTTATATACGCATCTTTTAGATACAAAAGCCTCGTTTTCTCAGCCTTTTCCATAATGCTTCCCCTATAATTCTTCTATTGGAATTGCTGGTAATGCTTCGATCTTGTATACTGCTGGAATGGAGATTCTTACAATAAAGTCTTTTGCTGAGGGCAAGTCTGGAGCGTCAAATATTACTGCACCATCATATTGTCCGAATAGAAAATAGACTTGATGAACTTTGACGTTGGATGGCGGAGTTACCGCCTTAATCCTTTTTAGGAAAGATGGTAAGTCTCCTGCCCTAGAGGCTGAAACTTTGAGTAGAGCTAAGAACAACATTTCATACTCCGCTATGTATCTTCGGGCTGTTACAATTTTAATTTGACGCTTAAAATCGAGACATAAGCTTCACAGGAGCCAGATAACCAACAATAGAGTAAATTCGTTAAGCTGTTACTGTTCCAAAAATTTAATTTTAAACCAAAATGAGTTAGTAGAAGGAGGGTTACTAATGGACGTTTTGGAAGCAATAAAAAAAGGGAGAAGCATAAGACCTTTCAAAAACCTTATTTTGCCGGAGGAAAGGGTTGAAAA
>JAUQZC010000055.1 GCA_030587435.1 Candidatus Baldrarchaeota archaeon | reverse complement strand
TTATAAGATCACTTGCAAAAATATATAAGATCGATGTAAAAATTATTAAAAACGAGAGCTTATCAAATTGGCATATTCATCTAAATTTCCTGTATAAACTTGGAGTAGAAAGAGCGAGAAACGATATATGTTTTTTAACGCAAGCAGACATCGCTCTTGATCAAAGAATCAAGGATTACATCCACTATGCACAAAAGAGTATCGTATTTTTTAGGCATATTCCATATTTTGGATGGAATACTTTTGTAGCGATGTTTTTAAGCAATATGCCGTTTATCGCACGATCCTCAGGACTGGTGGCATTTAATAAGAATTTTTTTAAGAAATATAACTTAATAGAAGATGTCGATTTGTTGTTCGATACTCAGATTGCAGTTAAGGTGAAAGCATATAAAATTCCCTGTATGTATATTAAAACAATTTCATGGAATTTACGTTACCCCGGTGACCGGAGAAGGTTATACGATGTTGGTGCAGCTAGGAAAAAACTTCAAAGGAGCTTTATAGAAACACTACTTTTATGTATGTTAAGATTACAGCCTGAAGTCCTAGTTGGGTATTTGAGAAGCAAATAACTGAAACATGGATAAACTATCATTCCAATGTGGACGATGATCATTCCTCTTTGAGAAGGCCAGAATATGCACTAGGTTAAAATGAGAGGCCGTCTTTTGAAATACACGCACTGAACTATTTGTAAAATCGTACTTTCAATCGTCTTAAAGAATCTTAAGAGAAACATCTAAATCAACATTCCTAATTCTTACATCTAACTTATCCCTCTGTTACTGGCAGTCCATTCTTTGAACATTGGAAATATCGATAATAAGTTCAATATACAACAAAGAATAAAATTAAAAATTATATTATCCTTTCATTCATGCCGCTTTTAACTGTCCACAGTATTAGCAACGATATTGGTGAGTAGTTTGAACGATGAAATTTTAAAGGCAGCACAAGTTACCTTAAAGAGCGGAGCAATTTTAACTATAGGTCGGATAATTTCTACATTAATATCTTTCATAACAATGATTTTCGTCATAAAATTTTTAGGCGAGGAGCAATTTGGACTTTATGGGCTAGTACTTATTCCGATTAACATAATTATGCTTTTCCGTGATTGGGGGGTTCCTCCAGCATTAACAAAATATATTGCATGGCTTCGAACTAAAAAACGTATTTACGAAATGGAAAAACTTATTCTTTCAGCTTTCATATTTGTTATTTTTACCAGCGCTTGCTTAACCATCCTTGTATGCATCCTAGCTAAACCTATTGCTGTATTCTATCGGAAACCCGAGGTAGCTCAACTTATTAAAGTAGTGTCTTTGGTTTTGCTAGCCGGGGCGCTTTATAACGTTGCTTGGAACGTTTTTTTGGGGTTTGAAGATACAAAATATAATGTGGCTATGCTGATTGTTAATTCAGCTGTTAAAGGCGGCTTGGCGCTAGCCTTGGTTTTATTAGGTTACGGTGTCTTTGGTGCCATAATTGGATATGTGATAGGTTATTTTGCTGCTGGCTTTCTTGGAATCGTCTTCATCCCCAGGGAGATTTTAAAATATAAAGAATTTAGCTACGAGCCTCCTGTTCCAAACGAAGAATTAAACTGGAAAAGTACACTTAGTATTCTCTTAGGCTTCGGTTTTCCTTTAGCTGTTGCAAGTATAGTCAGTGGTTTTGGTAACCAATTTTATAGTTTTTTAGCAGGCAGATATTGTAGTAAATGGGACTTTGGCAATTACAGTGCTGCAAATATGTTGTTAAGCCCATTACCTGTTTTAACTATGCCTATTTTAACAGTAATGTTTCCAGCCTATTCAAAAATTGATGGTGTAAAGGAAAGGGATCTTCTCGATGCGGCTTTTAAACTAGCCGTAAAATACATCGCCTTGCTGATAGTTCCGGTGACTGCGCTTATTATAGGTCTTTCTGACCCATTAAAAACCGTAATCTTCGGCTCTAGCTTTCCTGATGCATCGTTTTATCTAATGTTGTTAGCAGCTATTTATCTTTTCACTCCTCTCGGTTATCTTAGTTTTGGCCCTTTATTAAGGGGGCAAGGACGCACGAAAATTATATTAATGAGCAATTTATTGAGTTTAATGATAGGAATCCCAGTTAGTCTTATTCTTATACCATCATTAGGTATTATCGGCTTAATTCTTACAAATATTGTTGCAAGAATTGCAATAGTCGCTTTTAATAGTGTTATTGTTAAAATGGAGTTTAAAGTTGGCATAGAGCTTGCTAGTTCTATTAGGATATTATTAGCCGGTGTTTCTTCCGTTTTTACAGCCTATTTTTTGCAGATGTTGATTAATAGTTACGCTATCGTTGAATTACTCATTGGGGGCCTTGCAGGTCTCAGCGTTTATGTTGTGATCATTCTAGTTAGCGGAGCCCTGACTATGGAAGATATTCATAACCTTAGGGTCATTTTCAGAGGTATTCGCCCTATTAGACGTGTTTTAAAACCACATGCCAAAAAAATAGAAGAAATTTTAAAGAAAGTCCTCGAATGATAAAGTGTAAGAACAAGATTTTTGTGCTGGATATGTGGAGTGTATTTTGATTCCTTGAGTTTCGGGCGGTAGTTATCATGGATAGGGTAGCAGTTTATGGTCTTGGCGGTGTTGGCTTAGGTATTTGTGCAGTTTGGATTAGAGCTGGCTGTAAGGTTATTGGCGTAGACGTCGACGAAAACAAGGTTAAAAAAATTAATCAGAGTATTATTGAACATCCAGACGGCTTAGTTGTTGAAACAGTTTTAGAAGCTATTAAGAAAAACAGTTTTTATAGTACCACAGATGGCGTTAAAGCCTCTGAACTAAGCAAAGTGAAGATCATTGCAGTACCGTTATTCACAAGCGAGAACAAGCCAGATTTCACAGCCATAGACGACGCTACCACTAAGATTGCCAAAGGCCTTAAAAAAGGCGATATCGTTATAGTTGAGACTAGTCTCCCACCCGGAACCACCATGAACAGAATAAAACCCATGCTAGAGTCTGTAAGCATGTTAAGAGCTGATGAAGATTTCTTCCTTGCACATTCTCCTGAGAGGGTTATGGTTGAGCATGTTGTTCGCGATATTGAAGAATCTTACCCGAAAATAGTAGGTGGTGTCGGACCCAAGTCTACAGAAATCGTAGCAAAACTATATTCGAAAATAGCGAAGAAAGGGGTTATTAAAGTTACAAGTGCAACAACCGCAGAGTTTGAGAAACTAATCGAAGGCGTTTATCGTGATGTAAACATAGCACTCGCCAACGAGTTAGCCGACCTTGCTAGAGCCCTGGGGATAGATTTTGAGGAAGCTAGGATAGCGGCCAACAGCCAACCTTTTTCACACGTTCATAAACCGGGACCCGGGGTTGGAGGAATATGCATACCAGTATATCCATACTTGTTAATGTGGGCTGCAAAAAATCTAGGAGTTAAGCTTGAGCTAACTTCATCAGCAAGAAAAATCAACGAAAAAAGACCTAAAGAAGTCGTTAAACTTGTTGAAAAAGTGACAACCCGATTAGGTGGCAATGCATCTATCATAGCTGTTTTAGGCGCCGCTTTTCGCGGAGGCACCAGCGACGTTAGAAACTCCCCCTCCTTAGAAATCGCAAAAAAACTGACGAAAAAAGGGTATAGAGTTAGAGTTTTTGATCCGCATGTAGAACCTTCTATACTTCAAGGTTTAGGTTTTAAGGCCGCATCTAATTTTGAAGAAGTATTTACGGGAGCAGATGTTGTAATTATAGCGACCGATCACCCAGAGTTCAAAAAACTAGATTTTCATAACATTAAGAAGCTAAGTGGCAAAGATAAAATGGCTGTAGTCGACTCTAGAAATCTAATTGAATATAAAAATCTTCCGCCAAACATGATTTATGTAGGGATAGGAAAGCCTTGGATAGAAACGTAATTTCATTTAGAAAAACGAATTCTGTTAAGTGTTAAAAATAGCGGATGAATTAAGGTTTAAATATTCATATTGCCTCCACTTCCTCCTCTACGAAGTCTTCATGAGTATTGTATAGAAGAGGTTATCGTATATATATTAAGAAGGCCCTCGTAGTGATTGCTTGTAATGTGTTCGCTTTGTCCTCCAGCAATTATTATTCTACTATTACACTATTAGTTAAGTTGGCGAAGTCTACGATCATATATCACCTTGTATCCTCCAAATGTTCCAGTACCTCACGAATTTACCGTGTCAAATCCACTGCTTAAAGGATAAGGCCTCCTGCTAAACTCTGTAATACCAGACTTATGTTCCACATAAAGTTTGTTTATCTTTTCCCATTTCCATTCTTCAACACTCTCTCTTATCACTTTTCAATTTGTTTATTGCATCAATAAAGCTTTTCCGCATGATAAGTGTCCTGTTTTCTACGATTTCTATAGTTAATATGTTGTCAAGTCACGGCGAATTAGGAACTTCCCTTGTAATGTACTCCTATATACTTCAACGAGGTTGCCCCATGTTAAGAGAGTTATGCCTCCGGGTGTAGTCTGTTCTTATTTCATAGCATTTTCACTCATCAAGCCATATGTAATCCTTATATGTTTTAAATCAGTAGTACCAAATCGTCGGCGCAACACTTGTTTTCTCCATTCGATAATCTCAGTAAGATTCTTTATTTCCCCTTCGCGTACTAACGAATCAGCTAAAGTATCTTAGATATTAACTCTCATTTTTCTTCTTAGGTGGTTTAGGTGACAAAGGGCGTCCAATCGCTGTGTATAAAATTTCTTTGCTGTTTTTTGGAGCTTTACCGATAAGAACTCTTCTCGTATCAATAATTGTAGGTTTTTTCATAAGACTTCGAAGCTTCTTAATCTCCATTTTCTTAAATTCATCCCAGTCAGTAACAATAATAACAACATCACTATCTTTGATACATTCGTACATTGATGAAGCATAAGATACTCTGTCCTTCAAAACAGTCTTGACATTATCCATAGCTAAAGGATCATAAACCTTAACCTTAGTGTTTCTTTCAAGAAGATGATCAATAATTTTAATAGCAGGTGATTCACGAACATCGTCGATACCAGCCTTAAAAGCAAGACCAAGAATAGCCACAACTCTATCACTCAAATCTCCAAGCAGCATTTCAACAATCTCTACAACATGTCTAATCTGAGCTTCATTAACCTCATAAATGGCTTTAAAAAGGATCGGATCAAAACCAAGTTTCTCGCTGACAGTTATTAAAGCCCTAAGATCCTTTGGAAGACATATACCTCCAAAACCGGGACCAGCCTTAAGATAACGTGTACCAATTCTAGGATCCAATCCCATGCCGTAAGCAACAACATCCACATTAGCTTTAGGAAGCAGTTCACATAGCCTAGCAATAGTGTTGATAAAACTCACTCTCATAGCCAGAAAAGCATTACTAGCATACTTAATCAACTCAGCGTTAACCGGGGCAGTCCTTATAAGTGGAGGCAATTTACCACGATAAACGTCTAAAAGAAACTGGTGGAGAACATCTCCACCTTTCTTGTCAACTTCGCCGATAACTATACGCCAAGGATTTAAAATATCTTGAACTGCTGAGCCCTCTCTTAAAAACTCAGGCATGAAACATAGACCAACGTCTTCGCCAATCTTCTTACCTGAAACGTCCTCAAGTAAGGGTTTCACAACATTCTCGGTGGTTGTAGGTGGAACGGTGCTATTAACAACCACCAAGTGAAATTCTTCCTTGTTGCGGAGAACTTCACCGATCATAGAAATAGCCGATTTAACTTGGCTGAGATCTGCGCTACCGTCTTGGAGAGGAGGGGTGTTAACGCAAATAAAAGATATATTTGTTGATAAAACTGCATCTTTATGATCTTCGGTGACCTTTATTTTACCAGTTTTAACAAGATTTTCAAGATGTTTGACAACATCAGGTTCCTTAATAGGTGAAATGCCCTTTCTAATAAGTTCGATTTTTTTCCTGTCTACATCGAATCCAACTATCTTGGTTCCTCTTAACGCGTATGCGACAGCGTGGCTGAGACCAACATAGCCTAAACCAAATATAGAAACCTTCCACGTAGACAAGTTGTTCACCCTTTAACCTTATTTAATGTCCATTCATAGCTTTCACGTAATGCGTCCCAGTATCTACGAGGGTTACCTACATCTAAACGTTTTTCGTCTTTATGGAGCTTCACGGCAAAAACTCTCTCACCATTATCTACAGCAGCTTTAATAGCATCAGTGAGCTGTATTTCACCTTTCTTATCTGGTTTCGCCTTTTTTAACTTGTCAAATATTGAAGGCTTAAACACATATATGGCTACAACAGCCAAATTTGAAGGAGGTTCCCGAGGCTTCTCAACAATATCTAACACGTGTAAAACTCCTTCTTTCAAAAACTCTGCTTTTACAACACCATACTGCCTTGGATTCTCAACTTCCTCAACCAAGAACACGATATCAGCATTATTTTTATTAAATGTTTTAAGAAGCCTCCTTAAATGACCACTGTTATTACTTAAGATGAGGTCATCGCCAGCGTGAACGAGAAAAGGTTCGGAGCCAACAAAACTTTCAGCTCGCAAAACAGCGTCACCGAAACCTCTAGGCTCGGGCTGATTTACAAACAAAATCTTAGAATTAACAATCATGTGGTAAAAACGGTTTAACTCCTCAACTTGGTGTTTAAGCCCTTTCTCCTCAAGTAAATGAATAAACTGGTAATCTGGAGTGAAATGATCCTCTACAGCTCTTTTACCGCGGCCAACAACGAAGCAAAAGTCCCGAAAACCAACTTCATACAGAGATTCAAAAACAACTTGAACAACAGGCTTAGGATATACGCCCTTACTTTGATTAAAAGCAAAGATCGGAAGCATCTCCTTGGGAGTTTCCTTGGTAGCAGGAAGCAGCCTAGTACCCAAACCACCAGCAGTAATAACAGCCTTCCTAACCGTCATCAATATCGCCAGCTGACCCTTAATATAGTTGGAGGTTTAATTATCAACAAATAACACGTGGGTTAAAAACTTAAAAATATTAGTTTATAGTTAAGAAGTGGTTAAGGAAGTGATCGTAAAGGTTCTGCTTGATAAAATTAAAAACTATAAAATTTTGAGTTTACTCTCCGAATAGTATTTTCAATATCGGATCTACTTTGGGAATTATTTGTTCTATGAGTTCTTGCGGTAAGACGGCTCTTGCTATTATGCTTAGGTCTTCGCGGGTTATTCAATGAAGTCGTGCATATGTTATGGTGGTTCCAAGTAGAATTATTGGAATACCAAGGTAAAACGGTAAGTTAGGTAAGTATATTAGAAGTCCTATTAGGGATGGTATTAATGTTATTGTGATGAAGGATTTCCAGTTTATTTTGAATTTTACTCTGTGAGCTATGTATATTGTTGCGAAAAAGCCTGTAAAAAAGCCTGCGAAGAATGATATTGATGCTCCGATGCCTCCCCACATGGGGACTAATAGGAAATATAAGGTTACTCTAGTGGTGCTCATAACTAAGCCTATTGTGAGCACCATGCTATATAACCCCATGGCGTAGGTTAAGCTTGTTACTCCTTGTACTATGCATGCTAAGGGAATACTTAAACAGAGGATTGAGAGTATTAGCCATCCTGCTGTAAATTCTTGGCCAAGTAAACCTAGAATGAATTTTGAGTAGATTATTGCAACGATTGATATGGGAACTGAGGTGGCTAGAGATATGCGTATAGTTTTCCACGTTGCCTTCTTGCGCCCCTCATTCATGCCGCTTAGAACCGGGAAAAGCAAGCCAAGCAGCGAAGTGGGAAGTGCTAACACGATACCTAATATTGCTTGCGCAACGTAATATATTCCTGCCTCGGTGGCACCGCGAAAACCAAAGACTGCGAGAACGGCGATTTGAGTACCAATTATTGTTATGACTTGAGGTAACCAGCTTGCGAAGCCAGCTTTTAGGACATCGTTGATAAATTTGAAGGTTATTTTTGTTTTGTCTTCGCCAAACTTTCTGAGTATACGGGTGGAATAGAAACTTAGTAGGATGGTGCTAGCAAGTGCTGAGGATACGTATCCGGCTGTGGCTCCTACTCCTCCCCATCCTTTAAGAACTAATAGGACTCCCAAAAAAAGTCTTATGGAATTGGCTATTATGTCTGCAATTAGTATGTTTGTTATGTATATTATGCTGATTAGAAAGTTTTTGAGTGTTAGATTTATGCCGGTGAAGAGGAGGAGAAATATTGCTAGTATTATGTAGATGTTGTCAAGATGCGTGATGTTATGGAGAGGTTGGAGAAGAAGGTAGATTAGGATACATGTTGATGCTAGAGTGATGGTTGAGAATGCCAGGGAGGAGACAAAGTATGATTTTAGTTCGCTGTAGTTTTTTTCGCCGAAAGTTTTTCCGATGAATCGTTGGAGGCCTATTGGTATGCCTAGGAGGGCTATGGCTTGGATTATGTTTGCTAGGCTGATTGTTGTGCTTGCGTAGCCGACTATGCTTGCTCCCCCTATTCTGGAGATTATTAGCCAGTATACGTATCCTATGGAACATGTGAGTATGGTGTCTATGTATAGCCATAGACCGCCACGTACTACTTTCTGTACGCTCATCTCTGTGCACCTCGAGACGTTTTGCGTCGTGTTTGGTTGTACAGGAATATTTCATTTTAGCATGAGCATGTTTAATGTTGTTATGTTGTTGGTTAAGTAAATATTAATTTAGTGGGTAAACCAGCAGATTCAAAAAAGTTAACTATTTATAACATTTCTTACCATTATGTAACTTGGTTAAAATGGAGAGATTATTAACACTTAAGGAAGCATGTAGATTGTTAGGGGTTCATCCAAACACTCTTAGGAAGTGGGATAAACAAGGTAAAATTAGAGTTGTTAGAACTGTTGGTGGTCGTAGAAGGATACCAGAAAGCGAAGTTAAAAGGTTAATGGGAATAAAAGAGATCGATGTAAGTAGAAGAGCTGCTATTTATGTTAGGGTTTCTTCACATGACCAAAAACAGAAAGGAGATTTAGAGAGACAGAAACAACACTTGCTAAAATATGCAAGGACAAGAAACTATGAGGTTGCAGCGATTTTGGAGGACGTTGCTAGCGGTCTTGACGAAAACAGAAAAGGTTTAAACAAATTGTTTAACATGGTTGATAGAAGGGAAATAGGAGTTGTTATAGTTAGTTTTAAGGATAGATTAACTAGATTTGGGTTTAAATACCTTGAACGTTACTTCTCTTCGCACAATGTTAAAATAGAAGTTGTTGATGTTGAAGAACCTAAAGATGTTCATCAAGAGTTAGTTGAAGATTTAATTGCAATTGTTTCAAGCTTTGCTGGAAAACTCTATGGTCTGAGAAGTCACAAGTATAAGAAGGTTGTGAAAGGTGTCAAAGAAATTGTTACTAACTGAAACATGTAAATTTAAACTTAAACCAACCGAAGAACAAATACGTGTATTAGAGGAACTTTTCACCACCTATACCGAAATGGTTAAAACATGTTTCAACTTCGCTATTAAAAATAACGTTACTTCACGAAAGAAGCTTCACAAGCTCATCTATAGAAAACTTAGAAGTAAATTCCCAGATTACCCTTCACATTATGTGTACACAGCTATAACACAGGCATTGTCCATCTTCAAATCGTATAGAAGGCTGTCTAGGAAGAGAAGAAATATTAAGCAACCAGAAATTGAGGTTCTAAATGTAGTTCTTCTTGACGATACACATCTTTTCTGGTTTAACTGGAAACATTTGAAAATAGCAACACATAAAGGTCATCAAGTTATTCCACTCATTGTCCATGAATACTCGGAGAAGTTTAGAGGATGGAAAGTCAAGGGCTCAAGGCTGGTCAGAAAAGATGAAAGCTATTGGCTTCATATCACCTTTAGGAAAGAAATCGAAGCGAAACAACCTCATGGTGTTTTAGGCATAGATGTTAACGAGAAAAGTATTGATTTAGCTGTTGTTAAGCCAAACTATGCGAGGTTCATTAAAATAGATATTAGTGAAGCAAAGTACGTGAGGGATAGATATTTTAAGAAGAGAAGGAACATTCAGCGAAAAACGAGGAGGAAAAGGAGGAAACTTCTAGCTAAGTATTGTGGAAGGGAAAAGAGAAGAGTTGATTACGCTCTCCATAAGGCAAGCAAAATTATAGCCGAGATAGTTGCTGAGGAAAACGTACGTCCCGTGATGGAGAAACTTAAAAATATACGTGGAAGAATAAGGTATGGAAGGAAGATGAATCGAAGATTGCATTCAATGCCATTTAGAAAAACACAGCTATATATTTCGTATAAGTCGATGGAGTTTGGCTATGAACATGAGAAAATTAATGCTAAAAATACTTCTCGTATATGCCCGATATGTGGCGAATTAAATAAGCCGAATGGGCAATTATACCGTTGCAAAAAGTGTGGTTTTGAGGCAGATAGACATTTGGTTGCTGCTTGGAATATTGGTTTAAAATCTTCCATTTGGGTGCCTTACCGTCCCCCAAAAGCCACCCACGACCTCTTCAAAAGCGAGGCAGAACGAACAGCAATAAAACATTAACTATCCGAGAACTCTATTGTTTGAATTATTTCTATTTTTGGTAGGTTTTTGAAGATAAGGCAAAGTTAAAGTTAAAAGACTTTTCCGTCCGCTAGCTTAAATTTCCGCTTCCCTCTTTTCCCAACCCCAACCCCCCAAAATCCTTTTAGACACTACCGCATACATAGCCCCCTATCAACTATTAGCTCAACTTCCCTAGAAACACCCGGCTTCCCCAGACCTCCTATCTCAACCCTAACCTTAACAAAACCCATCAAAAACACCAATTACCCGTCAATTACAAACCACATAAAAACATCCCAAAACAAAGACACCAATACATAAAAATACAATCAAGCTTAAACCACTTCCAAAACCAAACAAAATAACATTTTATTCAAAACCCTTTTAATCACAAAACCTTCTCACAGCCAAAACCCCTACAAAAACATAAAATAGACCAAATAACAAAAACACCCAATAAAACCTTTAAACCATAAATAACGTTATTAACGAAACAAAAAACAAAATAACAAAATCATCCAGCAACAGTTTAACTCCCATTTAAAACAAAGTCATCAACCACGACCTAGTAATAAAAACCCTAATTAACATTTTTTAGTATAAATACTTAGATTCTCTAGAAAACCTAAATTTACTAAACTTCTTTTCTCTTGCTACTTAAGTAATAAGAAAATCTCACTATAATTTTCGTCTCGATTTTTAAGCATGACGAAAAACGCAATAAAACACAAGTATCCAAGACCACTTACACAAATATAGTTGCGAAAACCACAACACAAGCTAAAATTTTATATACCAACACCCCCACATCAATATTTTAGCATACCATTTGTATTAGAACATTACAAATAATATTTATGTGAAACATAGCACCTCAAAATGTTAAAAGTTACGGACACCTTGCAGGTGGCATAATAAACACATACCGCCACCTGTAGCCCAACAATGGGCTAACAACTCAACATTCCAAATGTAACCGTTTTAAACATAGCTTAAAAATATTAGACAACAAATTTTCGATGTCCCCTTTTACATCGAGGGGGAACAACAATTGGGGGACGATAATTCAAAAATAATTGCATGCATTCCCGCTTATAAGGAAGAAAACACAATAGCTAAAATCATTTTAAAAACTAAAAAACATGTAGACGAAGTTATTGTTTGCGACGACGGTTCCCAAGACATGACAGCCGAAATAGCAGAAGCACTAGGAGCAACCGTAATCAGACACCAAAGAAATATGGGGTATGGCGCAGCCCTCCGCACCCTATTCCTCGAAGCCAGAAAACGCAGCCCAGACGTAATGGTAACATTAGACGCCGATGACCAACACAACCCAGACGAAATAACCAGACTCGCAAAAGCCATATTGGAACATGAAGCAGACGTAGTAATAGGTTCCAGATACCTAGGGCGAAGCAACATACCCCGATGGCGCAGCTTCGGAGTAAAACTAATCACATGGCTAACACGAAAAACAACAAAACTACCAGGACTAACAGATGCACAATCAGGCTTCAGAGCCTACAGCAAAAAAGCAATACAACTCATAACACCAAAAGACAACGACATGGGAGCAAGCATAGACATACTACACCAAGCAAAAAAACACCAACTAAAAATAGTAGAAGTACCAATAACAATAAACTACCACAACAACACCTCAACACAAAACCCCATAAAACACGCAGCAAAAGTCATAACAAGAATAATCCAACTAGTAGTAGAAGAAAAACCACTAAAATACCTAGGAACACCCGGCCTCACACTAATACTAATGGGAACAATCTCAGGAACACAACTAATACTACTCTTCAACAAAACAAGATACTTCAGCATACCACTCGCAATAATAACCCTAGGAACACTACTAACAGGACTACTACTAATAATAACAGCAATAATACTCCACATGTTAAACACCATTCTTGAACGTACTGAAACTCGAAACTTATGAACCAGAAAGTAAGTATGAGCCTTAAATAATTTTGAGGAGAGTTAAATAAATGAATAACGAGCATACGTTAAGAGATTATGAGACATTGAGTATGGCTTTCGAGAGAATGGATCCTATGTCATTTGGGGGAACGGCGAACAGGAAAGAGACTTCACATACGTCGAAGACATCGTCGAGGGAACACTACTTGCAGCAAAAAAGGTAAGTGACGGTACACCAATAAACCTAGGCACAGGCAAAAGGTATAAAATAAAAGACGTGGCAGAGAGAATATTTAATATTATGGGTTGGAGACCGAAGAAAATAATATTTGATACCTCAAAGCCAGTTGGAGTTATAAGCAGAGCCTTAGACATAAGTAGAGCTAAGCAATTACTTGGTTGGACACCTAGATTCACACTTGAAGAAGGATTAAGAAAAACCATTAAATGGTATGAAAGTTCACATGTTAGAAAAGGATACGTTGATGAAAAACTGCTAATGGAACATACTTAAACTTAAAATAGTGGAACAGAGTTGCTGAACATGACCCATGCTGAAAAGGGTCGTATTTGTATAATATCACAGTACTTTCCACCCGATGTAACTGGTGATGTAATTAGGCTGCTTAACGCTTTAAAAGCATTAAAAAGCCAAAAATTCGAAGTAACCGTCATAGCCGCTTTCCCACATTACCCAGACGGAAAAATACCAGCAAAATATAGAGGAAAACTTTTTTACAAAGAAAAGTGGAACGGCATTGAAGTAATTAGAACATTTATATTGCCACTACCCCATAAAGGCTTTATAAATAGATTTTTACTATATCTATCCTTCTCTCTTTCAGCTTTCATCGCCATATTCCTAGTTAAAAAAGTTAGAGTAGTATGGGCCTTCAGCCAAAAATTCTTCTCATACATCCCAGGCATAATGTTCAAACTTCTTCGCAGAACACGTTTGATATTGGATATTACAGACATATGGCCCGAAGCAATCGTTAACACAGGTTACATCAAGGACAATGGATACTTATTCAAAATAATAGGCTTATTACTTGGCTTCTTTTTCAGAATAGCAGACCAAACAATAACACTTACAAATTCCATGAAAAAAATGATAATCTCAACAGGAGTAAGCCCCTCTAAGGTTACAGTACTACCCAATGTAATAGATTCAGACTTTATTAAACCAATGAACGTAGAAAAGGGGGACTTTAACAGAAAATTCGTAGTAATGTACTCTGGAAACCTCGGTCCTAACTACGACTTCAAAACCCTATTAAACGCAGCTTTAAAACTAAAAGATAAGGAAGATATTCTCTTCGTAATAAGAGGAAAAGGAGAAATGAAAAGCTACATAGAAACCTACATTAAAACAAACCAGTTAAAAAACGTGTACCTAGATGAAAAAATACTAGATAAACATACACTCATCGAATATCTCAACAAAGCGGATGTTTTCATTTTACCGATGAAAAAATGTCCTTACCCAGATGCCTCCTTCCCCATAAAACTCCTAGACTACCTAGGTTGCGGCAAACCAGTCATATGTTGCACCGAAGGCTTCCTTAGCAAACTCATTTCGAAATACCAAGCAGGCATACCCGTTTCACCAGAAAATCCTGATGAAATTAAAGAAGCGATATTGTTTCTTAAAGAAAATCCAAAATTAAGAGAAAAAATGGCAAAAAATGCTCAAGAACTTGCTATGGAACTTTTTTCCTACAACGTATTTAAAGAAAGAATAAGAAACATATTCGAAAGCCATGACAGATTAAACATGATCAAAGAAATATAACAATACTTGCGTATAAATAATAAATGCGACATTGAAGTAGTGGTGATCTGAAGTGGAAGAATTGTAACTTTATTCAAGAGGAAGGACTAGTTAACACGAGCACTATAGTGGAATTCCTAAGAAATCTACCGGACTAACTTTCAAAGTAGCGAACATTTATCCATCTGAAGTAAATATCACAGCTATGAAAATTACTTAACAACACGTAAGAGTTAACGAGAAAAGTAGTAAAGTATAAACTATTAGCGTTAAGGCGTTCGTATATGTCAAAAGATATGAAAATATTGTTTGTTATACCGTATTTCTACCCGGCACAGGCCTTCGGAGGCTCTGTTCAAGTTGCATTCAATATTGGAAAAGAGTTGATAAAACGGGGCCATGAAGTCACTATTTTTACTTCAGATGCCAAGGATCTAAAGGGCAGACTTAACATTAAAAGCAGCGAAATTGAAGGGATGAAAGTTTACTACTTTAAAAACTTATCCATGTTTTTTGCTAGGAGTTCAAAGCTCTTCATAACACCTGAATTACCTAGGAAAATACAATCAGACCTAAAATCGTTTGATGTCATTCATACTCATGAGTATAGAACCTATCAAAATATAATCGTTCATAAATACGCTAAGAAATATAAAGTACCGTATATTCTCCAAGCACATGGTTCAATAGCTCGAATGGGGCGAACAGGACGAAAACTGTTGTATGACATTTTATTTGGATATAGAATTCTTAAAGACGCATCAAAAGTTATAGCACTAACTGCGATTGAAGCTGAACAGTACAAGGCAATGGGTGTATCAGAGGATAAAATAGCTATACTGCCTAATGGCATCGATCTGTCAGAGTACAAAGACCTGCCAACTAAGGGAAGTTTCAGAAGGAAATATGATATTAATAATGAAAAAAAGATTATCCTCTATTTGGGAAGAATTCATAAAATAAAAGGCGTAGATTTTTTAATTAAAGCTTATGCTTATTTAGTTAAGAAACTAAAGTTTAACAACACCTTATTGATAATAGCTGGACCTGATGATGGATATCTAAACGAAGTGAAGTCTCTAGTGAAATCTCTTAAAATAGCTGACATGGTGTTATTTACGGGCCCACTAACAGAACAAGAAAAGAAATCTGCTTTCATAGATTCATCCATTGTTGTCTGCCCAGAAAAATTTAATGTATACTTACTTGTCCCCCTAGAGGCTGCTGCATGTGGAACACCAGTAATAGTATCAAAAACAAATTACATAAGGTATGTAGTTGAGAAAGGTGGTTTTGGTTTCTCAGTAAACTACGGCGATGCTACCAAACTTGCAGAACTCATAAAAAAAATGTTAAATGATGAAAGTCTGCTAAAAGAAATGGGCAAAAGAGGACGGAAGTTTGTATTTGAAAACTACAGTTGGACTAACATTATAGATGAGCTTGAAAAGGTTTACGAAGAGGTTATAAATAAGTGACAACGTACACAAAGTTTTGATTTAAAGCATAAATTAAACACTTTAAGGCCTAAACAATGGCGCATCTCATTTTATAATTTAAAACCTGGCTGGAAAAATCATAATGGGGAATTCCATGTCCAGACTCTGTAAAAATCTGGATTTAAACTTAAATTAATCTTTTGATAGATAGAGAAATGAGATACAAAACACGGCCATCTTTCTTAATGTACATGGAAAGATAAACTCAAAATCTCACGGGATAATTTAACATCGACAGAATCCAGTCAAGAGTTCATATTTATACATATAGGAACTGAGACATATTCCATTTATGGCGGTAAAATTAATGAACTCTGGAAGCCGTCTGTGTAGATCCAAACATTGCTTTTTATGTTCTTAGTCCTACTTAAAAAATAAAAATATATTTAGACTTTGTTGTAAATCGTAGTTAGATTTTCGAGATAACAGACAGTTTATTGAAACACCCCTAGACGGTATTTTCCTACAATGCTGTTGACTCAAAGGGGGACTGCTTTAAAATCATTAAGGGTTCTTGGTTGGTATACTTTTCCTAAGTACCTGAATATTGTGCTTGTGTTATTTTCCACTAAAATTTTTTGTAGAATAATAAACCAATTTTAGTATTGCTAAAAGTCTTCCGATAAATTTGGAACTGCAGCTACTAAGATATATAGAATGTGTTAAATTAAAAATTGAATGCGTGTTGAATCTTGGGCTACAATATACTGCTTATAGGTTCTTCATCCGGGATTGGTCTTACTTTTCATTTTACTCGTTTGGCTGTAGCCCTAAAAAGATTAGGAAATAAGGTCGTTGTCCTTTCGGATAATAAGGAACAGTATGCGAATTTGCCAAAAGAACTTAACCGACACGGAATAAAACGCTGCACAACCGATGGTATAGATGATCCAGACATAATGAGCATGATCAGATGCGCCGGAGACATTAGAAAAATACTTAGACGAGAAGGAAACTTTGACATTATTCATGCAGGCGGTGTAAAACATGGCGTAAAAGTCCATCTTGCCACACAGATACTTAATAATAGGCCTAAAACCCTTGCAACAATAGGATCACTTCCAGGATCGAGGATAGGCATGGGTATAGCAAGTATATCGTACAGCTTATTTTACGATAAGTGTATAGCTTTATGCAATTATACAAGAGAAAGGTTGATAAAATGGGGAATTAACCCCTCAAAAATATGCGTCATACCATTATTCGCTCCCGACTTAGAATGGTTCGACAAGGCTAAGAAAGTTAAAATAAACTTAGAAGATTATAACCTAGAAGACGTAACCAAACCCGTTATCTTCTATGCTGCGAGTCATTTTCATCACAAGGGTTTCCCATATTATTTAATGGCAGCTTCAACGATCTTGAAGAAGTTCGATGCAACCTTTGTTGTCGGAGGTAAAGGGCCTCTCACAAATTCTCTTAAAAATCTAACCGAGAAGCTTGGAATAGCTAGGCACGTAGTTTTTACTGGATGGATAAGCAATTATCACATACCCTACGTACTGAGCAATATAGCCGATATTTGCGTCTCTACATCGCTTGTAGAGCAACTACCATCATACATTATGGAATGTATGGCTGCAGGAAAACCAGTAGTGGCCTCAAGGGTTGGCGGTGTACCAGAAATAGTTATTAATGGAGTAAATGGCTATCTTGTTCCTCTCCATGACTATGCAGAAACCGCGCAACGTATAATGGATTTGCTCAGCAATCCAGAAAAAGCACAAGAAATGGGGGCAGCTGGTCGGAAAATGATAGAAAAAGAATTTAATATGAAACTTTCAATACTAAAACTCTTGAAACTTTATGAAGAAAGCGTAAAAGGTTAGCAGAAAGAAGGTGACCTAGTATCGAAATATATATTCCTAGAACATGTGCTAATATATTTGTTAGTAGCAAAAGGAAGGGAACATATCGCACAAAAAGTATTTGCATATTAGCAGGTGATGTGAGTTATCCTGCGTTTCAAGGATTACTTAACATCCTTAATGGAATCATTGGCTTAAAAAGAATTCTTTTGTTAAGTTGGAGTTATCGTGAATCATCTAAGCTAGTAGGTTACTTACTTATGGAGATTTTAACATCCTTTAATCTTCTTAGGGCATATAAGAAACATAACTTCAAAGCTGTTTTAATATATCAAGGCTATATGCCTCTAACATGCCTGATGACCAAACTTCTTAGAAAGAAGCTTCTTCTCTTCATTGGCGGGTCATATTTTAAGGCAGGATTTTATGATAGTTTAAATCATATATCTAAATTAAAAGCCTATTTTAGAAGAATACAAGAATTTATCTGTCATAATTTATCCGATAAAATAATAGTTCTTTCAAAAAGCATGGTGAAGTGGATAGGTTTACAACCATACTTGGATAAAGTATCGATTGCTCCAGATTATCCAAATAATCTAATAGGAAAATTCTACGTAATGAAGCCATATAAAAGTAGAGAAATGTGCATAGGGTACGTTGGGGCACTTCGAAAGTGTAAAGGTCCTCATCTCCTTATAGAAGCAATACCTTACATTCTCAAGGAAATAAAAAATATAACATTCTTGATAGTAGGAGACGGCCCACTACGTGAAACCCTTAAGAGAATGATTAAGGAATATAATATCGAAAAGAACGTAAAAATGATCGGTAGAGTATCTCATAGTGATCTTACTTACTATTATAATCAAATGAGGTTGCTTGTAGTTCCGTCATTTACTGAAGGATTACCTGCTGTAATATTAGAGGCAATGGCATGTGGTGTTCCTGTTCTTGCAACACCAGTTGGAGGAATCGCAGATATCATTTATGATGGCGAGAATGGATTTCTATTGAAAAGTAACCATCCACAAGAGATAGCTAAAAGAGTGGTGGAGTTAATGAAGAACCACAATGCATTGTTAGAAAAGGTTAGCGAAAGATCTGCATTATTCATAAAAGAAAAATTTAATGAAAAAAGCGTAGCTGAGGCATGGAAGCGTATCTTTAAACAACTCTTTTTCCCTAATAACAAGTAATTACTATTTTGATGCCTGAAGGGAGAAACATGAAACCGAAAGAAAAGCTAATTTTGATAGGGGTTGATGGTGCTACGTGGAAAATCATTAACCCGTTAATAGAAGATGGAAAACTACCTACTTTTGAACTATTTGTATCCGAAGGTGCATATGGAACACTTGAGTCAACGGTTCCGCCAAATACTCCTCCAGCTTGGACAAGCATATTTACTGGCGTTAACCCCGGAAAACACGGTATAACGGACTTTAGCATAAGGGAGGAAGACGGTTCCTTTCATCTTCCACATAGGAAAATGAGGGGAGTACACACTATTTGGTCTCTAACTAACTTATACGATTTAAAATGCATCGTAATTAATGACCCTGTTACTTATCCGCCGGAAAAAGTAAATGGAATAATGACTACTGGATTATTGACTCCTCCTGGATCAAAAAACTATGTCTGGCCTAAAGATAAGTTAACAGAAATAAATAGCGCGGCTAATGGATATTTATTCGAATTAAATAAAGAGTTCTATGATGCCGTTAGAAAGGGCAAAGAAGCAAAAGCATGTAGTTTGGCGACTGAATTTGACGTAAAGCTTACCAAGACCTTTCTTTACTTGATGAGTAACTACGAGTGGGATATTGCGTCTATTATATACGTATCATCAGATAGATTGCAACATTATTACTGGGATAATAAAGAACTCTTAAGATCATATTATGTTAACTTAGATAAGCAAATTCATAGAATATTGGATGTGGCGCCAAATGCCACAGTAATTTTAGTTTCAGATCATGGTTTTAGGAGCGTGAAAAAGTATTTTTATATAAATACATATCTCTACAATAAAGGATTGCTACGTGTCAAAAAAAGCATCATACGTAGACTATGCATATCCATGCATTTAACGCGAGAAAAAATTGCTGATATGTTAGAAAGAAGTAATCTTCTTGGTCTTTTCGATATACTAATTAGATTTTTACCTATTCGAATCGAGATGCTACCTCCAGCATCCGAACTTGATGCTGCTCTCATAGATTATGCTAATAGCATAGCGTTTGCTTATGGATATAGAGGCATATATTTAAATTCTAACAATGCAACCATTCTAAAAAACATTACAAAGATGATTGAAAACATCAAAGATGAAGATAATAGAGTTATTTCAAGAGTTTATTATAGTAAGGATGTAGTGTGGGGCCCCTACAGCTACCGTTCTCCCGCACTTTACGTTTATCCCGAGGGAGAATATATTATCTCAACTCGCATAAATAACAACATTTTCGGTTTTGGATCAGCTTCAGAGAGATTATTAACGGGCGACCATGATGTTGAAGGAATATTTGCAATTTATGGTCGAAATATTAAAAAATTAAGAGTCAATAATAGTATAAAGACTTGGGATATAGCTCCTACGTTATTACATCTATTAGGCATGCCTATTCCTACCTACATGGACGGAAAAGTGCTAAAAGATATCTTTAAAGATACAAGCGAGCCCTTTCAAAGGAGCATAAAATACTTAAAAAATGTCGATCATAAAGTTATTAAGAGAAAAATTATTCATTTAAAAAAATAAAACAGGAAACGATTTAAAACCAAAAACGCTATGTTTGCACTAGTCTCCTTTTGTGCTTATAAGCTATTAAAAATCTTAGGAACTACCTGTTAATAATATCAATCAGAGAATAGGGATCTTATAAAGGACGAGTTAACAGAATCTAGCGCACTAATTTTGTTAGACTTTACTAAGTATCGTCCTACCATTGCTAGGAGGTGTAATTATATATGGTTAAAAACATCCCCCCAGTAAAGCCATATTTTCCGCAGGAAGATGTTGAGAAGATAAAAAATTACGTCGAAGAGATCTTAATTTCAGGTATGCTAACGCTTCACACCCGTACCAAAGAGTTTGAAGAACAATTTGCAAAGTTATGCAAAGTAAAGCATGCCATTGCTGTTAGTTCTGGAACCGCAGCACTTGAAATAGCTTTAAGATGTATGAAGCTAAATCCCGGTGATGAGGTGCTGGTTCCAACAAACACGTTCAGTGCAACCGCGGCTACTGTTATCTTCGCTGGCGGTAAACCCGTTTTCACAGATATAAACCCTGAAACACTATGCATGGGCATTGAAGATGTTGAGGAAAAAATTACGAGTAAGACCAAAGGCATAATAGTAGTTCATATAGGTGGACTAGTATGCCCGGAGATTAAGGCTATCAGGGAGATCTGTGCAGATAATAAACTATTCTTGATAGAAGATGCAGCGCATGCCCATGGGGCGCGGATAGATGATAAGCCAGCTGGTTCACTCGGAGATGTTGGAGCTTTTAGTTTCTACCCAACCAAAGTTATGACGACTGGGGAAGGCGGAATAATTACGACAAACAGCGATAAGGTAGCTGGAAAGGCAAGAATATTGAGAGATCAAGGAAAAGAGGCTTTTACGGGCAATACGATAGTTGAACTTGGCTATAATTGGAGGATGGATGAGATTAGCGCAGCGATAGGCGTTGTTCAATTAAGAAGACTACCTGAAATAATTGAAAGAAGAAATAGGATAGCCAAAGCTTATTATGATGGATTTAAGAGGGTTAGCGGGATAAAACCCATAGAGACACCTCCTAATGTTCTTAACAACTACTATAAGTATATCGTGATTCTTGGCGAGGATATAGACAGGGATCTTGTAAAGCAGAAGCTCAGGGAGAAGGGAGTGAGATGCGGGGGCGAAGTATATTGGCCGCCATTACATCTACAACCACTGTATCGAAGACTCCTAGGCACAAAGAAAGGTGATTTCCCGAAGGCTGAAGATGTTTGCAGCAGGATGATATGTCCACCAATTTATACCGAAATGAGTATTGAAGATGCAAAATACGTAATTGAGAAGTTTAAAGAAGTTTTAGCCGAGGTTTAGGCCATGGTGGTTCTTGTAACTGGTGGGTCAGGATTCATAGGAAGTCATTTAGTAGACAAGCTACATGAGAAAGATTATGATGTACGCGTATTTGACTTGGTAAAGCCACATAGAGATGATGTGGAGTGGTTTAAGGGGGATTTAACAAATAAAGATGATGTTTTTAAAGCGTTTAGGGATGTAGAGTATGTTTTTCATCTTGGAGCCATAGCAGACGTGAATGTAGCTCTCTCAAAACCCGAACTCTGTGTTCATGTTAACGAAATAGGCACGTTGAACGTGTTGCAGGCCGCTACAGCCTTTGAAGTTGAACGGGTGTTGCTGGCATCCACAACATGGGTTTATGGAAGGATAGAAGGAGTTGTGACAGAAGAGACCCCCCTTCCTCCTCCAGATCACTTATATACAGCGACAAAGATAGCACAAGAATACCTGCTTATCTCGTGGAACAAACATTATGCACTACCCTACACAATATTAAGGTACGGCATACCGTACGGACCAAGGATGAGATCGAACATGGCAATAGCTATATTCGTCAGAAAAGCTATGAGAAAAGAGCCTATAACTATATTCGGGGATGGAAAACAGGGTAGGTGCTTCATCTACGTGGAGGACTTAGCCGAAGGTAATGTTGTAGCTTTAAACAATAATGCTAAAAATCAGATAATAAACTTAGCCGGAAGAGAATTTGTGACCATAAACCAAGTGATTAAGGAGCTCAGGAATATTTTTGGCGATGTACCAGTAAAACATGAACCGCCAAGACCCGGAGACTTCAAGGGCACTGTAGTAAGCATAGAGAAAGCAAGGAAATTGCTAGGATGGGAGCCTAATACGTCGTTCAGAGAGGGTTTAAGAAAATATGTAGAGTACGTTAAAAGCATATACTAAAACAGTCAAGAACCACATTAAGTTTCGAAGAAATCCTTTAATGGACAGGATAGTATACATTCAAAATCACTAATTTGTTTTCAGTGTAGGGCATTTATTTTTGCTACAGTCTTCTAGTAGTTGGAATGCCATCTAGTCACGTCTTTATGAATAAAAAATCTAGAAGTAATAACAAAGCTTGAGAGTACATCTTAGGGTGTCAAGTATGCCAGTCATAATAGATAGTCCGGTATTTATTTTTAGTTTAGATTTTGAGCTAATTTGGGGAGCTATCAATCCGCCTAAGCCTGACTACAATTTACTCACATTTTTGAAGAAAGCTGGAGGAGTTAAACTTAGAGCTTGCATATCCTTTCTATTAAACACTTTTGAAAAGTATAATGTCCCTGTTACCTGGGCGACCGTAGGTCATCTTTTTCTGGATCCATTAGATTGCGAGAAACAATACTTGCATGTGTGTTCTAGCCGTTATATATATGGTAAAAATTTCTTTGCAGATTTGTTTGAAGAAGATCCTTCACTATTTTGTGGTGGAGATATTGTTGAAGAAATTTTGTCGAGTCCTGTAGGTCATGAAATAGGTTATCATTCTTTTTCTCACTCTCTTTTTACCGAGATTCCTAGGGAAGACGCGGACATGGAGATAAAAAGAGGTCTAGAATTGGCTAGGGAATTTGGATTAAATCTTAAGTCCTTCGTTTTTCCAGGAAACAAGATAGCCCATGTAGATTTGCTTAAAAAGTACGGATTTAAAATTTATCGCGGGAAAACCTCTGGAAGATACAATTTTGAGCAACCTCCCTTATACCGGAAGGTTAACGGAACCATAGATAAAATAGTGGCTTCTCCTGTTTTACCCATCTGGGAGGATGGTATATGGAGTATTTCCAGTTCAATGTTTTTCTGCGATCCACAAATACCTATCAGTCTCTTGCTTCGTAGCAGAATAGGACTAGAGAGAGCAATTAGATCCCGAAAGGTTTTTCACATTTTTATACACCCTTGGAATTTACTGTGTTATGGATCCCTAAGAAGGGATTTAACAATTTTCCTTAAGTGGCTGAGTAGAAAAAGGGATAAAGGAAAAATTGAGGTTATGACCATGGGTGATTTTGCAGATTATCTTAACAGATATTTAAAATGTGAGGTGAATCTTATGGTTTGCAATCCATAAGTAATGTGGGGAAGTAAATATGAAGCTTGTTGTAGTAGGCTTAGATGGCGCTCATTGGGAGCTTATTTACCCTTGGATAGAGGAGGGTGCTCTACCAAATATAGGCAAGATTATTCGTGGTGGTGTTTGGGGTGACATGTTAAGTTGCTTGCCGCCCGTGACTTTGCCTAACTGGAAATGCTACAGCACTGGGAAAAACCCTGGTAAACTGGGAATTTTCTGGTGGGAAAACATAGACTTTAATAAAGGTAGAATTTATCATCCTTTTCACCGCAAGTTCCTTCATAAAGAAATATGGGACTACATAAGCGAGGCTGGAGGAAAAGTGGGAGTTATAGGAGTCCCGGGAACATATCCGCCCAAAAAAGTTAATGGCTTTATGATTTCTGGAGGGCCAGACGCTAAAGAAAAAGGATTCACTTATCCTAAAGAACTGGAGAGAAGGCTAAGGGATGAGTGGGGATTTAAACTTAGACCTCAAAACTCTATCCTTGACAAGGAAAAATTTGCCGAGGAAGTAAATGAAATAATTGACATCAAATTTAAAGTTGCGAAAACGTTGGCAAAAGAGTATGACGTTGACTTTCTTCAAGTTACTAGTTTTGAGATTAACACCATGCATCATCACTTCTGGAACGATCCCTTAACAATGAAGTGTTGGAAAACCATAGATAACCATTTAAAAGATTTTCTAAATGAGAAAACAAATATTTTCTTGATGTCCGATCACGGATCAAACAGAATAGAAACAGTATTCAACATTAATGCCTGGTTAAGGAAAAAGGGGTATCTTAAATTGCATTCAACAAGCATACAGGCAACTAAAATTCTTTATCACCTCGGAATCAAACAAGAAACATTAGCATCAATTGCTAATAAGCTTAAGCTCAGAAAAATATTAAGAAAAGTAATTCCACGTAGTTTTCTAAAGATTTTTCCAAATGAGGTTGGAGAAGTGAAAAAGATTGGTAGTATGATAGATTGGGAAGAAAGCATGGTGTTAGCTTCAGGACAAGGACCTATCTATATAAGAGCAACAAATGAAGATGAAAAGAGAACTCTAATAAACAAAATAAAGAAGGAGTTAGAGGAACTTGTAGATCCAGTAACTGACAAAAAAATAGTTGAAAGAGTATATTTAAAAGAAGAAATATATTCCGGAGAGTATATCGATGAAGCCCCAGATTTAATCATCGATCAAGCTAAAGGTGTTCATATTCCTGGAGACTTTGAGATCGAAGATGGAAGAATATTTTATAGCCCTACAAAAGGATGGAAAGCTGAAAATAAAAAATGGGGCTTATTTGCCGCCTATGGACCAGACATTAAATCAGAGAAAAAAATCAAAATTTCGATTTTAGATTTAGCACCCACAATACTCCACATGTTCAATATATCAGTTCCAAGAGACATGGATGGAAGAGTATTAATGGAAATCTTCGATGAACAATCAGAGATAGCCAAGCGAAAAGTAAGATACCGAGAGATCAACGAAAAGGAAAAAATTAGAGAGAAAATACGAAGACTTAAGATACGAGATGGAACGCGGTGAACATCTTAAATCGAAGGAACCATGTGAAGTCTCTAATACCTTAAAGTAAAGGATTCAGTTATGAATATGTATTTTTACGAGCTTAAAGCTTAGGTGGGCTGAATGCCAAAGGTCAGTGTAATCCTTCCATGCTATAACGGCGCAAGATGGATTAGTGAAGCCATTGAAAGCGTTTTAAACCAAACCTTTGAAGACTTTGAACTTATAGTTGTAGATGACGGTTCTACCGATAACTCCCGAGAAATAGTGACTTCGTATATGGACGATAAACGGGTACATTACATCTATCAGAAAAATAGAGGTTTTTCGGCAGCTGTAAATAGAGGGTTAAAGGAAAGCAAAGGCGATTTAGTTGGGTTCATATGTCAGGATGACTTATGGCTACCCGATAAACTGAAGCTGCAGGTGAAGTATCTCAGTAAACATAAGGATGTAGGCCTTGTCCATACGAGTTGTTTCGATATAGATTCGCAAGGACGAACAATAAGAATAAGGAATATAGAGATGCCAGTTGTTTCTTCGAAAGAAGAGTTCATCGAAAAACTCTTCTTACGGAATTTCATCGCATTTCCAACAGTTCTTGTGAAGCGGCAGTGCTTCGATCAGGTTGGGTTTTTTGATGAACACATGGTTGGCTTTTCGGATCATGATATGTGGCTTAGAATGGCGGGAAAATTCAATATTGGACATTTGAGCAGGCCTCTAGTTAAAAAACGTGAACATGAGTTTCAGCTATCAAAGGTTAGATACATAGCCGTTTTGAGGGATGAATTCCTATTAGTTAAGAAAGCTATAAACCGTTATCCCTTCTTGAAAAGGGCTGTGCCAAGGAAATTAGCATCGTTATACTACGCATGGGGCATGACTTTGATGCAGAAGGGGAAAATTGAGGAAGCCAAACAAAAACTCTTCAAGGCGATTAGGTATCAACCATGGAAGCTAAAAACGATCATGGCTTACGCAGTACCAACCTTATACACCCTTATATGGAATCATTACATAAAGACATCGCCGAAGATTCACGTAGTATTAAAGTGGCTTGAATACTGAAGATCTAAATACTTAAAACGCCTCATTTGTCGAGACATTTGAGGGGCACGCCACGAGGAGGCTAAGAATTTACATCTATACCATTAACTCGGTGTCTTCTCCCCAGCCACTCTCATTATTACTCTGGGCGTTTCAAGGTTATTTAACGCGCGCTACGCTACCAAGATCCTCGTCCCTCCTGTTAAGGCAGTTTACAACCATTACCGAGAAATTTTAAGGGTGCTACTCGAAAATTACTCTATAAAAAATGTCATTAAGAGGATCCCATTATCAATAATAATTATGCTTATCGAAGCTACCTATACTTCCTTAAAGCATAAAAACCTCCATATCTGGTGGCATTTATTCAAGCTTTAAAATGGAACCTGAAAAAGCTTAAAAATACGCTCACCGCTCGATAAAAGTTCAGAAGAAAAGAAAGATATCAGATCGCGAAATAGAGAAAAGAATGATCCACTACCCAGTGTCACTTACAAGAAAGTGGAGAGTTAAGATAACATGAAATCGAGAGTCAACTTTTACACATTTGTATCTTTAGTATTTTCTTTAATTACTTTGACGATATTCTTAATTTTTTCAAAACTATTTGTTGAGCCGCTAATTTTCTACCTAGGTTCGCCTTTTGCATCAAGCATGTTCTTGTTTTCGTACATACTCTTACACCATAACGACAAAGATTACACATTTAGGATTACACATAAATATAAAATGAAGGTTATCCTTGTTATCCTCACAATATCCTCCGTGCTCATTATTCTCTTCGTTCCGGCTTATAATGGCTCTATTCTTGACTGGGCGAATATACCATTGATAAATTGGATAAGATATATGGCTTCATTACTGCTAACCACGTTCCTCCCTGGATATTTCCTCTTAAAAGTGTTGGATAGGCAGTGTGTAATCACCGGAAGCATCATTATAGTGCTCTCATGTCTTCTAAGTTTTTTTATAACATTTGCAATAGGGTTCATTATACTTTTTTCAGGAAACACTATAAGCTCGTTTGGGTTGGTTGCTGTAATTGCAACCAACCTGACGATTATGGTTCTTTACTATTGTATACATAAGACTGAAGATTACCGGTTAGTCTTGAATCGGTTTGAAGTTGGGCTTGTTTTGTCTATATTGATAGTAGCTGTAATTGACGCTTTAACTGTAATGATTTATAACCTGCCGCTCAAATCTGGCGATATGCGACGGCATTATGGACTTGCCCTTCAATACCTGGAGGGCTTCCCTGTCTATGGAGGGAGACTACTTCCAAGTTATCCATACCTTTTTCACATTTATTTGGCAGTTCTATTTTCTATATGTGGGATTCCTTCGGCACTAGCTGAACAGGGCATGTATATTCTAACTTTCATGCCAATACTTGCTTTTTATTCCGCAGTCAAAGTTTGGTTTAACAGAGAAGAAGATCGCGATATTCCCTCAGTAGCTATCTTTCTTTCAATTCTTCTAGGTTTCGGAGGATTGTACGCAATTTATTTAAGACTCTCCGGTCCAGATTATGACATTCTCAAACTTTTACAAGTCACAACTTCAAAAACATATGACATTTATATGCGTTTTCTTTATTTGCCTGACATCGTTGCGCCTATATGGATCATAGGATTACCAGCTTTCTTTGCACTTCTGTACTTTCTAGGAAAAGAGAGTTTTAAACCAGTTGAGGCCATAATCGTATCGATCCTAGTGACTCTTGGGTACTTAGGTCATATAACAGAAATTTTTCTTTTCACATTCGTTTTCTTTGTTTACACTTTGTTCATCAGGCATAGCAACGAAAAGAGAATGGCTCCATATGTATTGTCGGGCTTAGTTATAGTAGTTCTCGTAGATTTAGCTGCGCCTGCTCAGCTATATGTAGTAAACAGGGCAAGCTTATCGTTTTTTGCTTCTGTATTTTTGTCTCTTCTGGCAGGAATTATGGAATTTATAGAGGATAAATGTTTTTTTAATTTTTCGCCTAGATTTAAAGATTCTCTTATTAAAAAATTGGAATTAAAGTGGGGATATATTAGATGGGTTTTGCTCTATGTTTATATTTTCTCCTTCATAGTTTGGTTTACGCTTGAAAAAGATTTTAACCTTTGGGAATGGGGTGGTTACAATTTTACACCTTTCTTTGTCTATCCTTTGCGATTTGGCGCTGTTGGTTTATTGGCGACATTATGCATTTTCTTTTACTTTACAAAATTGATACAAGACAGACACTTGCTTTTCTTTCTATTACTGATTCCAATAGGTTTCACATTAGAACAAATAGCAAACTATTATCCACTTTATCCAGCTTATAGATTCGCAACTCTGACCTTTGTTGGTTCTTCTGTTGTAGCTGCATATGGCGTTACAAAAGCGTTAAACGCGTCAAGTATAGTTACATCACATCTAACTAAACGAAAGATCATCATATGTGTCCTTCTTACTTTTATTGTAATTTTTGGAATGTTAAGTACTATTCTTTACTACGTTTACGCCTCCAACAGTTCAAGATATAACAAGATATCAAAAGATGAATTAGATGCACTTAATTATATTCGCAAACACATCTCGACTAACGTTAGCGTTCTCACGTTTACCAAGACATCTGCAGATAGACTAAGAGAGTTTGCTGCAGTAAACCCCGTGCAGGATGCTCAACGTTGGTCTAAACTTCTACTTTCCACGTCAAATCCATACATTATGACCTACGTTCTTGCTTCGTCAAACATAAAATATATTTATGTAGCACAAAGAGATATCGGACTACTAAACTCCAATGATGTTTTAAGATCATTCATCAGATACTTTCCAAAGGTTTTCGAAAATGACTACGTAACCGTGTTCGAGGTACCTTCTTTGACTCCGCCATCTTCTGAGGGGGGCCTTGGGGTTCTACATTTTTCTCCTTTTATTCAAAGACAAGAGGCCACTATGTGGACTGATGACACATTCACCAAGGGATGGTGCCCGTATTTACAACATGGCGAAGTTAAAAGTTTTGAATTGAAGGTAAAAGATGGTATCGCGGAAATATCTGTCACCTCTAATCAGCCTGGAACTGTCTGGGCTAGTTACGCTCTTTCAGGATTGACCCTAAACACAACAATCTTCTCGAGCTTTTCATTCAAGTATCGAGTAGAGAACAACCTTACATGGTTTACCATCCGATTGTGGAACTCGTCAGGCAAGGTATTCTTCTACATCGGACACCTGACGGATAGAGAGTTTACGACGAAAATATTCCTATTACCAGAGAATCAGACAATAACGAGGATTGAGATCATTGTAGAAACAACAAAGAACGCCCCAGCAAATACCACAGCACGAGCATACATCGACTACATTAAATTCTCGTCTCTAGTTTTTTATTGGAGGGATGATGATTTTTCGAGAGACTGGGCTTTCTACGGAAAGTATGGTAATGTGTATAATTGGAACGCACATAGTAATGGCGATATACTCGAAATATCTGTCACCTCTAATCAGAGCGGAACTGTTTGGGTCAGTTATTCGCTTCCTCTCATGTTAAAGACTAAAAATTCTATTCTCTCATTCCGATATAAAGTAGACAATGACTATACATGGTTCACAATTATACTTCAAAACGCTACAGATAGATTTTTCTTCTACATCGGACACCTGACGGATAGAGAGTTTACGACGAAAATATTCCTATTACCAGAGAATCAGACAATAACGAGGATTGAGATCATTGTAGAAACAACAAAGAACGCCCCAGCAAATACCACAGCACGAGCATACATCGACTACATAGAAATATCACCGAGTCCCTTTTCAACAGACGATGTTTTTCCATCACTATTCGTATCTCTTCTTCGATTGAAATACTCAGTACTCTATGTAGATAGTTTACTACTTGAAGATCTTGACGCTTATCTCTCACGCTACACACATATTTTGTTGACTTCTGATCCGTCAATTCCTATAGAAAGCCTCCTTAACTGGATTTCAGAAGGAAACACTTTAATAATTTTTAACACTCGTGGAAACGGATTTTTCGCAAACCTATTAGGAATAAAAAGCTCATCTTCTCTGTTATCAATAAAGGATTTTGGCTTAGGTAAAGTAATATATATAAATTCATTTACCACCATTAAAGCTGGAAAAGAAACTGAACTGCTTCGACCAGATTTTCTCAATAAAGTTAAGGAAGCCCTAACATTAGAGGAGTATAAACCTAAAGTAAATGTGCTCCCAGTTTACAATTCAACTTTTGGAAGCATCAAAATTAAAGGCGATTTAAGCATCTTTACGGATATCTTGATGCTTCAAGGCTCTGTAAACTTGACAAGTTCTCCCTTTCCACTCAATAAATCCAGGGAAATTAAAATATATGGCAAGGTCAATTTAACGATTAGAAACGCCACTTTACTCATTTTTCCATCAGAATCATACATGATAATTAAACCAGAAAGCTACCCCGTCGAAGGTGGAGTTCTTGTTGACGACTCTAATGCTTTGATAGTTATGGATGCAAACGTTACCTACCAATCTGATATGCCCGTTTCTTTCAAATTCAAGACAGCAGCTATATCGTTCTTTGCTAGATTGCCATCGATAACCGCCTCGGGAACCATTACATTCGATCAACTTGACGTACATGCTGCCCTCTACATTCCGCTAGCTGGTATAGTCCAACAGAAGGCCGAAATTCAAGGCAATGTAAAATTTGATACAATGTACGTTAGTGGACCGCTCACAATATTCTCAAGATTTCAAGTAGATGGCCGTGTATTAAATTTAGAAGCAAAACCGAGACCATCTATTCCCTGGGCTAAAGTACTAAGTTCACCTTACAATATAGGTTTCAACATACTTTTCTTTTCATGCATAGCGATCTATATTGCTAAAAGAGAAAATCAAAACAGGATGAATGAAGAATTATGATTGATAAAATTAAAATTTATCAAAAAGAAGTTCGAACAAAGCTGTTGAAATATGGCGGCTTAAAAGAAATAATAAAGAAATATGGAGTTATGACAATAATCGATGTCGCAATCTCAAAGTTCCTTAACCTAATCTCAAAGAGATTTTATAGACCAAAAGCAACCAATTATGGTTTATCTGAAGTTTTCTTTCACCCAAGGGGTATCGATCGATGGAGTAGATATATACATGTTATAAATGAGATTCGGAAAATAAATGCAGAGAGTTTTTCAGTTTTAGATGTCGGTGCAGGTGGGGCAGGCATTTCTGGTTTCGCAAGCCTATTAAGAAAGGGCTGCAAATTCTTTTTACTCGATGTCAGAAAGGACGTGTTCAAAGGCTTAAGGAACGTGCATTCTATAGTTGGTGATGGGTGTAGACTGCCGTTTAGAGGAAAAGTCTTCGACGTAGTTGTTTCGGTTGATACTGTTGAACATATCCCAAAATCTATTCGTCACAGTTTCTTTAAAGAGTTGAAGAGGGTTTGCAAGAAAAAAATTGTCATCACATGTCCTCTGCAAAGTTATGATAGTGTATTTCGAGGAAGAGAATATGACATTGTATTTCAATACTTTTATGAGAAAAATTATGGAGTTAAGGAGCCAAATACAGCGCAGCATATTGCTGCAGGTCACCCAACTCCAGAAGAAATTATTAGAGAACTTCCCGGTTGCGCGATTTACGGATATAAAAACTGTAACACGTGGCTTAAGTACATGTTATTTTCACTTAAACCGTTTCTTGGTCTTTTTACTGGTTTATTATACTACTTGTTTTGGAAGAGAAACGATGATAAACCCCCATATTGGGGCGCAATAATAATATTAAATCAAAATGAGTCCCAAAAGTAATTTTTGATCATTGAACATGAGAGTAGAAGATACAAGACGCACTTATCAATGGCGGAACTAACTCTTATTTGACCTTCCAAGCGACTCATCTCATTTAACTCAGTCATCGTTTAATAATTCCTTAAATTCTTTATTTCCACTTACATTGAAAAAGAAATACATAGATAACAATGGGAAAACATTTTACCCCAAAAGATGAACTGCCTGATTTTTATATACCACATAGTAAAACGAATTAGTAGTGACCTAGCTCCTTGGTGTTGTTTATGAAGGGTGTTGTGCTTCATGGCGGTGCTGGTACTAGGTTGAGGCCTTTGACTTTTAGTGGGCCTAAGCAGTTGATTCCGGTGGCTAATAAGCCTGTTAGTCAGTATGTTGTTGAGGATCTTAGGGATTCGGGTGTTAGGGATATTGCTATTGTTTTGGGTGAGACTTTTCCTGAGCTTGTTCGTGAGCATTATGGTGATGGTGGTAGGTTTGGTGTTAGGGTTACGTATGTTTATCAGGGTAAGCCTTTGGGTATTGCTCATGCTGTTGGTTTGTGTAGGGATTTTGTTGGGGATAATAAGTTTGTTGTTTATTTAGGTGATAACTTGTTGCAGCATGGGATAAAGAAATACGTTGACAAGTTCCTTAGTGGGGACTACGATGCTATGGTTTTGTTAAAGGAGGTTGATGATCCTGGGCGTTTTGGTGTTGCTGAATTTGATGAGGGAGGTAGGCTTGTTAGGGTTGTTGAGAAGCCTAAGGTTCCTCCCAGCAATTATGCTTTGGTGGGTGTATATTTCTTTACGCCGGTGGTTTTTAAGGCTATTGAGGAGCTTAAGCCTAGTTGGCGTGGTGAATATGAGATAACTGATGCTATTCAAATGCTCATTGATTGGGGTTTTAATGTTGGTTACGAGTTTGTTGAGGGTTGGTGGGTTGATACTGGTAAGAAAGATGATATTTTGGCGGTTAATGCTCTTATTTTGGATGAGCGTGCTAAGAGGGATGTTAAGGGTGAGGTTGTAGATTCGAGGGTTGAGGGTAGGGTTGAAATTGGTGAAGGAACTAGGGTTGTTAACAGTATCGTTAGGGGGCCAGTAATCATAGGGAGGAACTGTTTGATAGAGAATTCGTTTATAGGTCCGTATACAAGTGTAGGCAACAATGCGAGGATAGTTGATAGTGGTGTGGAGTATTCGATTGTGATGGAGGGTGCTGTTATTGATGGTGTTGAGAGGCTTGAGGAGAGCTTGATAGGTAGAAGAGCCAAGGTGCTGAGAAATAGGAGGCGTAATGTTACGAGGCTTCATGTGGGGGATTACTCTGAGGTGGAGATATAGGGGTAGAAAATTAGAAAATATTTAAGAAAATGTTTGTGGTGTTGCTTTGTTTGTTTTATGTTTAGGTTTTGGGTAGGTGTGTGGTTGTGAGGTTGCTTGTTACTGGTGGGATGGGGTTTATTGGTAGTAATTTTGTTAGATATGTTTTGTCTAAGGATTCAAGTGTTCAGGTTATTAATGTTGATAGGCTTGGTGTTGGTTCTAATCCGGCGAATTTGATGGATTTGGAGGGGGATGAGAGGTATAGGTTTGTTAAGGGGGATGTAACGGATTTTGGTTTTATGGTTAGGTTGGTTAGGGATGTTGATGCTGTTGTTAATTTTGCTGCGGAAACGCATGTTGATAGAAGTATAGTTGATCCAAAGCCGTTTGTTGAAAGTAATTTTATGGGTGTTTTTACTATATTGGAGTCTATTAGGAAGGTTAATTCTAAGGTAAGGTTTCTTCATGTTAGTACTGATGAGGTTTATGGTGATATTGTTGAGGGTTCTTTTAGGGAAAACGATTCGCTTAGGCCTTCGTCGCCTTACTCTGCAAGTAAAGCTGCTGCAGATATGCTTATAATGGCTTATCGTCGAACTTATGGTCTTGATGTGATTATTGCTAGGCCTACAAACAACTTTGGTCCTTATCAATTTCCAGAGAAGCTTATACCTAAAACGATTGTAAGAGCTTACCTAAATCTTAAGATCCCCATTTATGGTACTGGGAAGAATGTTAGGGATTGGCTTTATGTTCTTGACAACTGCGAGGCTCTCTATATACTTCTCAATGAGGGAAGACCTGGCGAGGTATATAATATTTCGGCAGGTAATGAATTTGAAAACATTGAGGTCGTTAGGAAAATACTGATGATTATGGGGAAAGATGAATCCTTGATAGAGTTTGTTGAGGACAGACCTGGGCATGATTTTAGATACGGTATCGACTCGTCTAAGATTAGAAATGAGATTGGATGGAGACCTAGACATAGTTTTGATGAAGCGTTAAAGGAAACTGTAAAATGGTATCTTGAGAATGAGTGGTGGTGGAGACCTTTGGCTACTGAGAAAGTGCTCCATCCGATGCCTTGGAGGTTGAAGTGGACTTGAGTCTTTTGGTTACTGGTGCTAGTGGTCTTCTTGGGTCTAAAATTGTTGAGATAGCCGTGGCTAGGGGGTATGAGGTTTATTCGGCTTATAATGAGCATTATCCTCTATTAGGTGAACCTGTAAAGCTGGATGTAACAAATCGGGTTAATGTGAGAAGAGTAATAGAGGGAATAAAACCTCAGGTTATTGTTCATGCGGCGGCTATGACAGATGTGGATAAGTGTGAACTGGAGAAAAATTTGGCCTTAAAGGTGAATTATGAAGGAACTGTGAATGTTGCTCGTGTGGCTAAAAGTGTGGGCGCTTTTTTAATATACGTTTCGACTGATTATGTTTTTAAGGGTGATAAAGGGTTTTATAAGGAGGAAGATGTAACCGAACCAGTAAATTTTTATGGTTATTCGAAGTTAAAGGGTGAGGATGCAGTTAGGGATATATGTGATGTGTTTTGTATTGCTAGGACTAGTGTGCTTTATGGTTCAAGGCCGGCTAGGGGTAAGGTTAATTTTGTTCTTTGGTTGATTGAGAAGCTTAGGAAAGGTGAATCTGTTAGGATAGTTTCTGATCAGTTTATTTCACCGACTCTCAATACGAATTTGGCTGAGATGCTTCTTGAAGTTGCTGATAGGGAACTTACTGGTGTGTATCATTTGGCTGGGGCGTCGAGAGTTAGTAGACTTGACTTAGCCTTTGAGTTAGCCGAAGTTTTTGATCTAAATAAAAGACTTATACATTCGGTTAAGATGGATGATATGAATTGGGTTGCTAAGAGGCCGAGGGATTCTTCTCTTGATGTTTCGAAAGCAGCTAGAACTTTGAAGAATAAGCCTTTGACGTTACGTGAAGCATTAACTAGGCTTAGGTTTGAGTTGGAGGGATCTTAGGGAATGCTTCCTGGGATAGTTGTTAAGTCTCTTAGAAGGTTTGCTGATGAGAGGGGGTTTTTCTCTGAGATTATGCGTGTGGATTGGAAAGATCTTTTAGGTGAGGATAGAATTGTGCAGGCGAATTTTTCGATAACGTATCCGGGTGTAGTAAGGGCTTGGCATAGGCATAGGCGGGGTCAAACTGATTATTTTGTTGTTCTTCGTGGTGCTGCTAAGATTTGTGCATATGATGATGAGACTTCTGAACTTGTGGAGATAATATCTACGGGGATGAATCTACAGGTTGTGCGGATTCCTGGTCATTATTGGCATGGGTTTAAAGCTGTAGGAGTCGAACCAGTCTGGCTTGTATACTTTGTCACTCGGTTATATGATTATGAGAACCCTGACGAGGAGCGTAGACCATGGAATGACCCGACGATTATCCCTAAATCTATAAATGGTAGAACTGATGATCCACGAGTAGGTAAACCGTGGAATTGGAATTATCCTCCTCATAAATGACTGTTTATTCCGTTTATACAGTTTGATTGAAAGTCATTTCGCTAAGAAGTGCATGTTTATGATCTTTATTGATTTTGTTTCCCAAGTTAGTATATTGCCATGGCTATTGAGGACATAGTGATGGGAGAAATGATGTTAAAAGTAGAAATAGGTGTAATGTGGATCGTTGTTTAAGGTGTGGAGTTGTGAAGTTTTTTAGGCTGAGGATTTATCTTAAGCGTGGACTTTTCTCTTCTTTCTTTTTGGGTTTTTTAGTTAGGTTGATACCGGAGGTTTTGTCCTATCCTTGTTCGATTGGTTTTGATACAGTATATTACGCGTTCAGGTTGGAGGAGGGTGTGATCTGGTATCATTGGTCGAAGTTTTTTACGGAGACCTGGCTTCTATATGCTCTTCTGATACCTGTGTATAGGGTTTTTGGCGGAAACCCATTTTTGTTTTTGAAAGTTATTTCTCCAGTTTTGTACGGTTTGAATTCAGCTGGAGTTTATTTTTTTGCGCGTAGGTATTTAAGGTGGGGTGTGGGGAGGAGTTTTGTTGCTTCTTTTGTTTTTTGTTTTGGTTTGGGTTCTTTGAGGATTTCTTGGGATTTGTATAGGAATATTTTGGGCATGGCTTTGCTGCTTTTTACTTTACCTTTTGTTTTGGATGTGGAGGCTGGTAGGAGGAGGCTGTTGTTTGTTTTTCTTTCCCTTTTAACTGTTTTTAGCCACGAGTATGCTGCTTTAACTTTGCTGTTTGTTGTGTTTTGGATAGTTTTGAAGAATTTTCGAGGATCTGGGAGGGAGGAGGTATTGAGGCTTTTTGCTGCTGTTTTTCCTTGTTTAATTGTTTTTTTGGTTGGAGTTTTTTTGAGGATGTTTCCTGTGCGTTACTATGTTGAGACTAATGTTGTTTATGTTCGTGATAGGGTTGTTCGACGTCCTTTTGGTTTGTTTTTCTTGGTGGATTATCTTGGTGTTTCTACTCCTGTTCAACGTTACGCTACCTATTTTGATTTGGTTTTAAGTGTTTTGTTTCTTTTTGTTATGCTGTATGGGGTTTGGTTACCGCTTGTTTTATTGGGGTTTTTTAGGGATAGGGTTTTGGATGGTTGGATTGTTTTACTTTTGGTTGGAAGTTTTAGTTGTTTGGTGACGCCGTTTTGTGCTTTGGATCTTTGGAATCGTTGGATGTTTATGCTTGCTTATCCCTTCTCTTTCTATGCTGCAAATGGAATAGAAAAAGTTTTTGTTAAATTTCACTTTAAGTGGTTTGTTTGTGTTGATGTTGGTTTGGTTGTTTTGTTTGGTGTTTTGTTTATGGTTTTGCCATTAGAGCATGCTGTTTTTTATAGTTCTTGGACTTGTAGTTATTTGCCTTCTAGTATGTTGCAGAGTACTGTTCCTTTGGAAGATGTGGATGGCGTTGTGAATTGTTTTGAATGGTTGAATAGGAATATGGGTGTGGGTTCTTGTGTTCTTGTTCATCATTGTTTTTTGTGGTGGGCTAAACTATACTTGGATGAGAATTTTACGATTGTTTATTTTTCTATGAACTTGAGTAGGGGTTTGGAGGTTGCTTTGGAGAAAGGCTTTGGAATGGTGTATTTGGTTTGGTGGAATGTGGATACTGGTTGGTATGATTATATAGAGGTTCCGGAGGGTTTTAAGCCTGTTTATAGTAGTGGGAGGATTAGTGTATACGTATATTGTCAGTAGTGGTGGAAGTTAGGTTGTGTTTACTTGTTTTGGTTTTGTAATTTTTGCTGCTTTTGACTTTTAGAGTTTTTTGGCGGAGGGGTTGACTAAGTTTGCGTATTATTTTGGTTATGGGTGCGGTTTTGCAGTTGGTGATGATTTGGGGGAGAAGCGGGAGTGTGGGAGGGGAGTAGGTTGTTGTGATATGTGGGGTGTTTGAAAGTAGTGGTAATAGTAGTACCATTATTATTAGCTTTGAGGAGAGGCTTTTCAAGCTGCTTCGATGATCTATGGTAGTGGTTTTAGAATTTGAGGTTTATTATGGTTATGTTTATTAGTGTTTGTGTGTAATGTTTGGTTGGTGGTTGTTGTGAGGTTTTTTGCTGTTGTTTGGAAAGAGGAGGATATGTTTGTTGTTAGGGAGGTTTTTACTGGTGTTACTACGCAGGGTGGGAGTATTGAGGAGGCTGTTGATAATCTTAGGGAGGCTTTGGAGCTTTATTTGGAGGAGTTTCCTGAGTTGGGGGAGGAGATTGGTGAGTTGGATTTGGTGGGTTTGATTCATGTTGAGGTTGCCAAGGCTGTCGGGTGAAGAGGTTGTAAAAGTACTTACTAGGAAGTTTGGTTTCCATGTGAAGGGGCGGAAGGGTAGTCATGTTAAGCTTGTTAAATATGTTGGTGATAGGAAGGTTGTTACGATTGTTCCTTTGCATCGAGAGTTGAAGGTTGGCACTTTGCTGGTGTGTTGAGGCTTGCTGAGATAGGTAGAAAAGAGTTTATCGAAGCTTGCAAGGAGATAATCTGAGAATGAGGTGAACTGTGGGATTTGTGAAATTTTATTGGGCGAAGTTTGAAGGATTTTTAGGTCTATTATGGTGGGTTGGAATTTTGAAGGGATTTTAGTTTTGTTGGGTTGTGGTTATGTTTATTAGTGTTTGTGTGTAATGTTTGGTTGGTGGTTGTTGTGGTTGAGGTTTTTGATGCTGTTTATGAGAATGGTGTTTTGAAGCCTTTGAAGAAGTTGAATTTGAGGGAGGGTGAGAGGGTTAGGGTTAGGGTGGAGAGGAGGGTTTCGGATGAGACTTTTGGTGTGTTGAAGGTTAAGTTTGAGGATATTGATAGAGTTTTAAGGGAACTTGAAGATGAATGGGGTGTTTGTTGATTCTAATGTTATTTTGAGGCATCTTGGAGGAGATGTGAGGGCTAAAAAGATAATCGATTTGGTGGAAACCGGTGAGTTTAAGGGTAGAAAACTGTTTTGAGATGGTTAAGTTTATATGTATTATGTCTAAATTTGAGAGGCTTTATAAGATTAAGGAAGTTTGTGAGATTTTGAGAATTGATAGGAGAACGCTTTGGAGGTTTGGAAGTGGATTAAGGATGGAAAAATCAAGGCTGTTAGGCTTCCAAGTGGTAGGTATCGTATCCCAGAAAGTGAAATTCGAAAAATAATGGGTGGAAGTGGTGGGAGAACAGTTAAACTTACTGCATGTTTCAAACTCGATGGAAAATTTCCCGACATGTTCAACTTATATAAGCAACTTGTAAACGAATTGTTGAACTACGCTTTCTTGAAAAACATAACTTCTTTCAAAAGGCTTAAAGCAGAAAAATATTTCGAAATGCGGGAAAAATACCCTAATCTACCTTCTCATTATGTTTATACTGCTTGTCAAATGGCATGTTCAATATACAAGTCCTTTAGAAAACTTAAGCGTAGAGGTAAAGTTAAGGTAGACAAGCCATTTTTTAAAAAGAACGTAATAATGCTTGACGACATACTCTTTACTTTAAAGTTTGATGATTGGATTGTTTCAATAGCAACGCCGAACGGAAGAGTTAAGGTTAAGCTTCTACATGGGAAATACCATGAAAGATTTAAGGATTGGAAAGTTGGTCAAGCATGGTTAATTAAAAAGAATAGTGGTTTTTTCCTAA
>JAUQZC010000043.1 GCA_030587435.1 Candidatus Baldrarchaeota archaeon | reverse complement strand
AAAAACATGTCAGATCCCCAACTAGTTTAAATCTAAGACATGCAAAACTTTACACACGGACGGTTAATATAAGTTATTACGCGGCATCGAGAAGAGATGTTCAAATTATCAGCTACACGGTAAAACTAACATTGTAATTTATCCTTAATGGACTAGATTAGAGATAAAAGGAGATTTGCTAAAGGCTGAAGAAAATTTAAAAAGCAGGATCCGGTTTTTATGTAAAATAAGGTGAAAACTTGATGGAAAAGTTAATTGACGTAATAAAGGAAATTAATGAAATTAGGAAGTTTAAAACAGTCAATATTGTTAAGAGACTCGGAGTTTTATCGGCGGACAGAATTTCTCTAGAAAACTACCCGGAAAAAAATCCAGTAAAGGCATTTAATGCTTCAATTTTGGTTAAAAAAGATAATCTTTACATTTATGTTAGACTTATTTTCGGCTACTACAGATATATTAGTGTTATTGCTAGAATTGATGCAAGCATAGCGGATATAATTTCAGGTAACATCAGTGCTAGGACTTATCCAGGTGAAATAATAGTTGGAACAGATACCGAATACGATTTTTGGGGATCAGAAGATCCAAGAGTCCAAATAATTGGAGACAAGGTATTTATGACTTACACTGGAAGAACGAAATGGTACTTTGAGAAATCTGCATCCTTAGAAAAAAGTAAACGAATATCGTCACTAGTTGCAAAGTCAAATGATGGAGTCAAAAACTGGAGAAAGATTGCAGTCCTAATTTTCCCGGAAGAACATAGAAATGGGTTTGAAATGTCCAAAAATGTAACATTTCTCAACGGGAAAAACAATTTACATGTTCTCCATAGACCACAATTCTACTCAAAATATTTCCCTCTCGTCATAGGCGCTGCGTCCAAAGATGTGCTTCAAAGCGAAAAACTAAGAGAATTCAAATTAAAAGAAAACACAGTTGTATACGAGGCTGCAAATTTCGAAGATAAGATCGGATGGGGGCCTCCTCCAATTAAAGTTGGAAACGACGAATACATAATCCTTCTTCACGGAGTTGACAACTATTTAAAGGCATATAGAATATTTGCTATGCTACTTAGAGAGGAAAAGAAGCTAAAACATATTGCAGTAACCCCGCATTACATAATGGAACCCAAAACAATATACGAACTCTATGGAGATAGACCCATGGTTGTATTTCCATGCGGCGCCCAAATCATCGACGATAATATCATCATCTCTTACGGTGCGGCAGACGCCTTTATAGGCTTCGGATCAATTAACTTATCACAGTTAATGGCAACTCTAGATAAAAACAGAATAGAATAGCACTTAACAATACCGTAAAACCATAAAATGTTCCCCTGACAAATCTATAGTACAATTATTAAGCTATGTCCGTCCTATATTGTCAGCAATTTTCTCAATAGGTAGTTTAGATTAGTTTTTCAAATAGTTCTATATATCTTTGAGCAATTTTCTCAGGAGATCTTTCCTCAACGAACATTCTAGCTTTTTCAATGGCTTTCTTTGTTTTTTCACCCATGCTTAAAGCATCCAGCAACATCTCCTTCAATTCTTCCCTATCACTATACTTCAACACTTCACCGTTAAAATGTTCAAAAAATTCAGATATTTTTGGCACCAATATTGGTTTAAGAGTACCTATAAGCTGATATAAGGCAGATGAAGTAACAGCAATAGGATATGGAGGAGTACGAACCTTATGAAGTATTAAAGCGTCGGAAGCAAAAACATATTCGTCCAATTCAGCGTTAGATAAAGGCTTTGTAACCCTAATTTCTGTTTGCGGATATTTCCACTTCTCTTCTTTGCCAGTTAAAACTAGGAAATGGACGTTTTCCAAACCCTCGCTGGGAAGTTTCGGCAAATACGGTGAATAACCTCCACGAGCATATACCAGAACAACTTTTTTATCTAAAGGGAGGTTCAGCTTTCTTCTAGCTTCCTCTTTACTACCGTTTCTCATCGGGAAACATGGAAAAGGTATGTAATATGCCTTATCTCCATACAAAGCTTTTGCAAACCATTCCTGTTTTTTCTCAATATATACAACAGCATCCCAGTCAAATGCATAAAATATGGGTGGTTGAGGAGGTTTATCCCCTAATATTGTATTCTCGTGAAGAACATGCACAACAGCTTTGCTCCTTCTCTTTATCATATGAAATATTTTTGCCAAATTTTCCATTGGAAGCATCTTAAGATCTTCAACAACCAGCACATCATATCTCTCCGTTAAAAGAGGTCTAGGATCCAGAAAATTAGTTTTGCCCGATGTTCCAAAACATCTGGTTACAAACGGTTCATCTACTCCGAAAATAACTCTACCATGAAAATCCTCCCTAATGAAAGTAAAAACTTTAACTTCATATCCCATTTTAATCCAGGCCTTAACTATAGGCTCGGCATGTATAAACACACCAGAATCAACATTCCAAGCAGTCATAATACCTATACGTTCAATAGACATTCACATTCACTCCTCAAATTTCAACCAAGATCTCTGCAATTTTTCAAACGGTTGAAAGACATCTTTTATATAATGTTGATGGTATTTAAGTTTAAGCATCAATAAAGCTGAGGTAGGGAAGTAAAATGAGCGAAAGACCTGAATCTAGAGCAATAGAGGAGGCATTATGGCAAAAAGTGGAAGTTGCACTAAACACGCTTAAAGGGTATAGAAAACCAGAAATAGAAGATGTATTTAACATTGGAAGATACTACTTGGGCCCTGAAGACTTTAAAATAACAAATTACATTAGAACTAGACCTTGGTCTGCATTTAACCCCGGAGCACTAAAACGAGGAGACGAACTGTTAATATTTCCTCGGCTAGTCTTTGAATTCTACGCGTATGTATCCAGTGCAGGTGTATGCTCTATTAACATAGAAGACTTGTTAAACGGGAACATAAAGAGACCGTTAGACACTAAAATAATACTGTGGCCAAAAGAACCTTGGGAGCAACTTGGATGCGAAGATCCAAGAATATTTGAACAAAACGGGAAAACATATATACTGTATTGTGGAAGAGGCTACTATCGCATAGCAAGCGGGAAAATCATTAAAAACGATGCATTAGGTCTAGCTATAATGGATGAAAAATGGAATATTTTGAAAAGAGGTTTCTTCTACGTTAAAAAAGGAGATGAGAAGCATGTTCCGTCAAATAGAGATACTGCGTTCTTAGAGGTTCACGGAAAGGAAGCCACCATGGTAACTAGACCTGTAATAAGAGGAATTAAAGTTTGCTGGAGAACCGCGGCGAACATCGAAGAACTATATATGCTTGAAGAAGACTTAGAACCAGTGTTTGCACCCGAAGACTGGGAATCACACATAGGATGGTCAACCAACGCAGTTAAACTGTCCAGCAACGAGTATTTAGTGGGATGGCATGGGGTTTCAAAATTTGACTTCACATATAGAAACGGACTAGCAATTGTAAACGAGGATGGAGAGCTACTCGCAATCAGCAACTACACGTTATCCCCCGTAGGGATATATGAAGAGTACGGTGACAGACCATTCACCCTGTTCGGGAATGGGCTAATAAAACATAAAGAATTCCTAATATGGGTCGGAGGAATCGGAGACTGCTGCATAGGCATATTCATAGCCAAACTAGACGAAGCGCTTGAAAAACTCAAATGGATAAAACCTTAATTTATAAAAGGTTTAATGCATTACACTGTAGAATAGGCTTTGAAGAAGCTTGGGATCTTAACTTTTGGAGTGATTAGCTCCATAATTTGTCTTGAACTTTCTGCAAGTTCTAGAAGCCTTCGTGCTACTTTTTCCGCTGAATTTTCATTCACATATTTCCTTGCTGCCTTTAACACTCTATTTATGCCTCTGTTTTCAAATACGTCTATAAGTCTTTCTTTAAGTTCTCTGAAGCTGGAATATTTTATAACCTCGTCTTCAAATGTTTCAAAGAAATTGATATTTGGACATAGAATTGGTCTTAGAGCACCTAAACATAGACATACGGTACTCGACACCGGTATATATCCGTTAACTGGTTCTCTATAGAGAAGCACAGCATTTGAAGCATGCAAATATGTGTAGAGCCTTTCGATAGATGGTGCCTCATATCTAAAATCTGTAAAGCTGTATTGTTTAGCAATTTTTGCCCCAATATCAGCACTTTCCGTATGTTTACTTAACATTAAAAACATCAACTTGTATTTCTTTGAAAGCTCCTTAAGCACAGGTAATATTTCGTACAGATATTTAAACCTTATACCGTACGTTAACACTATTTTAAGATCCTCGTCCACTGGCAACCCAAGTTTCTCTCTAGCTTTCATCATATCGCCTTCGACAACCGGATGACATGGAAATGGAACAATAAAAGTCCTGTCAAATGGAAGCAGTCTATCAAATAGTTTTGCATATCTTTCATCAAATAAGGTGTAAACGTCAAAATTTACCTTGTAAAAGTTTCTGTTCGCAATCTGCCGTCCTTCATGTACAACCGCTATTGTTGAAGCTTTAGACCTTATTTCTGGAAAAATTTTACAAAGCTTTCCAAGAGGGGTTGAACTAGGCTTCTCAACAACAAAAACGTCAAAATCTTCTTTAAGAATAGGCTCAGGATCAAAATAAAGGTCTAACTCGTTATCATCAGGGATTCTATCACCATAACGATACATTTCCCAATTTCTATAAACAAAGGGCTCATCTTCAACATCTAAAGGAACACTTTTCTTATCTCTTTCACTTTTAGGCGCAAAAACTACAACTTCATGTCCCATTTTCATCCATTCTCTGCAAACCAGCTGCGCGTGGGCGAATATACCGCAACATGCATTCCAAGTAGTCATTATACCTATTCTCATCTCTGATCCCACCTCCCAAGAATTTTACAGAACTAAAAGCATGCCTTACTGTTGAGAACAGCGGGCAAAAGGAACATAACTCCAACCCATCAATATTCAAACCACATTTATATTTTTCGACGCCCCTACACAACGTAAAAAATGAGAAAACAAGTCGAAGTTGACTGTGAAAGTTAAGAACCAATAAAACATTAGAAGATTTTAAATTATGAGTTAAAACTTTGCTTTTTCAAGTATTTAATCCCACTATCATCTAATAATTGTTAATTAGCAGTGCTTATCAACCGTAATACGTCTAAGAGTAGCATATCAGCAGTGATGTTACATTTTGCTTGCTATGAATCCACCTATTGCACCTATAATTGCACCGATGATTCCACCAATTACACCCATTATAATCATTGCTATTCCAACAACAGCTATTACAACAGTTGCAAGAGCCGCGGCAATACCCGCAACCATAGTGCCAATAATTCCAATCCCCGTTAAGGCTCCTTCAAAAGTTCCTAAAACTCCCATGGCTGCAAGAATAAGTAAAACACCGAGAATAAGCATAGGTATAAAGACTGTTAGAAAACCTGCTAATGCGCCGCTTTTTGCTTTTTTGGTAACCATTCCGGCAACAAAGGTGGAAATCACGAAGACTATTATTGGGGATAGCGCTGGAACTATTTCTCCAATATAACCTAAAACTATGAAGAGTATTATTCCAACAAGAGCCCCTATACCAGCACCCATAATAATCCCCTCAACAACTAAATCTTACTGAAACTTTCCTTATATTTTTTGTCAAAACATTATAACAAGGCCTTAAAGCTACTGGAAAGTTCAGCCAAACTATTTGAAAAAATTTAGTGCCTTGTGTCGCAATTATACAGACCTATTGGTTAGTTATGGATGATAATTAGTAATCGCTTCCTTTTTATATTCAAATTGTAGATTTCAAGCTATGTATCTACTTCCACTTATTACATCTTTCCTCCTCGTATTCATTGCAGAGCTTGGAGACAAAACTCAGATAACAGTAATCACGCTGTGCTCCAAATGGTCGCGAAAAACAGTTTTCATAGGAGCTATGCTAGCATTCCTAATCGTAGATGGATTAAGCGTACTTATAGGCGAAGCGTTGGCAACGCTCTTACCTTTCTTCTGGATACAAGTAGTCTCTGGAACAATATTCATACTCTCTGGAATATTTACCTTGTTTTCAAAAG
>JAUQZC010000145.1 GCA_030587435.1 Candidatus Baldrarchaeota archaeon | reverse complement strand
GGTAGGTCTTCAGGTCTTTCTTGTACGCGTATTTTTTGCCAGTCGATAAATTTTGATTCTTCGACTATTAGTTTGAATGGTCCTTTTCTTCTACATGTTGGATTTGTACATTGGACAGGGGGGGTGTATTTCCCCTCTTCTTGGAGGACCACTATTTTTTCGTGGCATCGTTGGCATTCAAAAACAGCTTCAATTAGTTGTGGTTTTACTTCGCTTGCCCTTGTTATTATGCCATCTATAGCCACGAGTTGCCCTATGTGGTGGGATCTTATTTTTCTTAATGATATTTTTTCTGGGAGGTTTTTAAATCTAGGGTAGAATTTTTCTATTTTTTTAGCGTAATCGGGGTCCTCTATTAGCATGACATTTTTTATTGCTCTTGAAGCTGATTCAATAAATTCCTCTGGGTTTTCAAGTGTTTTTTTAGCGAGTTCAGGATCGAATCTTAATAAATCTTCAAAATCTATTACAAGCGACTTACTGCCTGTTAGCGACATTTTTTGTAGCATAACACGATATTTGTAGGTTCCATCCTCTGTTCTGTAGCTTTTAATAAAATCTTCAAATCTTTCAATGGGGTCAAATATTCCTTCAATCTTCATATTCATGTTTTTCTCCTTCTAATACTCTTCTCTTCCAAGTAGACAAGATTTTTGAAAGATATTTGTAAAGTATTTTTTCTTCTGGTAGTAATGATTTAGTAGATGTTGATAATTCGGAGTTTTGCATAGATAACTTTATGATTTTCCCTGTTCTTACAGTGATAAGATCTCTTAATGCTATTTTAAACTTCTCGATGTTTTCTTTTGTCGTTTTTCTCAGCTTTTCTCCATGCTTTAACCCTATATACGACATATTTTTTAGTTCTTGAATTTCCGGTATTTGTGTTTCTTTCCATACATATTTGTAAATGTCTGTATACGATACATTAATTGGAAATTCTTTAAGTTCAGCTTTCCCCTCCTCTATTAGTGGTATTGCTTGCCAAAGTCGAAGTTCTATAATATCATCTTTTTTAAAAGGTCCGATGTTTTTCTTTCCCAGAGATAACTGTGGTATATCTTCAAGTATCTTTATTTTTACAATCATATTTTTTAGTTTAAAGGAAAGTCTTTTTAGCTCCGTGTCTTCGTCAGTAAAGAAAGTTGACATTAATGTCACCTAATGAAATTATAACGAATAGCTTAAAAAATGTGGGATTATTTCAATTAATAGCTTTTGTGGAGTTGAAAATTTTATGACGTACATTTTAAAGTGTCCGAAATGTGGAAATGTTTCTAAAGAAATGGGGCCTAATTATCTATGTGAAAAATGCGGCACATTATTAGAATATGTTTATGACTATGAAAACATCGATTTTAATTTTGAAGCCACTAGAAATGGTAATATTTGGAGATATGAAAAAATTTTGCCCAATATACGAAGAAGAATAACTTTAGGTGAAGGAGGAACTCCGCTCAAGATAGCTGAAGATTTAGCGAGAAAAATAGGATTAAAAACTATATTTCTTAAGGATGAAACTTTAAACCCAACAAATTCATTCAGAGACCGGGCTGCAGCTTTAATGGTTTCTCAAGCATTAGATTATGGATATAAGAAAATAGTTTGCGCGTCTAATGGTAATCTTGGTGCATCTATTGCTGCATATTGCGCAAAAGCTCATATTCATGCAAAGATCATCGTTCCTAAAGCAACTCACATCGGGAAACTTGCTCAGATGTTTATTTATGATGCAGAAGTGGTGGAAAAAGGAGAAACATTAGACGATTCTTTAATTTTCGTTAAAAGAATCCTTACAGATAAGAATTTTTATGATGCAACCGCTGAACATAATTCTTTAACTATCGAGGGCCAAAAAACTATATCTTTTGAAATAGTTGAGAAAATGGGGATCCCCGATTGGGTTATAGTCCCCATGGGGAGTGGTGGAACAATCTATTCTCTTTGGAAAGGATTTATCGAGTTAAGGGAAATGGGTATTTTGGAAAATTTACCCCATATGGTGGGTGTTCAAGCAGAAGGATGTTCTCCAATAGTAAAGATGTTTTTAAATAAAAAAGACAACAGTTTTGAGAAAATGGGTATAAATACGCAGGCATTAGCTATATTGGTTAAGAATCCTGCTAACAGTTTTCTTGCTTTAAAAGCTATTAAAAATTCTAATGGTATTGCTGTAGCTGTTTCTGATAATCAAATCATGTTGGCAGAAAAACTTCTCGCCAAAACCGAAGGCTTATTTGCCGAACCAGCAAGTGCTTCAACTATAGCCGCTCTTTCAAACTTATTGAACGAAGGAATTATCAATAAAAGCGATAAGGTTGTCTGCTTGATAACAGCAAGCGGATTAAAAGCCCCATACGTTTTAGAAGCAATTATTCGTAGAGGGAAGAAAATTAGCTTTAGAAAGAGCCTAGGTGTTAAGCTTCAAATTTTAAAACTCCTTGATATGGGAGTTTCTTATGGATATGAATTGTGGAAAGCTTTGGGGAAGGATATAAGTATTCAAGCTGTTTACCAGCACTTAAATGAGTTGGAAGAAAAGGAGCTTGTAAAAAGTGATTGGAAAGAAAGAAGAAAATATTATCAGCTGACAGAGAAAGGCAAACATGTCTTGAACTTGCTTGAAACTTTGATCTTGCTATTTTAAATGGTTGATTATGTAGATTCTATTTTTAAGAATCTTGCTGCACATGAAACGCACGGATCATAAGCGCGGACAAGTTTCTCTGCTTCTAAAGTCATTTTGTCTCTTGGAAGGTTTAATATTTGGGGCACGTATTTTTTTAGGTCTTCTTGTAAGTTTCTGAGATTTTGTGCGGTTGGGGTAATTATATTGGCTGCTTCAACTTTTCCGTGTTTATTTATTTTGTAGTGATGAATTAGTAGTCCTCTGGGTGCTTCTGTTGCAGCTACACCCTCTCCTTCCCTGATTTCAAAGTCGACCCTATTCTTTGATGGTTGTGTTTCGATTAATTTTTCTACGAGAGAAATTGCTTCATCGATGAAGTGTATTATTTCTAATGCTTGAGCAACATTATTCATAAAGGGAGAGTAGCTAGGAAACTTTAGTCCGTAAGTTTTTAAAAATTCTTTAGCGGTATCGGAAAGATACTTGTAATTTATATTAATTCTAGCTAGTGCGCCAACCATATAACTACTCTCACTATTTCTGAGGAGATAGTGTCTGGCTGTGGAATATGGTACTCTTATACCTTTTATAAAGTCATGATACATTTCAGGGGGGAAACTTGATCCGTGGAGTAAAGTTACATTGCCTTCAAGTAGAGGTATTTTGCCCTCTTTGCTTACAGCTAAGTAATCGGTTTTTCTTTCAAAAGACGGCATTTCAAGCGAAAATATTAAATTAACGGCTTCTAAAGCTTCTTCTTTAAATTCTTTAGCCACCCTGAGTAGGCTTTCTAATTTATGTTTTGTCGGTAGAGTCGAAAAACCCCCTACTATAGGAGTAACTGGGTGAACTGCTCGTCCACCTATGATTTCGGTTATGATGTTTGCTAATTTTTTCATTTTAAGTGCTTTCTTCACGTCTTTTTCATATTTTGGAAGCATTGACAATATGCTTTCGTATCCCAAAAAATCTGGTAGAACGAAAAAGAACAGGTGAAGCACGTGGCTTTGTAGATGGCCTCCGATTACTAATATTTCGCGTAAATATTCAAGTTCTTCGGGTAATTCTATTCCAAGAGCTTTCTCCACTGCCTGAGTTGATGAAACTTTATGTATGACAGGGCACACTCCGCACATTCTGCTTGCAATGTCTGGTATTTCTCTATAGCTTTTTCCTTTCAATATTTCTTCAACTAGACGAATACCTTCTGTAGCCTCTACTCTTAACTCTTTAACTACTTCATTTTCAAGTTCCACCGTCACAGTTAGATGACCTTCAATTTTTGGAATATCCTTTATTGTGATTATGTCACTCAATTCAGATTACCTCCTCTCGACCTCGCTTTTTTGCAGTTTTTGAAGATGTTTAAGGAAACTTGGCACTTCTATCTTGTGTTTCTGGAAAATTTCAATAAGCGAATCTATGTTTGCATCTTCAGCAAGTCCACGGCAACCTATACATTCTTTACCAACGGATGGACAAATTGCGTTGCATCCTCCCCTTATGATTGGTCCGAGACAAGGTAATCCTGCTTCGATAAGACAAGCTTTTTCATGTAGTATACATTCGGCACAGACATTGTAAGATTTGGGTCTTGGCGTTTTTCCAATTAGGAGATTCTTGAAAAGCTCTAAAAACTCGTTTTTGTCTATTGGGCATCCATATAGATAATAATCAACAGTTACGTACTGGTCAAGTGGTTGCGCGTTAACTAATGCTTCTTTCAGCTGTAATGGATTTTCATGATTTTTGAAATCCTTCACTAGGAATTTCCCGCCTGTACAGGCACATTCACCGAGTGCTACTAAAATTTTTGAAGTTTCTCTTAGTTCTTTCACTTTTTTAACGTCTTTTTCACTTGTTATACATCCCTCGATAAACGCTATGTCAAGGGGTACTTTTTCCTTTTCTTCTTTCAGTACTCTAAAATCTACAATATCCACTTTACTTAATAAGTCGAGTATTTGATCTTCTAGGTTTAGTATTTGTACTATGCATCCTTCACATGACGCTAAACTAAATATTCCAACCTTAGGTTTTTTATTAATCATTTATATCCCTCTAAATTGCTGTTTCTAGGAAATCTTTAGTTTCTTTATAGGTAAAGACTGGCCCGTGTTTGCATACGTATTTTCTTCCTATGTTGCAGTGTCCACATATCCCTATGCCGCATTTCATTAATCGCTCAAGAGATAGAAATATTTGATCTTCCGGAAACCCTAATTTCAGGAGTTCTTTTGTCACAAAGTGCATCATTATTGGTGGACCACACATTACAGCAACGGTGTTCTTCGGATCTACTTCGATTTCCTTAAATAGTACTGTTACAACCCCTACGGTTCCTTTCCAAGTCTCGTCGCCTACATCAACTGTTAAATGTACGTCCACGTGTTTTTTCCATGTTTCTATCTCCTTTTTGAATACTATGTCTTTTGGTGTTCTTGCTCCATACATTAATGTTAATTCACCGTATTTTTCGCGATTTGAGAGAACGAAATTTATAAGCGATCTCAATGGTGCAAGTCCTATTCCGCCACCGATAAACAGTATGTTTTTATCCTCAAATTTGTGTGTTGGAAAGCCGTTTCCAAAAGGACCTCGTACTCCAACAGCGTTTCCTTCATTTAATTTAAATAACGCGTTTGTGACATCGCCTACTCTTTTTACTGTTATCTCAAAGAAGTTCTGCTGATTCGGTGATGACGATATCGAGAATGGTGCCTCACCATAACCGAAAACTGATAACTCGATAAATTGTCCTGGCTTGTAGTTAAAGTTTCTTTGAACTTCCTTATCTTTAAAGATAAGTTTGAAGGTTTTTATGTCGGGAGTTTCTTCTCTAATTTCTGATATTGTTACAATATCGGGAATGTATACGTTTTTCATTTTACATCCCTAAGACTTTTTTGAGAATTTCTCTTATGTCGATTCCAGCAGTACAGACATGTATACAACGACCACATCCTACACAAAAGATACTTCCAAATTCATCTACAGGATAACAATATTTATCGTATATTCTTTGTTTAACCCGAGATATTCTCTCTTTTCTGAATATTTCTCCTCCAGCAACTCGAGTGAAGCTTAAAAAGTGACATGCATCCCATTTTCTTATTCTTTTGCCCTCCTTAAGTGTTAGTTCCATTACGTCGTATACGTCAAAACAATGGCAAGTTGGGCACGCAAAGTTACATTTCCCACAAGCAACACACTTCCTTCCATATTCATTCCAGAGTTCATCATTAAAAACTCTTATAAGCTTTTGATATAGCTCATTAGCCCCTGTCAGTTGGTTTCTTGATAATTTTTCTTCAACTTCACGTATTTTCTGATCACGCTTGATAAGATCATTTTCAGTTGCCTCTTGGAATAGATCTGAATTGGAGTTTATAATATCCTTTCCCTTCTCACTTCCTATTTCAACAAGAAAGAACTGGCCGATATCCGTAAGCAGTAAATCGAACCCCTCTTTAATTGATGGCCCGCTTTTAGTAAAATTACAGAAACAATACTCAGTTGGATTATTGCAGGTTATACAGATTATTATCGTGTTTTTCCTGCGAGTTACGTAATAAGGATCAACTATTTCACTAATGAACACTTTATCTAGTAAAGTTAATCCATGTACATCACAAGGCCTAATTCCAATAAGAACTCGTTTTTCTTCCTTTATTTTGTCCAAGGGGTCACCAATTTCTACATCGTTATTATTTCTTATTTTAAAGGTGAAAAGAACCTCTTCTGGGGGGAAAAATATTTTTTTGGGTGGAAGCAGTGGAACCCCAGCCACATCCAACCTAAGTTCTGACCAATCCGATATTTTTTCAAAAGCAATTATTCCGTTTTTTTCCGTTGGACCATAAACTTGAAATTCTTTCAAGAATCGTTCAACTAGCACACCAAGTTTTTTCTTCGACAATACCATATATTTTTCCATCTTTTACACCCAGCTCCTACAGTTTAACAAAAATTGATATTTATTGTTTATTTTCGGTTAGGTTTCTAACTATAGGTGAAATCCGCCATCTATTTTGTGCAAACCGCCTATGCCCACGATATTTGTTTTTTCGCCCATTTCTGGTAATTTAGACTTAAATACTTTTTTCTCAGTTTTTTCTTTATTAACATATGATATTATTATAGATGGGATTTATAGATCATGACGTTTCAATGTTTGTTAGAGAAAATTTAAAATGCATCAGACCCCCATTACTTTACTTCCCGGAGGTATGTATATGACCGAAAAAATAGCTGTTATTGGAGGAACAGGAGACTTAGGGTTTGGCTTAGCGCTACGTTGGGCTAAGGCTGGGAAACATATCATTATTGGTAGTAGAAAAGAGGAGAAAGCTAAGAAAACTGTTGAAAAAATGCGGACAATATTAGGAAAGATGTAAAAGTAGAAGGAAAGGTTAACTATGAAACCGCAGCAGAAGCCGACATAGTTGTTTTGTCAGTTCCATTTTTTGCACAAATTGGTATCTTAAAAAGTATTAGAGACGCTTTAGAACCTGGAAAAATTCTTGTAGATGTGATTGTACCGCTGGCAACGGCTATAGACGGACCACCTACCAAGACTCTCGGAGTTTGGACAGGTTCTGCAGCAAAATTAACCGAACAACTAGTACCAAAAGGAGTTAAGGTTGTTGCAGCTTTTAAGAACGTGCCTGCTGACGCCGTGCAGAACTTAGATGAGGATGTTGATTGCGATGTTATCGTTTGTGGTGATGAAGAAGAAGCAAAAAGGAAAGTCATGAAACTGGCGGAACTAATACCGGGGGTAAGGGCAATAGATGGAGGTCCCTTAGAAAATGCTCATGTAATCGAAGAATTAACTGCATTCTTAATTAGCATCAATATAAAGTATGGAGTTAAAAATGCTGGAATTAGAATCACAGGCATTAAATAAATCTTAAAGTAGCAACTAGCGATTTTCACTTAATTATACAGCCAAAACATTAAATACCTCTTTTTACGAATCTTACTTCTAGAGCAAATTAATAGAAAAAGTATCTTAACAATTTAAAGGTGGGTTTTGCATCGTTTGAAGACAACTTGTATCGAGAGTTATTTAAGTTGTGTTAAGAAAATATATACGATGTTAAACTATCGATTTTATGATGTTGGAGGGTGATGATTATAATGTCTGAAATGATGTGGACTGAAAAGTATAGGCCTAGGACTTTGGATGAAATAGTTAATCAAGAGGAAATTGTGTCACGTTTAAAGCATTTTGTAAAAACTAAAGATTTTCCTCACTTACTTTTTGCAGGTCCACCTGGAACTGGGAAAACAACTGCAATATTGGCATTTGCCCGTGATCTCTTTGGTAAATATTTTGAAGAGAATTTTCTTGAGCTTAATGCTAGTGATGAAAGAGGTATAGATATTATTAGAACTCGTGTTAAGGATTTTGCTCGCACTAGAGCTATAGGAGATGTACCAGTGAAAATTATAGCTTTAGATGAAGCGGATAATATGACAGCTGATGCGCAACAAGCTTTGAGAAGAACTATGGAAAAATATACACGTACTGCTCGTTTTTGTCTTATTTGCAATTATTCTTCAAAAATTATTGAACCGATTCAAAGTAGATGTGCTGTTTTCCGTTTCTCGCCCTTAAAAGATGAAGACATTGCCAAGCGGCTAAAGTGGATTGCTGAGCAAGAGAATGTAAATTTGACCGAAGATGGTGTACAGGCTATTCTTTATGTTGCTGAGGGAGATATGAGAAGAGCGATTAATATTTTACAAGCAGCTTCTGCCTTGGGTACAACTGTGAATTCGGAGACTGTTTATAAAGTTACTGGAAGAGCGCGTCCTGAAGAAGTTAGGGAAATGATTAATTTGGCTCTTTCGGGTAAGTTTATAGAGGCCAGAAAGAAGTTATATGAGCTTCTTATTACTTATGGTCTTTCTGGTAGCGATATTGTTCGGCAGATACATCGGGAAATTTACAATTTGAATATTCCAGAGGAATGGAAGGTAAAACTAGCAGAATACACTGGAGATATTGATTTCAGACTTAGCGAAGGCGCTCATGAAGATATTCAGTTAAGTGCACTGCTTGCTCACTTTGCCCTCGCAGGTACTCAAATGCGGAAGGGGGGATAAAATAGGTTGAGTGCCATTCCATGGACAGAGAAGTACGCCCCTAGAAGAGTTTCTGAAATAGTTAGGAACACCGAGGCTGCTATGAAATTACTAAGGCTCGTGAAAGAGTGGAAACCTGGTAGTAAAGGAATTTTACTTTATGGACCGCCAGGTACTGGTAAAACTGTTAGTGTTTATGCTGTTGCAAACGAACTAAATTACGAAGTCATCGAGATGAATGCTAGCGATACGAGAAATGTTCAAAATGTTATGCGTGTTGCTGGTTCTGCTGCTATGCAAGCACCTCTCTTTGCAAAGAAAGGAAGAATAGTTTTAATTGATGAAATTGATGGTCTTAGTGGAAGGGAAGATAGAGGAGGGCTTGGAGCCATTATAAAGGTTATTAAGAACGCGCGAGTACCTGTAGTTCTTACGGCAAATGATCCGTGGGACCCTCGATTTACTTCATTGAGGCAATACTGTGAACTTATAGGGTATAAAAGATTGACCATGTGGGACGTTGTTAAGGTTCTTCGTTCAATTTGCCAGAAAGAAGGAATCGTTGCTGATAATGAAGTTTTAAAGGAAATCGCGAAAAACGCCGAAGGTGACCTTCGTTCAGCAATAAACGACCTTCAGGCCCTAGCTGAAGGAAGGAAAAGATTAACAAAGGAGATGCTAGGTATTCTTGCCCGCAGAGACAGAGAAAAGAATATTTTTGAAGTTTTGAGAATGCTTTTTTCGGCTAAGACTGCTAGGATGGCGACTTTTGCTTTGAGTACGGCGGATGTTGACTATGAAATGTTAATGCGATGGATAAGTGAAAATATTCCCTATCATATGGATGATGTAGAAGAATTAGCCAAAGCTTACGATGCTCTTTCGCGTGCGGATGTATTCCTTGGAAGGATTAAGCGTGAACAGAATTGGAAACTTTTGCCTTATGCTTTTGAACTTATGTCTGCTGGTGTGGCGCTTGCACGTACCAAGTCCAAATTTAAGTTTGTTAAATATAGTTTTCCCTCATTGCTTAGGGAACTTAAATCGTCCAAGGAACAAAGAGATCTACAAAAAAAAGTCGGAGAGAAAATTAAAAAGCGCTGCCATACCTCCGTAACAAGGGCTATCAATGATTTTCTACCATTTATAAGAACTATCTTCAGAAATAATCCAGAGATGGGAGCTAAAATGGCTAAGTGGTTTAGATTTAATGAAGAAGAAATAGCTTTTATTATAGGTGATAGCAAGTCCTCAAAGGAGATTATTAAACTTTTAAGGTAATGTTTGCTTTCATGAAGTACGATTTAAATGAAAGAAATATCTGCTCTAATAAATTATTGCCATTTAGTTCGTATTTTATATGTTCAAGAAAGTTAATTACTGCTTTTGGGATAAGATAAAAAGTAACAGAATATCTTATGTCGTATAGTATTAAGCCGTTAGGAGATGCGTATTTTAGTGGTATTATGTTTTTAATTATTGGGTTTAGGAGTAGGGATAAGTCTTTATGGGTTATATTTCGTTTTCCTCCCTCTAACAGCAGTGTTAATATTTTTCTTATCATTCCACGACAAAAACTTCTTCCTATAACATCTACATGTATAAAATCTTTATTTTTTTGAATGTTTATTGCAAGGAGCCTTCTAAACGTGTTTTTATCTGTTTTTTTACTAGATATGTTTTTGAAATCATGGTTTCCAAGAATATACTTTGCAAGCTGTTTCATTTGAATTAAGTTCTCTCCTTTGTAATAGGTTACATATTTATAGTGTCTGTAGATGGCGTGATGTCTTGGGCTAAAGTCCGAGGGTACTTGCGTAAATCCTATAATTTTTATGTCTTGAGGAAGATGTTGGTTAACTTTATTTATTACGATCTCGCCTATCTCGGATGGAAGCGTAAGTGCTATTACTTGACTTATCGCATGTACAGAGGCATCTGTTCTACTTGCATATTCATACTTGTATTGTTTAAGTTTATTTTTTTGGATTAGGCCGCATTTTTCTAATGCTTGTAGGAGTTCTTTCTCAATAGTTTTTACTCGTGGTTGTCGCTGATAGCCTTTGTAGTTTGTGCCGAGATATGTTAATTTAAGTGCGTATCTTGGTATTAGGAACACCTTCCATGTATATTAAGACATTAACTTTCCCAGAGAGAAAAGAGAGTTTTTAATGCTCTAACTTTTGCGTTTTCAGTCTTTAACCTATAAATTCGGATACGTCCGAATGTTTTCTCTTGAATGATACCTACCTTACATAAGTATCCTAGGTGTTGAGCAACTGTGCTATGGTTTAATCTTACTCTTTTTACTATTTCTGAAATGTTTAGTTCTTCTTCTTTTGCAAGCACTTTTATAATTTTCACTCTACCACGAGATGAGAGGATATTTTCTATTTGTAGTTTTTCGCTTTGAGTATTCATTCTGTTCACCTTTTAAAGTAGGGTCATTAATTCTTTTTCTAATATTGATGCAGGAACATCAGGAAGACTTATGAGAGTCGTTTTTCCGCGAATCCCAGATCCAGAGAGTTTTATATTTATGATTCCGCAGCCTTCCAAGTCATGGATATAGTTCCATATTTGTGTGTGTCCCCGTGGCTTTTCTCCATACTCTTCACATATAATATGGTAGAGTTCCTCGATTTCACCCATCGTCACATACGCTTTTTCATTCTTTCTTAGTTTTCTTGCTAGAGCCAAAAGAAGAAGTCTGTGATGCTGAGGCAAGTCAAGAAGAACTTCTCTTCTTATAACTGGGTGCGTCTCTGCCTTTGCAAGTCTTACATGTTCAGGTAATACGCGAAACTCTCCTTCTGCTTCGGCGTATTTTCCAGCTCTCCATAAAAGCTCTAAGGAGTACCTAGCATCTCCCCATTCTGCTGCAATATCTGCGATTAAACTAATGGCTTCCTCTGAAACACTTCCTTCGTAAAATGCTTCCTTTACTCTCATTTCTAAGATATCTTTGAGCTGTGAAGCATTATATCTTGCTAAAAATAGAGTATTTTGTTGTAACGTGCTTAACGTGCTAGAATCTAGTAGGGCTATCCACGATGTATCTTTTGCTATACCAATTAGAGAAATTCTTTGCATCGAATTTAATTTCTCTTCGTACAATCGTGTTAGGTCATATAACAGTTCTGGTCCACTTCTTTTGACATAAAAATCAAGTTCGTCTAAAGCTATTAAGAGAAAGGCTTCTCTACTATCTAAAGTTTTTTGGAGAGCAAAAAGGAGTTCTTCTGGCGAGAATCCTCTTGTTGGAAAGTTCGGATTAAAGTAATGAAGAATTCTTTTCAGAACTAGGAATTCTGTTTTATCTCTTCTACAATTAATATGGATATAGTGAAGGTTAATACCACGTCTTTGCGCTTCACTGCAAATCAATTTCCCAAAAAGCTTTGCTAGGGCTGTTTTTCCTGTACCAACACTTCCGGAAATCAATATTTTACAACTTTTGCTTCCTGGCTTTTCAAGTAGAATTTTAAAGTTTCTAACTAGTGCCCTAAGTTCTTTTTCTCTATGCGGAAGTGAAGGTGGAACATAATCTATGGAAAGTTTGGATTCATCTTTAAAAATTGAGGGTTTTTTAAGTTCTTCTTCGAACACGTCTTTTGACAAATTTGTCTCCTCGCATTTTATCTAGTACTAACTAACATTTAGTATAGTATCTCTGTGTATCTTTAATTGTATTGCGAAGAGAGGGAGATAACCGAAAGTAATATATTTAAACCAGAAATAGTTTTACCTAAAAACGTAACCTAAACATATTTTCCAAGATGTTGAAATCCAGCCCCACGGAACACAAATGTGATGAAGAGGATCTTGAGAGCTGAAGAATAAATACGCTTTCTGATATTATTTTTATTGATATACATTCGCTTATAGTTTGTAAGCGCATTTTAATTAGTTTTCCAGTCAGCAATGCGAGAAATCAAATAATTATATAATAGTTGAAATTTTGCAATTTTTACATGAAAAAGGCGAAGTATATATAAAAGGAATGTAATTATTACAACAGGTGGAAAATGAAGCTGGATGAAAAAGATATCAAAATATTAAATTTGATACAGGAGAACTGTAAATTAACAGCTAGAGAGATAGCAAAACGTATAAATTCTCCGATAACAACAGTATTTGCTAGAATAAAACGTTTAGAAAAACGGGGAATAATTAAAGGATATAAAGCAATTTTGAATGCAGAAAAACTTGGAAAAGGAACTACTGCCTTTATTTTGGTGTCATTTACATATCAACCATCAAAGATGGATTATCAATTAACACAAAGAGAAGTTGCAAAGGAAATTGCAAGACTGCCCGAAGTCCAAGAAGTTCACATTATAACTGGAAACTGGGATCTACTTCTCAAAGTTAGAGTAAGAGATGTCGAAGAACTGGGAAAATTTATCGTAGACAGACTAAGATTAGTTAAAGGTGTTGAAAAAACATTAACATGCGTAGTGCTAAGCACAGAAAAGGAGACAACTGAAATTAATCTATAAAGCTAAACTGAAATCATCAAGACCTAGTAACACTAAACTAAGGTTACAATAATGTTTTGGAGTCCCTTAGCTTTCTCTAACTTCCACTTACATTTACAATAAAGGTTAAAAGATGAAATAAGAACTTTTATCTATATAAAAAGGGCGACGCTTCACTACAATGTGGTGCGGGGCCCGGGATTTGAACCCGGGTAACCGGCTTGGGAGGCCGGCGTCCTAGACCAGGCTAGACTAGCCCCGCTTTTCATTATTATGAATATTGTTGATGTTTTTAATTTTTCTGTTACTTAGAGGGAATACATAAGATGCTTTTATGATGCGTTTATGCTTAGCTTCTAGAAAAATCGTTAAGTTTTATGTGGGTCTGTAAGGGAGTTTGCAACTAAGGATGTAACTTGAATAATTTGATGGAATAAGTTACTTATATAGTGATTAGTTTATATATTGGTTGTTTTTATTCCTTTTCGCTCTTTGACTTCTTCAATTATTTGTTTTGCTACGTTATCCGGTGGTTCTTCCCAGCTTGAGAATTGCATTTGCCAGAATGCTCTTCCGGAAGTTTTTGATCGAAGTTCCGTTGCAAGTCCGAAACTTTCCTTAACTGGGATCGTTGCTGTTATTAGTGTGTCAAATCCTCTTTGTTCCACCTTGAGTACGTTGCCTCTTCGTTGTGCTAGTACACTTAGGATGTTTCCCACGGTTTCTGGCGGAGTTCTGATTTGTATTTTGTATATAGGTTCTAGAATTGTTGGAGTATCTGAAAGTATTGCTTTAAATATGGCATTTTTAATCATAGGAATTATTTGTGAGGAATCTCTCATTTCTGGGTTCTTATGTATGTTTAGTTCTTGAATTATTACTTTTAGTCCTCGTAAAGGTTCACCACATAGTGGACCTGATTCACATGCCCACTTGAAACCAGTAATAACGGAGTTTTTTACATCTAATATTTCCTCGTCTTCCTGTCCAGCGTAAATTAAGAGGTTTCCATGTTTTTCGATGGCCCATATTTCATTAGCATTTTTTAGATACTGTTCCATTTTTTTGGCAAGAAGGCGGGTAATTTTATTATTTTCTTCCTCTCTAATGGAATGTTTCTCTAATAGTATGTTTAACACATCTTCTTCGAGAGGTTCTACAAGGAGTGTTACCGAATTTAAATCGTTGATACTGTTTACAAATACTGGGCCTCCCTTGGTTTTAACAGTTTCCCTATACACAACGATCGGTTTGGATGTTATTATTTCTAATCCTGATTTTTCCAGTTCTTTTATTGCGATTTCAAGATGTAGTTCCCCGATTCCCGACAATAGATATTCGCCGGTTTCTTCATTTATTGAAACTGATAAGTTTGGGTCTTGTATTGAGAGTTTTTTCATTAATTCTATCATTTTTTGAAGATATTGTGGTTTTTTAGGCTCAACTGTTAGAGTTACTACGGGTTCGGTAATGTACTTTATTTCTTCGAAAGGGGTCATTTTAGTTTCATATCCTAGTTCAACTATGGTTTCTCCAGATTTAAGTTCTTCAGGTCCAATTATTGCTGCTATGTTTCCTGCTGGGATTTCTTTTACGATTTCTCTGACGGCTCCCATGTACATGCCTACTTGCTGTATTCTATGGGATTTTCTTGCGTTCAGTAGATAAACTTCTTGTCCTTCCTTTATGGTTCCTGAAAAGATTCTACCTGTTGCTACAAGTTTTGCATGGGGATCTAAAATTATTTTGGTGACACAGAATGTTAGGGGTCCCTTGTCATCACAGTTTAACATTGCTTGCCCGACTTCTGATTCTAAGTTGCCATGCCATATTTTTGGTATTCTGTACTTTTGAGCCACTATAGGGTTTGGTAAGTGTTTTACTATTGCACTTAATACGGCTTCGTGAAGAGGCAGAAGATTTTGCAGTTGGTCTATTTTTCCTTCCTTATAAAATTTCATTATGTCTTTAAATTTCAATCCCGATTTGTTAATTGAAGGAATTGTAAAACCCCATTTATGGAGTGCACTTCCAAAAATTACTGATCCATTTTCTGGATTAACTCTCCACCCTTTTTTGAAAGCTTCCTCTCCGAAATTTTCAATAAGAGTATTAAAGTTTCGAATTATTCTTTCAAATTTTTCTCTAATTTTCTCGGGAGGAAGTTTTAATTCTCTTATAAGCCTATCAACTTTGTTTATGAAGAGAATCGGTTTTACTCTTTCTTCTAATGCTTGTCTCGTCACTGTTTCCGTTTGAACCATTATTTCCTCAACGGCATCCACTACTACCACTACTCCATCAATTGCCCTTAGTGCTCTTGTAACTTTGCCTGAGAAATCGACGTGCCCGGGTGTATCGATCAAGTTTACTACGTAATGATCATTCTTCCACTCATAAAGGAGAGATATATTTGCTGTTTTAATTGTTATACCGCGTCTTTGCTCTTCTTCCAAATAGTCAAGCGCCTTAACCTGACCGGCAAGTGATGGGGAAAGTAAGCCTGCTCCAGCCAATAGAGAATCGGTAAGTGTTGTTTTCCCATGATCTATGTGAGCAACTATTCCAATATTTCTAATATATTCCTTTGATTTCATAATTTTTAGCACTTCTTGGACCATTTTACGCTTTGCCACCCTTTTCACCCCAGGACTCTACGAGAATAGCGCTGAAACAACAAAATCATTATGGCGAGAACTAAACTTATATTCCCTCGAAGTTGTTCACTTTTATATTATAAGCTACTACTAAGTTTAGGTTCTTAAACTTAGTTAATTAGGTAGATTTATTTTGATAGAAGAGACAACTATGTGGTGGTCTCAGGGGTGAAAGAATGTCGGAAAGAAAGAATAAGGAAGTTTTGAGTGGCGTCCATTTTTGGCAAGGAGATGTTGCCTGCGCGGAAGGTGCTATAGCTGCTGGCTGTAGGTTTTTTGCTGGTTATCCTATAACTCCGGCTTCTGAAATTGCTGAACATATGGCTAAGAGATTACCTGAAGTTGGGGGTATATACGTACAAATGGAAGACGAAATTGCATCGATCTCAGCCGTTATTGGGGCTTCTTGGGGTGGACTAAAAGCCATGACGGCAACGTCTGGTCCTGGTTTTAGCTTAATGCAAGAAAACATTGGTTATGCGTGTATGACGGAAACGCCTTGTGTAATTGTTGATGTTCAACGCGTAGGTCCAAGCACTGGTCAGGCTACGAAAGCTGCTCAGGGAGATGTTATGCAAGCTAGGTGGGGGACTCACGGTGATCATGAAGTTATTGTTCTTTCCCCGAATTCTCCCCAAGAAATGTTTGATTTGACTGTTAAAGCTTTTAATTTAGCTGAGATTTATAGAGTTCCAGTTATTATCCTATCGGATGAAGTTGTGGGGCATATGTGGGAAAAAGTTCGTGTTCCTTCTCCCGGAGAAATAGAGGTGTATAGTAGAAGGAAGCCAAGTTATATTGGTGAACCTGTTTTTGGTGGTGTGGGTGAGGTAGGAGTTCCTCCTATGCCTCGAATTGGGGATGGTTTTAATCTTTTAATTACTGGATCTACTCATAATGAGTATGGTTATAGAAAGACGGTGGATCCTGAGGTTCACAGAAGGCTTGTAACGCGAATTGTTAATAAAATTAGGGAAGACGCGGATAAAATTATTGATGTAGAAACCCAAAATATTGAAGACGCGGATATAGGTGTTATTTCATATGGCTGTACTTCAAGATCTGTGTACGATGCAGTCATTCTAGCAGAGAAAGAGGGAATAACGGTTGGGCATGTTAGGCTGAGAACTATTTGGCCTTTTCCCGAGAAGGTTGTGAAAGAGGTGGCAGAAAGGGTAGATTTTATTCTGGTTCCTGAGATGAATCTCGGCCAATTGATATATGAGGTGGAAAGAGTAGTAGGTTGTGAAGCACGTGTTAAAGCTATATCGAAAATTGGTGGTGGAGAGATGATAACACCTGAGGAGATTTTATCAGAAATAAGGAAACTTTTAGGAAGGTGAAGTTTTATGGCGGATAAGCATTTTGCCCTAAAGTTTTTGCGGGAAGAAACATTGCCAACAGCTTTTTGTCCAGGATGTGGTAATGGAATTGTGATGAACTGTTTCTTAAAGGCAGTAGAGGAGCTAGGTTTCCACGATTTATCTGGTTTTGCTTTTGTGTCTGGAATAGGTTGTGCTGCTTGGTGTGTGTCTCCATATTTTAAAGCTGATTCTCTTCATACCACTCATGGGAGACCTATTGCGTTCGCTTCGGGTTTAAAGCTAGCTCGACCAGAGTTGAATGTCGTTGTGATAAGCGGAGATGGGGACATAGCGGGTATCGGTGGTAATCACTTAATACATGCTGCGAGAAGGAATATGGATCTTCTTGTTATTTGTATTAACAACTTTAATTACGGAATGACTGGAGGGCAAGTTGGTCCTACCACGCTCCATGGTGTTATAACCACTACTACGCCCTATGGCAATCCCGAATACCCGTTTGACCTTGCAAGACTAGTTGAGAGCGCAGGTGCGAATTTCGTGGCGCGATGGACAACCGTGCACGTAAGACCGCTCATAAATTCGATAAAAAAGGCATTAAAAAAAGAGGGATTTCGTTTTATAGAGGTTGTTTCGCAATGTCCGACATCATTTGGAAGAAGGATAAGTAAAAGCACAGGCAGAGATCTTATGAAGTGGTTTAAAGAAAGAAGTATTCATATTAGCAAAGCAAGGGATGTACGAGAAGGAGAAGATGTAATTATAGTTGGGGAATTTGTAGATAGAGATAGACCGGGATTTGTTCGTAAGATTCGTGAAATTATTTTTAAAGTGAGGAGAGAAAATGTCTAGGACTGAAATCTTAATTGTTGGAATTGGCGGTATGGGAGTTGTTTTAGCTGGTAGAATTCTTGCTAGGGCTGCTGCTATTTACGAGGAGAAAGAGGTTGTACAAACACAAAGTTATGGTGCTGAGGCTCGAGGAACAGCTGCAAGAAGCGAAATTATTATTAGCAGTGAAAAAATAAATTATCCAAGGGTCAGAAAATGCAATATATTAGTGGCAATGAGCCAAGAAGGGCTAGAAAAATATTTGCCATACTTAAAGGAAGACGGTGTCCTTATCTACGAAAAACACTTAGTTAAAAAAGTATCGGTGTCTGAAAAGCTAAGGATTCTAAGTGTTCCAGCGATTGAAATAGCAGAGAAAAAAGTGGGAAGTAGATTAGTTGCCAATATTGTTATCATCTCTGCTACAGTTGGTTTCACAAAGATTGTATCTGAGAAATCGTTGAAAATGGCTATAGTTGACATTATCCCCGAACCAATGAGAAAGATAAATTTGAAAGCTGTTGAAGAGGGAATCAAGTTTTCAAGGGAAATATTAAATCAAAATAGCTAATCCGCCCTACTTGTCAGAATTATCTTTACAGCAAAAGATTTATTTAATTAAGGCTTTAATTTTAGTTTGTGCCGCGGTGGTGTAGCCCGGTCAAGCATCGGGGCCTCATGAAGGTTGGATACTAACCTTTAGGCTATTCGAGCCCTGGACCCGGGTTCAAAATACCCGAAGGTATCTTCGGGGTGGACAGATCCCGGCCGCGGCACCATTCACTTTCAATGATAGAAAATTAAGTTCTTTAACCGGAGTCGAAAATCTGGGATACCGTTTCCTTTATTTCTTCGAGCTGTTTCAAAATTGAGTCGAATATACTTTGTGCCCAATCCATGGTACGCAATACAATTCCCGCAATTATTGCAACTATTAACAAAGACAAACCTATAAGTAATCCTTCTTCGATTAGAGGTGATGCTTTTTTGCTTTTTATTAGATGTTTGATATTTATTAGCTTTTTTTTCACCTTTATCCCTAGGTAAGTGGTAGTCTTAGTATTTAAACTACAACATTGTCCTTAGAATTATCGATGGGTCATTATCTCCTCTTTGCGATTTAAAATATTTTGTGTAAAGATAATGAAAAGATTTTATTACCTTTTCTACATCAAAAATCCTTCTCCGGGCCATTTCTTTAAAGATCATACTAAGAAAATTTAACGTGTTAAGAAACCGCTCTCTGCTTAACTCTTCGTATTTTCTGATTTTCTTAATCGTAGGCGTGTTATATAAATCATTAAAGCATTGTTTATGCGTATCTGTTGCAGGATCCCATTTAAAAATATCAACTAAGCGCACCTCCTGCATATTAGAGGCAAATTTTATGTTTTGAGACGTATCTAACTCGCAGACTCTAATTAATCGTCTGACACAGTTTCCATGAATGTTCACTTTTTTAACATAGATTATTAGATCAAGTGTCTGAAGCAAAGCCGCAGGAATTTGATGGTGAAATCTCCAACGTAAAAGCAAATGTTCAGGGCCTGCTGAGTGACAAGTTTGCAAGCCGGTTAATCCGGCGCTTAATGCATGAAACATTGCCCTGCTGTGTTCTTCTGTTTGAATTTCCCCTAAGTAAATATAATCCGGGGATCTGTGCAACAATTTGATTATTTCGCTCGACTTACTATATCTTTTCTCTCCCTCTTCGTATGGTTCTACCTTGAACCTTACTTGATGTTTTCCGTATTTGATTTGCGGAATACTTTCAACAACGTCCTCTATTGCTATTTTTCTCCAATCAGGTGGAGTTAAAATATCTATAGCATTTAGTAGAGTCGTCTTACCAGCTCCAGGCTCTCCAGTAATAGTAATGTTTCTCTTATGTAATAAACAGAAATAGACATAAGCACATATCGCTGGAGACAGCGTTCCATTTGCAATTAGTTCTGGTAAAGTATAAACTCTTTTTCTAATTTTTCTAACGTCTAAGTGAAGTTTGTCGACCACTAACGGATAAATGTCAAGTGAAACCCTAACATGAAAATATTTTGTGATTATTTCTGCTTTTAGCGATGGATTTGCCATGTCCAGACGATAACCACTGTCTGCCCTTACTAACGTTACAAAACTCTCAAGTTCTCGTTTGGAGAGGTTTATTTTTGTTAAACATCTTCCCCACTTTCTGTGATCTAGATATATCGAAGAAATTGGAGAATCTAAGAAAAATTCTTCTATATTATCATCTAGCAAAAATGGAAAAATTTTTTCAAGGTTCATGGACTTAAATGCTGATAACTCTGCCATTTTCTGGACAACTTCATCTGGCTGATTTAAGTTCAGCCTTTCCAAAAACCTCTTCGCTAATTTAATTTTTTGCGTTAAGATTTGATCAAAGGACAATGAAGATGTCGAAGAGAAGGATGATTTAAGATATTGAGTTGTTAAATAAACTACTCCCTTTAAAGACGGGTCGTTCTCAACGATAGAAACAACTTCATAGGTATTGAATGAAGAGTATGTATCATTAGTAGTTGATGAGATGGTTATGGTGTAAGGACCTACTACGTATTTGTCTAAGATACGTTCTTCCGGTGAGGTATTGGAATTATTTAATTTCATGCGGAATGTCTCCTTTCTCTGTAATTTTTTTAAGAAGTGTACAATAGTGATCTCTAACGCTGTATTCAGCAACACCAGAAAATTTTGCTACGAGTTTTTGTGTTAAAAGCCTTTTTACTCCTAGTCGCATTGATATTCTCCTAGCTGCTGCATAAATCGAAGCAGCAGCTAATATGTATGGATTTCGTCCCTTACGAACAGAAAAGTCTAGAGTTTTAAGTATTTGGAGTGTTTCTTTAATAAGGTGTCGTTTGAACCATTCCTGTGAAATACCTAAGTTTTTTAGCTGAGTAATTACTTCATCTGAGTTAACTATGGAAGAGATGATCCTATAGATATAATCTTCGCTTCTTCTTACATATTTTTTTAGACCGACGGCCTTTTTTACGATAAAAATCTCTCTCACAACACGGCGCACACTTACACGATGTCCAAGGTTTTTAAATACTTCAATTAGCTCTTGAACTGTTATGGGAGCCATATGTTTGTACTCTCTTATAGCCAGAAGAAGACATGCAGCTGCAAGAACTATGTGGTTTGTTGACTCTTCTTTTAAATCTTTATACTTCCTAGAGACCTTTTGATAATAATATGCTGCTCTATCTCTTACGGGATTAGGTAATTGTAGAATGGAACATGCCCTGTTTAGGGTTCTTAACGCCCTATAGTTTGTTTCGTTTCCAATAATCCTAGCTCTTAGGTCATATTTATATTTTAGTCTTCTAAATAGACGTTGCTTAGCTGGTCCAAGAGACTCTCCATACCTATCCTTGAAAAATGGCGTTACATGATAGTCTATGTAGCTTCCTAGCCCATCTATTATATGAACTCGAGAGCCAAGAGATGCGTACTGCTTGGATGAAATATTTAGGCTTTCTTCCGAAGAGGATAAATCTATTATAGGTGGGAGATATTGTGGTCCAATAACAAGCCCACATCGTGAACACACTAATTGACCGTGGTGAACTATAATTTCACCATTACATTCATCACAAAGAAATTTGCTTTCAGTCATTTTTATCAATTAAAGGATGCTAAATGAAATTTTTACTGTTTTCTGATACTAACAGTGTTTGTTAAAGTTACTTACATTACGCTTAACTTTACACTGGACAATATGAGGGATAAGGTATTAACTTGGAGAAAGAGAGGTTTGTGAAAGTAAGTGCCCCAAATGATATGGACTGACCTGGTTAAAACCAAAAGGTGATTTTTAGATGCCTCGGCAGTAAAGTGTTTCACCAAAAATTTAGTTTTTAATATGACATTTTAGGTGAATGTTGTCTCTTTTTGCAAAATTAGACAAAAAGGCATTATTTAAGTTTATTTGATTTAAGACGAACATTGAAATTCGGTATACTTTCCCACTCTATATGGGGGATAAGTGTTATTAGTATAAAAGTGATTAAACTGTTGAGATATGTAATTAAACATAAAGGGGGTATTTCAAGTGTTAAATAGTGCTGTTACTAGAAGGTTCTTTAAGGAACTTGCAGCAATGCTTGGGATGCATATAAATGTAATTACCGTTACTGGGAAGCAATACATTGGAAAGTTTGAAGGATACGATGATAAGAGTTTAAGTTTATGTTTGTCGGACGTAAAAGATAGTGAAGGAAAAACTTATCACAAAGTATTTATATACGGTCATAATATTGCCGAAATCATAGAAATCGAACAACCATTCGATCTTAAAGCCCTTGCAGAAAGACTAGAAAAGGTTTTTCCACAAAAAGGTGCAGTAAAAGTCCTTGAAGAAGCTGGAATGATCCTTGTGTTCAATAAAATAAAGGTTACAGAAAAGGGAGTTGAAGGGGAAGGTCCATTGGCTGAAAGAGTAAAGCGAATATATGATGAATTCGTAGAAGAAACTAAAAAATAAAGTGTAATGACTAAAATGTTATCTATGATTTTATAAAAAAGAATAAACACCTCGGCTAAAATTTTATAATGAAAAATAGTAAACATTTGAGATATTATAAAAATATACAAATATTATTGTGATTTAAATAACATAATTGTAAATTTAATAGATCTCAGTACTGTAGAAGTATATTTTACATAGCAATTTAAGTAATTTTTAATCTAGTGGTTCTACTAGTTTCTTTAGGTCTAATTTTCCATCTTTTACTGTAAAGGAAAGTTTCTTCCCATCTAATAGTGCTCTAACATCATCAAAACTTTTAATTTCGGTTTTTCTAGATATACCGGGGTAACTATCTTCTTCTAATTCGCCAAATTCCTCTTCGAAAAGTTCTAAATTGTTCCCGTCATTAGGGCCAAGTAGATGAGGACTTTTAACTCCAGTAACTATAAGAATAACACGTAATAGATCTTCCAAGTGCGGATCTACTCTAGCACCCCATATGACTTGCGCATTTGGATCCATTTTCTCAACTACTATCTCGGCGCATCTTGCTGCCTCCCGTAGACTCATGTCTGGTCCACCACTGACATGTATGAGTGCTCCCTTCGCTCCTGTAATGTCAATATCTAGGAGAGGACTTTGCAATGCATCCATTACTGCTTCTCTTGCTCTGTCATGTCCACTGCTTTCACCTAAACCTACTATTGCAACCTCACCATTACTCATAATGGCCCTTACATCAGCATAATCAAGATTTATTAATGAAGGCAATGCAATGGTTTCTGTAATTCCTTTAACCATGTTTGCAAGTATCTCGTCTGCAACGCTAAATGCTTCATCAATTGGTAAATCTGGTGCTATTTCCAATAAACGATTATTGTCTATTACAACAACTGTATCTGCTTTCTTAATTAACTTTCTTAACCCTTCTTTTGCTTTTTTTACTCGTGCACGTTCTACTTTAAATGGCATGGTAACTACGCCGACAACAATAGCTCCATTTTCCTTTGCTATCTCAGCTATTATGGGTCCACTACCCGTCCCGGTTCCTCCACCAAGACCGTAAGTTATAAATACTAAATCAGTGTCGTAAAGAACCTCAGTAAGGATGTCTCGGCTCTCTTCTGCTGCTGCTGCACCTATTTCTGGAAATCCTCCAGCACCAAGACCCTTAGTTAGGTTTTCCCCTATCAGAATCTTTCTATGAGCCTTTACACTATCTAGGTGTTGTTTGTCGGTATTTACCGCTATGCATTCGGCGCCCTGTATTCCAATGGTCATTAGTCTATTCACAGTGTTATTTCCTGCGCCACCAGTTCCTACAACAACTATTCTCGCCCTTCCAGGTTCTCTCACGTAGGTTCTACCTTTTTCTACCCTAGAATGGTTCAGAGCATCTTTTATCAGCGCCTTCAGAGACGATCCCCCCATAACTTAACTTGTTCCCATAGTTCTCTCTTTAGAAGGTCTCTGATGGCTATTCTAATAGCTTCGCTGCGATTTGGATACATTCTACGTTTAACTAACTTATCCAGTCCCTCAAGGTAAGCTTCAGGTAAGTGTACAGTAATTAACTTCATCAGAAACCTCCATATGGTTTGATTAAAAGAAGAGAGTGATATTATAAATAGATTGGGAATATATCTGAAATATCTAAATATTACTTAGGTTTTAAAAATGAGAACTATCTCTTCTTTCTCCCTGTTCTACGCGCAGCTATGTGACCGACCTTTCTCCCAGGCGGTGCTGTTCTAGGTACCGTTGTTGGTCTACCAGGCGACTGATGACTACCACCGCCATGCGGATGTGAACAAGCATTCATTGCAACCCCTCTTACTATTGGCCACTTCCAGCCTTTAGCTTTAACGAGATGATACTTTTTACCTGCTTTAACGAAAGGTTTTTCTATTCTCCCGCCTCCGGCAACAACGCCTATCGTTGCCCTGCAAGCTGGGTTAAATGCTCTTACTCGACCAGAGGGAAGTTGTACATATGTTTTATCAGCGGTATGCGTTACTACAATCCCATAGGTTCCTGACGCTCTAGCAAACTTTCCACCGTCTCCAGGAACCCCCTCAATATTACAGACAAGTGTTCCTTCAGGTATGTGTGCGAGAGGGAGGACATTTCCAGGTTTTAATGGTGCTTCAATTCCACATTCTATGAGTTGCCCTACATATGACCCTTCAGGGACCAAGATAAGCCTTTCATCTCCATCCTCAAATCTTACACGCGCAACGGGGGCTCCTCGCCCAGGGTCATGGAGAAGCTCAATTATCCTACCTACAACTTTCTTTTTAACTTCTTTATCGGAAAGTGGACGATATTTTACTTTTCCTCTTCGCTTATGAGTGTTAGCCCTGAATGTGGGACTTCCACGACCCCTTCTTTGAACAAGAATCCTCTTACCCATATTTATTTACCTCCATTAGAATATACCCAGCTTGGTTGCAATATCAGCTGCACTATATTCTGGACTTAATTTAACATAGGCTTTTTTGCGTCCATTGGGTGTAATTAAGGTATTTACTTTATCAACTTTAACTTTGAAAAGACTTTCAACTGCCTTTTTAATAGTTGGTTTATTAGCTCTCCGATCAACTATGAATGTGAGTTTATTTTCTCTTTCGATTAATTCCAGCGCTGCTTCGGTAACCACCGGTGCTATAATTATTTTATGAGGGTCAAATTCCATTATCAATCCTCCTTATAATGAAAATTTGTTCAATTGTTCGACTGCTGATTTTGTCCAGACTGTTAGCCTACCAGGGCAGGCTCCTGGTGCTAGAAGTTCTACATTTAATAAGTCTACACGAACAATATCAATACCTGGATGGTTTCTGGCTGCTTTTATAATACCTTCGTCTTCGCTTATCACAATTAGGGGGCCTTTTGCTCTTTTATATTTTCTTCCACGCATCTTTCCTTTGCCTGATCTTACTCTCTTTCTACTTTTTGCCCTGACAACATCAGGCCATACTCCTAGTTTTATGAATGTTTCTCTCGTCTCTCTGGTCTTTTTAAGTTTTTGAAGATCGTCTGAAACTACTAGTGGAAGTTCGGGTATTTGATCTATTATGTGTCCGCGTGATTTAACAAGAGATGGAATAGCAGTTGCTGCTATGGCTGAAAATAATGCTAATTTTTTTTCTTTTTTGTTTATTTTTTCACCTATTTTTTTCTCTGGAACTGGAGGATGAGCTCTTCTACCTCCAACGGTCATTGGGGCAAAGGCAGCTCGTGAAGCTGCGGAGTATTGGCTTCCTTTGATTCTTGGCACCCTAGCAACGCCATATCCAGGTCCCCAAGACTCTGCTGTTGTGCGTTTACCAGCTCTTTTATCGACTCCGTAGGGTTGTATACGCATCGAGATGGAGGATATTACTGCTCTTCTTATAACATCTGGTCTAAAAGGTGTTGCAAATACACGTGGTAATGTTATTTCTCCTATTGGTTTGGCTTCTAAATCATAAATACGAACAATCATCTCTCCTCCTCCTATCATTTGCCCTGCTTGGAAAAAGTGCTAATATACACTATTTGTGAAGGTTCCTTGATAGTCTCTTTGGGTGGTCTAATTGCATACCGAAGCCTGACTAGACGTTTTACGGTTCCTGGGCAAGATCCTAAGAGTACTACGTAATCGCCTCGTACAATGCCATAGTGAGGAAAACCTCCTATCGGAGTAATTTCTTGACCATTTTCTCCTATTTTTAGTACTAATTTATTATATTCCGTTCTTTGATGATAGCCCATTTGACCAGCTCGTGGTACGGTATAGCGGACCCTTGCGGGGTGCCATGCGCCTATTGCTGCTACTTCTCTGACAGTTTTTCTCGACTTATGTTGTTTTCTTCGGACTCCCCATCTTGCTATAACACCCTGGAATCCCTTTCCCTTAGTAATAGCCACAACATCAACAAAACTTCCTTCTTTGAGAACATCTTTAACTCTTATCTCGTTTCCTAATACATTTTTTGCGTATCCGAACTGTTCTTCGATTGTTCCCCCACCTATTTTATATTCCATGATATCAGGTTTCTTTTTCGGTATTCCTGATGCCATTCTTGGCTGGGTGTGAACTATAAGTCTTAATTCATCTATTCTATTTAATTCATCCTCTAATTTCTTTAATGATTTGTCTGTATCGTGATTCTTAGGTGTAGGAAATACTCGGCTAAGGTCTTTGTTTAGATTGCTTGACCAAGCTTCCCCTATGGATCTGAGGCCATATGGGGTTTGTTCATAAGCTCTAATTGCGCACGTCACGAGTGGTGGAGCATCAATTACCGTTACGGGCTTTACTATTTCGTGTCCGTAAAATGGGCTATTGGGGTCATTCTCTATGATAACCGCATGCGTCATTCCTGCCTTATATCCAGCAAAACCTAAGATTGTTGGTTCCTCCAAATATTCGGGCCAATGACGAATTCTACCGATTGGTCTTGCTGCTCTTTTACGTGGTAAGTATGCCAGTGACCCTCTTTTTGGTGCATGCTTCTTTCGATGACCCATGCTGCATCCTCCTTTAACATTAAATTCTAGGTGGGATAATGAAATTATCTTGAAGACTTAAAAGACTACCTATCTCACCTTAGCATGACATTTAAATTTTTCCCCTTCATGACTAAATAAAATTTTATCGCTGAACCTGCCACATTTCTTATTTTTTAAAACATAAAAATTGCAGAAAATTTATGATAGTTAAAGATGCATATATGGCTTCTTCAGTTCTCACAGTTCGCACACCTTGCCCTGGAATCATATTAACAATGTAATCTGCTACGTCAGAAAGTTTCTTTGATTCTCTTTTCAAAATTTCATGCAGACCTTCTCGAGGAGAACCAAAAAGCAATGCAACCGTATCTACACGAGCAAGATCACTAATAATACTTTCATAAATATCCGTTATTAGTTTCCCGTAACGCGACGTAGCAATTACTAAATCATAGTGAAACTTTTTGAAAAATGCCCCAAGTGGTTCCTTTGCTGTTGTTATTTTAAATCCCCAGTAGATGTTTATTTCATTTTTTGAAACAGGTACCCCTAATGTTCTTTTATTCTTTTTAATGATTTTTATTGTAACTCTCTCCCCCCTTGAGATCTTTGTGTTTTTAAAAACGACTGGAAGTAGTTTTTCGGTACCCACATCGACAAGCGCTTTCCCTTTTAGGGTTTTAACCACAAAGCCTTCTCTTATCTCTCCGTTCCTTAATTCATCAAATTTCTTTTTGAGGGGGTGGTGAGGTGTAGCAAGAGGTGGCAATAAACCTACATACCTAAATTCTTTGGAAAGTTTGAACAGTCTTTTTCTAAGGTATTGCGGTGTTTCCATGTATCTTAGCATATTTTCTATATACTTTGATTTTTCTTCGTAATCTTTTCCAATTTTATCGGGATATATAACTATTTCTTCAACTCGAAAAATAGCCGCAGCTCTGCCTATCATTCCGATTTTAATAGCCTTCTGTTTAGGATCTGGTACCTCATCAAGGATAGAAGCTGGTATGAAAATAGAAATAAAAGGTTTTATCTTTGGTGGGTATTCCAATGTAAAACACCTCTCAAATAGACAGAAAAAACATTTTTGAACTTAACGGTTATGTTTTAAAACGTGCATCTTAAGTTTTCTAAAGTGTGTAAATTAAAAATGCTTACAAATTCCTTGGTGATTTAGATGAAAATAAATGTAGTTTTTCTCAGGAGGCTGGAACCTGATGAAGTTCTTGCAAAAATACGAATCTACGAATTAAAATATGGAAATATAGAGAACCTTGGGCAAAGAATAGGTAAAGGGGTGGCGACGCTTAATGAAGTGTTGGAGTATTTGGAGTGGAGAAGATTGTTACATGCATATAAAGCATACGAAGAAGGAGAAGAACTGGATTACGTACTGGAGGAAATTAAAGAGAAAGATATAGATTCTTTAAAAAGATGTCAACAAAGGAAAGGCTAAAATATTGATAGTTTTGGGAAGAGAAGAATTTGAATCTATATCCAGCCTTGCGCGTTATCTAAATAGAAACATTAAGAATGTTTATCAAGATCTTATTGTTTTGCAGAAAAATGGATTTATCAGACTTTTAAGAAAAGGGAGAAATGTAACACCAAGATTGTTAATAGATCAGATCACTTTAAAATTTAGATAATTTGCTGCAAAACTATATATCTAGCACAAATTTAATGATCCATTGACCCGTATCCTTGGTTTTACCAATTTCCATTAAGGAGTAAGTTATGGCTTTTACTTCTGTTCTTTGATCATGTTTTTCAATGCTAAAGGGTTCACCCCAAGCTTCACCAACCAATGTATACATGTCATTTCCTTTTTGTATTATCTTGTGCACTTTAAATTTAGAGAAAACAATTCCATGCGAACCAAAAATGAAAAGTAGCTCTTCAAGCCACTCGTATAATAACGCGTAGAGATCCTCAGCATTAACAGAAATTTCATGTTTCTTCTTTGGCTCTACTTTATTTAAGTCTGTCATAACTTCAAACATAGCGACTGCTGCCCATTCAAAAGCCTCTTCCAAGGTATCTCCCCATACTTTTATGTAAACATCTGCAGTATGCTCTAAAAACTCGAAGCCGCCTGTCATTAAAATCACCCTTAAAATTCAATTCCCCTTTAGGTAGATAATGGCGCCGGGGGTGGGATTCGAACCCACGCGGCCCGTAAGGGCCACGGGCTATCTTAAACTTTTCCATTTACGTCACTCAAGGCCCGCGCCCTAACCGGCATAAAACCTGTAGTCCACTTGGCTACCCCGGCGCATCATCCTACATAACACAATAGGTCACTACTATCATCTCTAGGCAAATTTTCTTCTTCACATGATTTATTGAAGTTTTTGTTTTTAAACCTTAAGGAGTATTTTCATAAAATGTTGAAATACGTCCCGAAATCTGTACGTAAATAATTAATTGACATTAATATTTGCTAACAGTAAAAATGAAAAAATCCAATAAATCAAATATTTATAATTACGATTTTGGAACAAAAACTACGATCTAAGCAATTAGGGTTTACGTTACTTCTAACTCGACAAATACTTCCGGGGGTATTCTTATCCTCATAATTTGGCGTAATGTTCGTTCATCCGCATCAATAATGACTAGTCGCTTGTGTAACTTTAATATATAATGTTCCCAAGTTGCGGTTCCTTCGCCGCATGGCGACTTCCGTACGGGGACTTTTAATTTTTTAGTTGGCAGTGGTATTGGTCCTGAAATATGTACCCCTGTTCTTTGAGCTATGTTTTTTATCTGTTGACATATCTCCTCAATTTGTTGAGCATTAGTCGATGTGAGTCTTATTTTCGCTTTCTGCATTTGGCGTCACCTGAAGAAAAAGATAAAAGGTTATTTAGCAGGCACGATCTCCTTCACGATGCCAACCGCAACTGTTTTACCCATGTCTCTGATAGCAAATCTTCCAAGTTGCGGAAGTTCTGCATATTTTTCTATTACAAAGGGTCTTGTTGGTACAAATTTAACTAAAGCTGCATCGCCTCTTTTTAGGTATGCCGGCTTCTCTTCTACAATTTGTCCAGTTCTTCGATCAATCTTTGTTAGTAACTCAGCAAACCGCGTAGCAACATGTGCTGTGTGGGCATGAAGTACTGGGGTATATCCTGGTGCAATGGATGTCGGATGCCAGATTACTATTATTTGGCCGATAAATTCTTTTGCTACCGTCGGCGGTTTGTCAGGATGTCCTGCAACGTCTCCTCTGCGTATATCCTTCTTAGAAACTCCTTTGACGTTGAATCCTATATTGTCACCTGGTACGGCTTGTTGGAGGGGTTCGTGGTGCATTTCAATGCTTTTGACTTCTCCCTTTACACCTGCTGGTTCAAATACAACCGTGTCTCCAACTTTTAGTACACCGGTTTCAACTCTTCCAACCGGAACTGTACCGACACCAGTAATACTGTAAACGTCTTGTATTGGGATCCTTAAGGGTTTGTCAATTGGTTTTGGTGGTACTTCAAATTGATCGAGAGCTTCCATAAGGGTTGGGCCATCGTACCATGGCATTTTGTCGCTTTTCTTTACCAGGTTATCCCCTGTCCATGCGGATACCGGGACGAAGTGTATTTTGTCTACCTTATACCCTATTTCTTTTAATAGTTGAGCTACTTCATTTCTTATTTCTTGGTATCTTTCTTGGCTCCAGTTTACTGAGGGGTCATCCATTTTGTTAATAGCTACAACTATTTGGCTAACTCCTAGCGTGAATGCTAGATAGGCATGTTCTCTTGTTTGACCGCCTGGTCCTATTCCAGCTTCGAACTCACCTTTTTTGGCTGATACTACGAGTACTGCTGCGTCTGCTTGGCTAGCACCAGTAATCATGTTTTTTATGAAGTCTCTGTGACCTGGAGCATCAATTATTGTGAAGTAATATTTGCTGGTTTCGAATTTCCAAAATGCTAGGTCTATTGTTAGACCTCTTTCTCTTTCTTCCTTTAGTTTGTCTAGAACCCATGCGTATTTGAAGCTCTCTTTTCCAATTTTCTTTGCTTCCTCTTCATACTTTCTGAGCGTTCTTTCATCTATGGCTCCTGCAAGGTATAAGAGATGCCCCATTAGTGTGGATTTTCCATGGTCCACGTGACCAATTATTACTAGGTTTAGGTGTGGTTTTTCGGACATATTGTCTTCCCTCCTAAAGAGAGTTTATTGTTAAATTTTTAATATTATTGTTTTTTGGGAAATAGTTAAGTGATTATATAAATTTATCTAAGAGGCTTTCAGTGTAATATTCAATATATCAATTAATATTAAATGTATTAGGTTTTACTTTAAATTATTCAGATTATCGTAATGGTTTTTCTTTCTTGCCCTCCAGGAGAGCTTTTAGTGATACCCCGTTAACCTTAATTACTTTCCATCTTACTCCCGGTAGGTCACCGTAGCTTCTTCCCTTTCTTCCACCTATTCCCTCTATGATAACTTCGTCGTGTTCTTCGATAAATAGTAGTCCTCCGTCGCCGGGTACGAAAGCAGTTACTTGTTTTCCGTTCTTAATTAGTTGTACTCTTACACACTTTCTAATGGCGCTATGAGGTTGTCTTGCTTCGATGCCAACTTTTTCTAGTACTATTCCTCTAGCTTGTGGAGCTCCTTCTAATGGATCTGCTTTTACTCTTAGACCAAGCATTCTTCGTTTATATGCCCAGCTCTTCCATCTGAATTTTTGTCTTTTCATTTTTAGTTTTCTAGCTGCGAATTCTCCTCTTGGTGCTTTTAATCCTGTCATTTAATTTTACCTCTGGACCTTTCTGTGGGAGTTTTAAGTGTGTAGTGTTGCGAAGCTTAGATTATGTACTCCTTATTTAAGTTTTTTGTCAAAAATAGTAATGTTAACCTAACTGATAATAACATCATCTATGTTGAAGTGCCTTTGCACAAGTATTCTAGCCTTTGCAACATTTTTTCCATTTTTACCTATCGCTATCCCCCTGTCTTTTGGATCTACTGCAACTATGGCGATCCTTTTACCGTCTCTTCGCTCAGTTATGTGCACAGACTTTACTTTAGCTGGTAACAAAGCGTTTTTAATTAATTCTTCCGGCGTGTCAGCGTATTCAACGATGTCTACCGGTTTTCCGAGAAGTTTTCTTATTTTTTTTACATTTGCGCCGCGCTTTCCAATGGCTAGCCCCAGATCTCCGGTTTTAACTACAAAAATTATTCTGTCAGCATTCTCGTCAATTATACAGTCTTTAGCCACAGCTCCCGTCAATCCTTCAAAAAAGGTTATATATTGAATTTCTTCTGTGGTTAATTTTACCTTACTCGATGCCATTGTTCTCTCCCTTCACAAGTTTTAATATTTCCGAATCACCCGGGTCAATAATTGCCATAGCGGCAACCATGAAAGGTTTTCCACAAACTGCTCCTAAATCCCAACTTGTTCCATCATAGATATAAACTGGAACATTTGAAAGTTTGCAATAATATTCAAGATCGTTTTTAATTTCAGCTGGACAATTGGATGCCGCTATTGCAAGTTTAACTTTACCATGTTTGATTAGTTGGATGGTTCTCTTGCTTCCAAGAATTACTTTTCCGGTTCTTACAGCCATTCGGATTGCTTTATCTATATCAACCACTTGAACTTTCCCCCTCTTTATGCTTTAAGGTATACATTAGTAGTTCCAGTGAACCCGTCCCTAAAGGAATTTCTTGACCTATTATAACGTTTTCGGCTACTCCCCTTAATACGTCCTGTTCTCCTCTTAGGCTCGCTTCCAAGAGGTGTTTAACGGTGACTTCAAAAGCAGCTCTAGCGAAGACGCTTGGTTTTTCACCGCTTACACCATGTCTTCCTATTTGTTTTACCTCCCCGGTGGCCGTCATTAGATCTGCCACAAGCATGATGTGTCTAATGTCGACGTCAAGACCTTGTTCTTCAAGTACTCCCATTGCTTCTTCTATTATTATGTTTCTTGCTGCCTCGATGCCAAGCACTTCAGCTATTTCATGTATGTTATTAGTTTTTGTTCTCGTAAAATCAACACCCGGCACTTTTATAACTTCTGCTAGATTCGAACCCTCAGTATAAAGGACATACTCGTTTGTCTCCTTGATTTTTCTTATAATGACTCTTGTTATCCCCTTGATTCCTTTGATTTGAAGATTTCTTATTTTTTCTAGTAATCTTTGAAGTTCAGGCAGTTTTTCGGTTTTTCGTTCAACGTATATTATGTTATCCTCGACAACTACTTCTCCCTTTTTAAGTTTTTTAAGTCGTTCTGCTACCTCTTCCACCTTTACTCCTTTGTTTTTCATGAGTTCAGGGTCTAACACTATAAGTATACGTCTATTCACTAGATCAATTTCAACGTTTTTTGCCACGTTTTCTATTTTTGTCATTTCTATTTTTTGCGCTATTTCTCTCGCTTTCTCTTCACTATGACGGTATTCCTCTTCTAAATAAATTGTCATCATTGGTGTTGAGGGATTTCGGCGAGCATCAACTATTTCAATTAGACGTGGCAATCCCAAAGTTACGTTAAGCTCAGCAACTCCCGCATAATGGAAAGTTCTCAACGTCATTTGGGTACCAGGTTCTCCAATGGATTGAGCTGCAACGGTGCCCACAGCCTCTCCAGGTTCTACTAGTGCCATCTTATAAGCTTTAATAACCTCTTCTATTATGCGATTAAGCTGTTTTTTGGTGATTTTCAATTGTAATAACTTTTCTCTAAGCTGTTCGATGATTAGAGGAGGAAGAATATTTTTCTTTTGTAGTTCTTTGAGTTTCTTCTCTATTTCCTTTTGGATATTTTCTGTCATGTTCACTCACTCTCACTTAAGACCTTTTCAATAATAATATCAATATTGACCGCCTTCCCATGATCACTCTTCGCAGGGTCCACACCATCCTCTCCATAAACTAATTGAATTATTCTGCTTGAGGCGTCCCTCACTGTACCGTCGTATTCAACCTTTAGATCTTGAAGCGCATTTATTAATCTTCTTTGCATGTATCCACTTGTAGAAGTTCTTACGGCCGTGTCTACAAGCCCTTCTCTTCCACCCATTGCATGGAAAAAGAATTCTATTGGATCAAGCCCAGTGCGGTAGTTTGATGCAACAAATCCTCGTGCTTTGGCACTTAAATCTCCCACCTTAAAGTGTGGAAGCGTTCTATTTCTGTATCCACGTTTGATACGTTCGCCACGAACTGATTGTTGACCGACGCATGCAGCCATTTGGGCTAGGTTAAGCGTGCTTCCTCTAGCTCCTGTTTCTGCCATTATTACTGCGTGGTTTTCAAGTCCAAGATGTTCGCTTGCTATATCACCTGCTTTATCTCTAGCTTCGGCCAACATCTTCATTATCTGCATTTCTAGGGTCTCCTCTAATGTTCTTCCCGGTAATCTTTGAAGCTCTCCTCTTCTATAACTTTCTATTAGTTTATCTACTTTTTCTTCTGCTTCTTTAAGTATTTCCTGAATTCTGATCATTGCCACTCTTGGTATTTCAACTTCGTCGATTCCCATGGTGAAACCTCTTCTCGATATAAATTCTATTAAGAGTCTTCCAATTTTGTCGATAAATTCTCTTGCAGCGTCTGTTCCAAAGTCTTTTATTATTCTGTGTAAAATGCTATCGGGTTGAAATGCGCCTATACTTTTCTCATCAATTACTCCTGCGATGAGTTGCCCATCCCTTACCACTACGTAGGCGTCATATGGACATTTTTCTTTTAAACATCCTCCAGGACATTTTCTGCATACACTTGCTCTAAGAGAAATATTTAGTCCTTTAGGAAGGAATAGACTAAATATTTGTTTGCCTGTCCAGAGAGGTTGGGGTTCTTTTATCGCCGGTTCTGGTAAATCGCCTTTATAACCAGCCACACTAAGCAGTTGGCAAACTTCTTCTTTTGTTAGTAAAGTATCTTTTCTTGTAAATAAATAAGCTGAGGATATGTAGTCTTGGATGGCTCCTATAATTGGTCCACCATATCTTGGTGATAAGACTTGTTCTTGCACTCTCATTAAGACTCTAGCTTCTGCTCTTGCTTCCTCACTTTGGGGTACGTGGAGGTTCATTTCATCTCCGTCAAAATCTGCATTATATGGTGGACATACGCAAAGATGAAGCCTGAAGGTTCTATATGGTAATACTCGGACTTCATGTGCCATAATCGACATACGATGCAGCGATGGTTGTCGATTGAATAACACGATGTCTCCGTCTTTTAGGTGTCGCTCTACTATAAATCCTGGCTCTAGTGATTCAGCCAATGCTCTTCTATCTCTAGCGTATCTAAGATCTATTCTTCTTCCGTCTAAACGAATTATATAGTTTGCTCCAGGGTATTGGTCAGGTCCTCTAATTACAAGTTCCTTGAGTTCTTCTATATTCCATTCAGTGACGCGTTCGGGTATGGTCAGGATTTTTGCTATATCAATTGGAACTCCGACTTCATTAATGCTTAAGTTTGGATCAGGAGAAATTACGGTACGTGCAGAGAAGTCTACTCGTTTACCAGACAAGTTGCTTCTGAATCTTCCTTCCTTTCCTTTTAACCTTTGACTCAGCGTTCTTAATGCTCTTCCTGACCTATGTCTCGCCGGTGGAACTCCTGAAACTTCATTATCAAAATACGTGATCACATGGTACTGTAGAAGTTCCCATAAATCCTCAATTATGAGTTGAGGGGCGCCTGCTTCTATATTTTCTCTTAATCTTTGATTTATTCTAATTATATCGACTAATTTATGTGTTAGATCATCTTCGGATCTAACTCCAGACTCCAAGGTTATGCTTGGTCTAACTGTGACTGGAGGCACTGGTAAAACTGTTAGTACCATCCACTCTGGTCTTGCATCCTTTGGACTTATTCCTAGGAGCCTTGCATCCTCATCTGTTATACGTTCTAATCTATCTCGTATTTCTATAGGGGTTAACCTTCTCGATCCTTCCTTAGTTTCCTCATAATAAGTTGTTGGTTTTTCAAATTTTATTTTAAATTGTGTCTCACCACAATGAGGGCACTTAGAAACTCTAGACGCCTTTTTTATTAGTTCTTCTGAAACTTCCTCGCTTAGCCCTCCCCATCGCTTCTCATATTCGTCCATTCTTCTCTTAAACTCTTCTAATTCTTCTTCTGGCAATAGTATTCTACTGCACTTTCTACAAGTAGCTCTTAATATTTTATAAATTGTTTTAGCAAATCCTACGTGAATAACAGGTCTTGCAAGTTCTATATGACCAAAATGTCCAGGGCATTCGCCAATTCTATTTCCACATGTTTTGCATCTTTGTCCAGGTTCTATAGTTCCAAGCCTTCCATCCATTAAACCAGAATCAATAGGTAAACCGTCTTCACTATAAGTATCTGGAGTAATTATCCTTGTTACACTCATTTTTCTAATCGTTTCGGGTGAGAGAAGCCCAAATTTTATTGCCCCAATTTTTTTGGGTGGACGATATAAACTCATTTATTTTCCTCCATTACGCCTTTTCTTCAAGTATAAGTCTAGGGGCTATGCACAAAGCCATTAATTCCTGTAAAAGAAGCTTGAATGCATATGAAACAGATACTCTTGAAAATACTCCATCTTCTCCGTGAATATGACAATAATATCTATCTCTATTTCTATCATAGTACGCAATGAATCCGCATTTCTCGCAAATGATGATGTCAGTCTTGTCTGACCCTTCCAAAAGCCTATCTTTAAGTAACATTGCCGCTCCATGTCCTATTAAACAATCTCGTTCCATTTCGCCAAAACGTAGGCCACCTTCTCTGGACCTTCCTTCGGTTGGTTGTCTCGTAAGTATTTGAACTGGTCCTCTTGCTCTTGCATGTATTTTGTCAGCTACCATGTGGTGAAGCTTCTGGTAGTAAACTATACCGATGAAAATATCAACTTCGTATTTCTTCCCTGTTATGCCGTCATACATGACTTCTCTACCATTATATTTAAACCCGTATTTCTTGAGTTCCTGTGCAAGATCTTCAAGTTTTTCTCCTGAAAATGGAGTGCCATCAACTCTTCTACCAGCTAGAGCTCCAACCTTTCCTGCAATAGATTCTATAAGCTGTCCTAATGTCATACGTGAGGGTATAGCGTGTGGATTAATTATCAAATCGGGCACAATGCCACTTTCAGTGAATGGCATATCTTCTTGGGGAACTATAAGTCCTAATACACCTTTTTGACCGTGTCTTGATGCAAATTTATCGCCTAACTCAGGAATTCTCTCATCTCGGACTTTAACTTTAACAAGTCTACTGCCATCGGCGGTTTCCGTCAGTATAACTGTATCTATAATACCTCCTTCTCCATGACGCGTGCTTACCGAGGTTTCACGTCTTATTTGCGTTGTTACTTCGAGCTCAGCATATTCCTCTAGAAATCTTGGAGGGCTTGTTCTGCCTATAAGAACGTCTCCGCCTCTTACCTCAATTTCTGGCTCAATAATCCCGTCTTCAGCCAAGTTTTTGTAGTATTCGGCAGCTCTGTATCCCCTAACGCTTTTATCCGGTATTTCAAATCTGTCCTCCTGTCCTCCTGGGTACTTCCTTTCTTCGGCTTCATAACATCTAAAGAAAGTTGATCTAGCCAAACCTCTCTCGATAGACGCCTTATTAATTATTAGGGCATCTTCAATATTGTATCCTTCATACGATAAAACGGCAACAATGAAATTCTGCCCGGCAGGACGTTCATCGTATCCTATTACGTCCATAGCTCTTGTTTTAACAATAGGTATTTGTGGATAATGAAGAATGTGAGATCTCGTGTCAACTCTATATCTAAAATTGGCTGCAAAGAGTCCAAGTGCTTGTTTTGCCATGCCTGCTTCATATGAGTTTCTTGGAGATTGGTTATGTTCAGCATAGGGTATTAGGCTTGCTGTTATTCCAAGGATGGTTGAAGGTTCTATCTCTAAATGAGTGTGTTCGGGAGTTATATCCTCAGGATTTAACGCTATATAGGCATTCTCTTCTTCTTCAGCATCCAAATATTCAATAATACCTCTTTCAACCAAGTCGCTGAACGTCCATTCCTTATTTCTTAATTTCTCGACGTGCTCCTTTGTAAGCTTCGGTTTTCCACCTTCCACAATTATTAAAGGTCTTCTAACACGTCCAGCATCGCAATTTACCTGCACTTCATTCACATCAGGATAATAGGCAATATTAACTTCTGGGCTAATTTCTCCCTTTCTACGCATTTGTCGGATTTTATTTACCAGTATTTCTGGCTGGACATAAATACCTAAGAGCTTCCCGTTAAGAAAGACGCGTGCACCTTTTTGTCTACCTTTGCCTCTAGCTTCTTCAATAGGTTGAACCTCGAGGTCGTAAAGTAGACGTTCAATAGCTTTCTCGTCTACGCCAACGGAAATATATGCCATTAATGCAAGGTTTTTCACTAGGCCACAATTCGGTCCTTCAGGAGTTTCGTTTGGACATATTTTACCCCAATGTGTGGGATGAAGATCCCTAGCTTCAAAATGCGGTTGGCTTCTGCTAAGGGGAGAAACAACACGTCTAAGATGGCTTAGAGCAGACATATAGTTTGTACGGTCAAGTAATTGACTTACGCCGGCTTTGCCGCCAGTCCAATTACCGGTGGCTAAAGCATGTCTTAACCGCTCGGTAATAACATCAGCGCGTACAGCGGTTCTAATGTGGGGTTTTCTGCCTCTCACAGTTGTTCTTTCAAGCTGATACTTTATATCTCTGCATAAGTTGTGAAATGCAACCCTAAACTGGCTGATGAGTAGATCACCAGCAAGTTTTAATCTCTTATTAGCATAGTGATCTTTATCGTCTGGTTTTCTTCTATCTAAGACTAATTCGAGTAGCTTTTGAGCCATTTGACCCAAGTAATAAGCCTTTTTTATACGATCCTCAGATTCGGTGCCAATATGCGGCAAAAGATATCTATCTAACACTTGTTGAGCACGAGTAATTCTGTATTCGCGTTTCTGCCCAACTGCAACTCGTTTACCAATATAGTCAAGAGCATTTTCGATCGTTTTTTCAGGGTTATTGACTACGTAAAGTGGAGCAGCCTCCTCAAGTGTTGGAATTAATTGTCTTAAAATTGCTGGGTCATCAGAAACAGCATCGGAAATCTGCTTGTCAGTTACTAATCCTAACGCTCTCATGAGAATTGCAAGTGGAATTTTACCAGGAACGTATGGGAAGGAAACTCTCAAGGATCCATCTCTTCGCCTCTCTAATGTAACAGGAGCTCTAAATCCTTTTGCTGTCGAAAAAACTTTAGCAATGTGTGTTGCAGCGCTACCGCTTGTACCTTCCTCCACAAGAATGCGGTTTGGCGCTAAATCTTCTTGAGTAACCAGAACCCGTTCAGACCCATTAATAATGAAGTAACCACCAGGATCTTTTGGATCTTCTCCTATTTTAATGAGTTCCTTCTCACTCATTTTTGACAGAGGACATTTCTTAGATTTTAACATAATAGGCATCATGCCTATGTAAATTTTTTCGGTTTTCCCTTCCTTTCCATTAGCGTAAACCGGCGTCATTTCAAGATATATTGGAGCCGCATAAGTTAGGTTACGTATTCTAGCTTCCATGGGGTAAATTTTTCTAGTGGATCCATCTGCTTCTCTAATAATTGGCTCACCAACTTCTATTTTTCCTAATTTGACGTAAAAATCGGCGATTTCAGGCTCTATCTTACCAACTTCATCAACAACTTGTTGCATTCCTCTTTCAATGAAATCATTATATGAATCTAAGTGTTGTCTAACTAAGCCTTTTTCCTCAAAAAAGGCTTTCATAACAATCCATCTATCCTGAATTGAAAGCTTCTCCATTAGATAACCTCCAATTATTTAGTTATCATTTATCAATAACATATCTATAGACAATAACCTCCCCCGCAGTGGAACTTTTCCTGACGATTTTAACTATATCCCCTGGTTTCGCACCAATAGCGACTGCAGCAGGGTCTGATTTCTTTATCCAAGGTAACTGTTCAGGACGTATGTTAAGCTCCTTAAGCATTTTTTCAGCCTCCTCCTTGCTCAATAATATGTGTTTTGGTACAAGTTCATGGGAAAACAGATCAATTTTCCTCTTTTTCTTATCCACAAATAACCCTCCATACTATGAAGTAACCTCTAAAACCATAAAATCAAAACTTGCAAAAGTTAATGCAATCATTCTCATCGTAAACATAGCAATCATGCAAATATCCTTATAAACCTTCTCATTCCATGTGAAAACTTCAAACTTATATTTTTTTCGCACCACAACTAACAACTCCATAACTAACAAGGATAATTATAGGTCGTAGAAGGGGTTACTAAGTTTCTCAGCCCAGTAAAATAAAGTACTGGCGCCCCGGCCGGGATTTGA
>JAUQZC010000131.1 GCA_030587435.1 Candidatus Baldrarchaeota archaeon | reverse complement strand
TGCTAAAAGAACATATTGGCCTTTTGTTTTCCTCGGTTATGGACTGCTAATTTCTATACCTTTGCTGGCGTTTGCTGGTTACTTTCCGATAATGGGTGTTCCATGGCTACTAGCTGCGCTACTTGTAATTGTCGAAAGAATAGCTAAGGCACTTAGATCACCTGCTAGAGATACCTTACTATCAGTAACTACTAAAGGAGTCGGAACGGGGAAGGCCTTCGGTTTTCACGAGTTAATGGATCAATTAGGTGCAGTAATAGGTCCGATATTAGTTGCCTCTGTTCTTTACTTGACAGACAACAATTATTTTTACACTTTTTTAACGCTTTTAGCCCCGTATTTTGCTTTAATTTTAATTATATTTCTAGCATATCCACGTTTGAAACCCTATACGGATAAAGCGTTAGCTTCTTTCAGAAGAGAAAAAGAACAAAAACTTGGATCAAAATTTACAAGTGAATTCAAAACATATACATTTGCGGTTTTCCTCAACACCACAGGGCTAATACATGTTCTATTAATACTATATGTTGCTTCGCTTGTCTTCGAGGAAAAGGCGTGGATAGTAGCTCTACTATACTTAGCTTTACAGGGGGTTGACGCAGTAGCGGCACCTATATCTGGACACATGTATGATAAAGTTGGTCGAAAATTCTTACTAGCACCTTTCATATTATCAGTGCTTCCAACAATATTTATTATAATGCAAAATCCTCTTGGAGTAATTCTTGCTGTGATATCTTTCGGTGTTGTCTTAGGTATGCAGGAATCAATTTACAGATCTGCTGTAGCTGACTTAACACCTCTAGAGGTAAGGGGGACAGCATACGGAATATTTAACACTGTTTATGGGCTAGGCTTCCTACTAAGTGGAACAATTTTCGGCATTTTCTTAGATTACAACCTACTTTTCCAAGCAGTAGTATTCTCCATAATAGTACAAATACTTGCAATAACATCACTGCTATATTCAATAAAGCCGCAAACATGAGTATAGATTTAATATTCCATTACACTTTTATCTTTAAAGCTCTCCGAAACAAAATTTATGATTACTTTATCCGTTATTATCTAGTGTTAAAACAGTAAACTGAGGTTTGCAATTGTCTAAGCACACAGAATTTAATAAACTATTTAACTACATTCTTAATTCAATCTTTTTAAGTAGTAAAAGAATAGTTTTGGATAGAATTGAAGGTAAATCTATTTATGTACGCATTATGAGTCCAAAAGGAATAAGCGACGTCAATGAGGTTGTTTTCTCAGAGTTCTTTGGGAAAATGATGACGACAAAATTAACTGTCACCTGTAAATGGAACGAAGAAGAAAGAACACTGGAATATCACTTCATATTAGATGATAAAGTGAAAGGCGTAGTGAAAATCCTAGACCTACCAGAAAACATAACAACAAACATATGATATCTGCATGCCACCCGTTTTTACCAGCATGGTGACTATAAAATCCTCTACAAATTTAAATTTAGCTTAAAAGAGTAGTTGTTTAATAACCCATAAATTCTCCAAAGAACGTGAAATACTTCAACGGAGTCAACATCATTGTACAATTTTCTATAACGGTTTTCCCTTCCGATAAATGCTTCACAGACAGATGAGGCAGGATGATCCTCAATAAGAGTATATATGAGCAAATTTGAGTCAATCAGTTTCTCCATTGCTAACCTTCACCGAAAAGAAGGTCATCTACTGAAACATCCTCCAAGGAAACCGTTAAAGCTTTACTCCAATCAACCCTAACTCTTTTAGCAAATAAATTGTCCCAACCCTTTCGGAAAGGCCGAATTAACAACCCTCTTCAACTTCAACAACCTCAACTTCGCCTTTTAGCCCTTTTCTTTCACGAATATCCTTTGGTATAAAGATTCTTCCTTGTTTATCAACTTTCAACCTTATCACCATTATCATTTCGCCAACGCCAAAATATATAAGCATCATTTCGATTACTTTCGATAATGTTCCTCATCCTCCTAACTCTTTCAACGCCATCCCTTAGTAAGCCTCTTTCTGCCATGTTTTCATTTCTCCTTTCGTTTTTAACCAGTACATGTCCAAATATTTCTTAGGGGAGACGCGAGAGAGAAGCAGAAAATATGAGAACTAAGGAGCTTTACTTTGTTTGTAAATTTGTCTCCACTAGTTTTCTTGGGTCTATTCTTTTTATTCCAGGTATTTTGTCGAATATGGTGTCTGTTGAAATTATTGTGTGGTCTGGTACCTTGTTTAGTGCTGTGGCCGCATAGTAGGCGTCAAATATCGAAGTTAGGTTGTATTGTCGCATTAATGTGAAAGCAAGCAAATCTATAGTATAATCTGTTTCTACGAAAACTAGGTTTTTTATTGCTGTGACTGCCGCTGCTCTTGCTATAAATTCATCGATTGAGACGCCTTCTTCCATAGATACGTAGTATAGTTCATGTAAAACCTCTCTTGGAACATATACAATTCCAAAAGATCCGTCTTCGATCTTTTGAATCAGCTTTATGGCAACTGGTTTAAGCCAATCTTTAGGTTTAACATAAGCGTAAAGCGTATCTGTTTCAATCATCATAGTTGTTTTCTCCTTTTAGCTCTTTTAACAGCATCTTCTCTAGCAAGTCTTTCGGCTTCCTTTTTCAATTCTTTTCTCTCTTTCTCCGTTTTAAGCCAGTTTTTAGCGTATTCACTTGGTTTTGGAGGTAATGGCACTATAACTATGAAGCTTCCAGCCGGGATAACCACTGCTCTCGTTTTTCTTACACCAGTCTCCTTAGGTAGTGTAAGTCTTCCTCTTTCGTCGACATTAACTACTGACATAACC